>JAYZCG010000044.1:0-59671 GCA_036338435.1 Acidobacteriota bacterium
TTACCCAGAATGGTGTAGCCTCGATAGGTGTTGGGCTCAATAAGCTCAGAAACCTTAAACCGCTTGTTGGGATCTGTGAAATTCTCAACCTCCACAGCATGACCATGATAGAAGTCGCCGGTGGAATCCAGAACAAGCAAATTGGGGGCCTCAAAAAACTCATAGGTGTCACCAATGTTGATATAGTTTAGAATTGCCTTTTGCGGGTTAATTAGCTCGACGGTGACAATGCGTTGATCGGAAAGAAACAGATAGTGTCGAAATCCCTCCAACACTTGGCCTTTAACAGAAGCCGTCAAGGCCATCACCATTATTACGATCAAACTACCTTGCCTAGAATAACTTCTCTTTGTTTGCATTTCTCGTGCTTTCTTTACAGTGAGTATCCATATAGTAAAACTTTAGACACAAGCCTTCAAACACAGGTTAACTGAATGGGTTTAAGTAAAACTTCTCTGAACAACATTCACAAAAAACTAGGCGGTCGTATGATCGACTTTACGGGTTGGGAAATGCCTGTTCACTACGGCAGTGCCCTCCGCGAACATTTCGCAGTGAGGGAGACTGTCGGACTTTTTGATGTCAGTCACATGGGAGAAATCGAAATTCTAGGAAAAGATGCGATCCCAATGGCTCAGAAAGTTACCTGCAATGACATCCAAAGATTAAAAGACGGACAAGCACAGTATTCTGCATTACTTTATCCTGAGGGAACATTTGTAGACGACATAGTTCTATATCGGATAACCTCTGAGCACATTTTTATCTGTGTTAATGCCTCGAACAAGGAAAAAGATTTCCAGTGGATTTGTCAACATCAGGAAGGATCAGTAGAAATTCTAGATAGGAGTGCTACCTACGCTCAGTTGGCCCTCCAGGGGCCTCGATCTGAGGAAACACTACAACGGCTTACGGACGTTGACCTTTCCGCTATCCATTACTATTGGCTCGGTCACGGAAAAATCAACCAAGTTGAGAGCTTAATATCTAGAACAGGCTATACAGGAGAAAATGGCTTTGAAATCTATATCCCGACTGCAGCTGCACCCGATATATGGGAAAGCATACTCGATGCTGGAACCCCTTTTGATATCATGCCGGCAGGTCTAGCCGCTCGCAACACCCTGCGTTTGGAAATGTCCTATCCGCTTTATGGGCATGAGATTGACCAAACCACTACACCCTGGGAAGCTAATCTCTCTTGGATTGTTAAGCTTGAAAAAGATAATTTCATAGGAAAGGAAGCCTTAGAACACTCCCAACGGGCTGGAGTTAAACGCAAACTTGTAGGTTTTGAGATGCTAGACCGAGGAATTGCAAGAGAGCATTATCCAGTCTGGATCCGTGGGAAACAAATCTCCGAGGTGACCAGTGGAGGTCCTGCCCCATTTCTTGGTAAATATGTGGGATTAACCTATTTGCCTATTCAATACACAGAATTAGGCCAGCCTTTGGAAATTAAAATTCGGGGCAAACTTCTTAAGGCTAAGGTTGTCCCGACTCCATTCCACAAGAAATAAATTTCACAGTTGATTCCCTTCAGTACTTGGGATAAAAACACTCACTGTTGATAAACACCGATTTCGGTAGAAAATGGGTGAGGGGAAATAATGAATATTCCAGAAAATCTTTTATATTCGAAAGAACATGAATGGCTGTCCAAAACAGATAATGTAGTTACCATAGGAATTACTGACCATGCTCAGCACGAATTAGGGGATGTGGTTTTTGTTGATCTGCCTGACATCGATCAGCGCTTTTCTGCCGAGGAAGCCTTTTGTTCTCTTGAATCAGTCAAAGCCGTGTCGGATGTCTTTACTCCTGTTACCGGTACGGTAACAGCTGTAAATGAATCCCTGTTAGATGCTCCGGAAAAGGTCAACGAAGAACCGTATGGAGAAGGCTGGATCATCCGCCTACGTCTTGAAGATATATCCCAGTTGGATGGCCTGATGTCACCCGATGAATATTCTCAATATACTCAAGAAGAAGCCACGTAAAACATTCATGCGCTACACCTCGATAACACCAGAAGAAAAAAAATCTATGCTCAAAGTAGTCGGTGTAGATCGAGTAGAAAAATTATTTGAAACAATTCCAGAAAAAGTCCGCTTAAAAGATACTCTTGATATCCCGAATGCGGCTTCTGAAACGGAAATCATTGATTATTTTAAAACTATGGGAGAAAAAAATGTTTCCGCCGACAGGTGGGATTGTTTTCTAGGGGCTGGAGCATATAATCATTTTATCCCCACCACAGTTGATTCTATTATATCCCGTGCTGAGTTTTATACCTGTTATACTCCCTACCAGCCTGAGCTCAGTCAAGGTACTCTCCAAGCTATATTTGAATTCCAAACCCTCATTTGCCAACTCACCGGCATGGAAATCGCTAACGCTAGTCTTTATGATGGAAGTAGTGCTCTTGCCGAGGCTGTCCTTATGGCCCAGCGGTTGACAAAAAAATCTAAATTTTTTGTGCCTGATTCGCTACATCCCCACTACCAAAAAGTATTAGAGACCTACGTTTCAAATCTAGATATCCAGTTAAAAACCCTCCCGCTTACCAGCACAGGTATGTTGGACTTAGACTATCTCCAAAAAACCTTAAATGATGAGTATGCTGGAGTAGTGATCCAGTCTCCTAATTTCTTTGGTGTTATCGAAAACATTGGAGAAGTTACTCAATTATGTAAGGAAATGGGTGCTATGACCATTGTGGTGGTAACCGAAGCTGTATCTTTGGGACTTTTAAAACCCCCGGGAGAGCTAGGAGCTGATGTAGTAGTGGGTGAAGGACAGTCTTTGGGAATGCCACTGGGATTTGGAGGTCCCAATCTTGGTTTTTTTGCAACACAGGATCAATATAAACGACAAATGCCAGGTCGGCTGGTAGGCCAAACAGTAGATACTGATGGACAGCGAGGATTTGTCTTAACCCTTTCTACCCGAGAACAGCACATTCGCCGAGAAAAAGCCACCTCTAATATCTGTACAAATCAAGGCCTTTGTGCACTAATCTGCGCAATTTTCTTATCAACTTTGGGAAAGAGGGGAATCCGTGAATTAGCAGAGCAAAATTTAAAAAAAGCCTTTTATCTAAAGGAACTTATTGGAGATTCTATTGAATTTTCTGGAGATATATTTAATGAGATGGTTGTTCGCTGCAATCAAGATCCTATAGCAATAAATACAAAACTTCTGGATGAAGGCATCCTTGGAGGGCTACCCTTGGGGCGGTACTTTCCTGATCGTAGCGACCAAATGCTTGTTTGTGTCACAGAACAGAACCATGCCCGTAATATTCAGCATCTAGCAACAGCGCTTACTGCTACTAATAAGTAATGCCATGACACGTACTTTTACCTCAACTTCTTTGGAAGAACCCCTGATATTTGAAAGATCCTCTCCTGGTAAGTCCGCTTACTCGCTACCTTCACTAGACATTGAGGACACTCCAATCGAAAAGATTATGGATCCTGATAAATTTAGAAGTGAAGTTAAAGACTTCCCAGAAATTAGTGAAGTAGAGCTAGTAAGCCACTACACACGCATGTCGACTTGGAATTATCATGTGGACTTGGGCATGTACCCGTTGGGCTCCTGTACTATGAAATACAACCCAAAACTTAACGAGCGAGTATCTCGAATTCCTGGAATTGCCTTCACCCATCCACTGCAAGATGAACAGCTAAGCCAAGGCAATCTAGAAATCCTTTTTCGCCTTCAAGAATACCTCAAAGAGCTTACTGGTATGGATAATGTATGCCTACAACCCGCTGGGGGTTCCCAAGGTGAACTCTCAGGAATCTTGATGGTCCGTGCTTACCATGTTGATCAGAAAAATCCACGGCGATTTGTTCTCATCCCAGATTCTGCTCATGGAACCAACCCTGCCAGTGCCACCATGTCAGGCTACGAGGTTATTTCCATCCCTTCGGACGGGCAGGGACGCATCGACATCCACGCGTTAGCCGAAAAAATGACAGAAGATGTCTCTTGCCTAATGCTAACCAACCCAAACACCATGGGGATTTTTGAAAGTGACATCGAAAAGATCAGTCAAATTGTCCATGCTAAAGGGGGCCTTATATACATGGATGGGGCAAATTTCAATGCCCTAATGGGGTATACACGTCCTGGCGACATGGGGATAGATGTACTTCACCTAAATCTTCACAAGACCTTTTCCACTCCTCACGGAGGGGGAGGCCCTGGGAGTGGCCCTGTTATATGCAAGGAAGTCCTTGCCCCCTACTTGCCTCTTCCAACGGTTTGGCAGGACGAAAATACTTATCGGCTAAATTCCGATTGCCCTAATAGCATCGGCCGACTTCATGCTTTTTACGGAAATTTTGGAATGGCCGTTCGAGCTCTCTGCTACATACTCACTTGCGGTCGAGAAGGCCTTAAGGAACTCAGTGAAATTGCCGTTTTGAATGCCAATTACATTCGTCGACGCTTGGAAGATCATTATGACCTTCCTTATTCAACACCTACACTGCATGAAGTTGTTTTCACCGACTCACTACAAAAACCCCACGGAGTCACAACCTTAGACATTGCCAAAAGGTTAATTGATTTTGGATTCCATCCCCCTACCACTTACTTTCCGCTGATCGTTCGTGGCGCCTTGATGATCGAACCTACTGAAAGTTACAGTAAGGAAGAGCTAGACAGCTTTATCTCTGCAATGATTGACATTAGTCAGGAATCCTTTGAAACTCCAGAAGAAGTTACTACGGCTCCGTCTGGTGCAAAAGTGACCCGGCTCGATGAAGTCCAGGCCATACGTCATCCAATTCTTAGATGGTCACCCAAAGAAGAATAACCACGCGGGTTCTGATTACTCTATTTTTATACCGGTGGTTCATAAGCTTTTATCCGGTCGACTAGAGCAAAGACAAATTCTCGATCCTCATCATCTAGTTCAAATAAATCAACAGCTAGCTCAAGCCTCACACTACCCCCACTTTTCAAATTCACCTTTCTGAAATCGCCTATTACACTCAGTTCGTCCTCTGCCTTAGACGACATCTCCTCTTTACGGATACTCGCTTTAGTCCTTCGAGCTTCTGTTCTTCTCTTATGGGGTTTGACATAAGGAGAGATCGGAATTCCACAATCTTTGGCTGCTGCAAGAAAAAAAGCAATGCACCGACGAATCGTCTCGCCTGAAGCTCCTGTTTTCTGAAACAGCTCTTCAACCTGATCCGAGGTGGCAGCTTGAAGGCCAATGTCGCTCTTAAACACAAACGTGTAAGAGGTCTTGAGAATCGTCCTCAAAACCACCCGTTGCTGCTGATCGTCACTTTCAACTAATTTTTTAAGCGTGTCCGTCGGCTGACCCAAAGCACGAACCAGACCCAAGTAATTCAGGGTCAACAAAAGCTGGGACTGAATCGTCCCTGACTTATGAGCCATAATGCTACGATCAATCCTAGAGGGAAGCCCTCTAGATCTTAACTCACTGAGAAAATTGCTGAAGGTTCTATAGGATATATACGGGGGTAAATTAGAGGCTTTCCTTGACATATCACCTATAGATTCTTTGATTCTCCCCCCCACATGAGTGCCGGACTCTCAAGACTTTATATCATTTCTTAAATATATATATCAATGTCTGACAAAATTTTAATTTACTTTAATGTCGGACATACAATAGGCGTTTTTAGATGTCGGAGGAAGATGAAACAAGCTAATGGTGATGTGCCCCGCAATGAGCGTCGTACCTTACGCGCTAGCTCCCTGCTCTGCCTTGATGGTGGCACTGCTAGGAATAGGCCGAGGGGGCGTGGCTCCTGGTCAGCAGGATCCAAACCTTCACAGGACGCGGGTGAGCACTGGACGGCATTAGCAGACTACCTTGCAACCATGTACTTTCCAAACGAGGGTTAGCGATTCATCATGATATCCATAATGCTGTACGCTTTAATTAATTCACGAGCAGAGGCTAAAACAAGGGCTTCTCGGCCTTTTTTTCCTTTTGGTTCCCGTTTTTATTTTCGCTATGTTTTTACTGGTTTAGTAATTATTGTACTGACTACGTTGAGTACATCACCTTTGCCCACAGCGCCCTACCACAATATGCAAATGCTGAAAAATCTTGAATCCTACGAACTAAAGACGACGGAAAACCCCTTTCTTTTACAGATCAGGGCGATGGATCCATCCCTAGGGATAGCTCACAGAATAGAAGGTAACCCTTTTGAGAAGTGGATCAATCTCCGATTGATAGATAGCCAGCCCAAAACTCTAACTGCAACCTACGCCCTTTCCATCCCCTGGTCACTACCGTGGCCTACCAAGTGAAAGGGAGGCATCCAATTAGGTACCGTAACCTCTAGCACTACCGGCCTCTGCTCACCTAAAGCTTCCTCAAGGGCATCTCCCAGCATTTCTGGCGTCGTCCGAAGGCCAATCGCTCCAAATGATGATGCGAACTTAGGAAAGTCAGGATTTAGCAAGCGGGTTCCTATGCTGCGTCCCTTGTAATCATAAGTCTGATGCCACTCGGAAGCTCCATAGGAATCATTATTGAAAACCAGAATTACAATATTTAGCCCATACTTTACTGCCGTGGCCATTTCTTGAGCGCTATACAAAAAACCTCCATCACCACAAATAGCCACTACTTGTTTGTTTTTGAAAGCCGCCTTTACTCCTAAAGCAGTAGGAAAAGCATAGCCTAGGGTTCCAAAATAAGAAGAAGTGATATAACTCCGCGGTTGAGACACAGGATAGCCAAAATGACTCCACGACCCGATGTTTGTGATGCCACTTATAACGACAGCATCCTCATTGAGACATTTTCGAAGTGTCCTTATGATTTTCATTTGCTCTGGGGCTAAGTGATCGAGCTCCTTAGCGAATGCTTTTTTATAGGATTTTATTGCTTCGCTGCGCTCTGATCTGGGCGAGCTGTTTTGGTGCAAATACCTAACCACGTACCTAAGCGTCTCCTTAGCATCAGCTTCGATAGCAATAGTAGTTAAATAATTCTTACCCAGAACCTCTGCGTCCACATCAATTTGAATCACTTTCTGATTCTCACCGATCTCTATATTTGGTAGAAGCAATCGAGTGCCCACCGCTAAAATGACATCGCATTGGGGAATTACTGTCCGCGCAGGGCCCACTAAAGCATAATTAACACCCACAGAAAGGTTATTTTCCTCCGGAATGACTCCTTTCCCCTGCTGAGTCGTAATAATCGGCGCCTGGATAAAGTTTCCTAAGGCCAACAATTCCTCAGAAGCGCCAGAAATTACACTCCCCCCTCCTGCTATAATTACGGGTTTTTTCGCATTCATCAAAAGTTTTGCAGCTGCTTGCATATCTAGTTCACTGCCCATCATAGGGGGGCAATCTATCGACCTGAATATATCTGCATTGCATTGTTCGTCTAGCAAATTAAAAGAAATCTCTAGCTCTACAGGCCTGGGGCGTCCAGTCTTAAGTCGACACATGGATTCACGAATAGCCTCGGGGATCTCCTCGGCCGCTTCCACTCGATAGTTCCACTTAGTAATTGGCTTAAAAATATCCAATTGATCGTCTATCTCGTGTAATTGCCCCTGACCTTTCCCAAGTGCATCGCTATGGATTTGGCCTGAAATCAACAATACGGGAGCAGAGCCCGCATAAGCCGTACCCAAACCCGCAGAAGCATTGAGTGCTCCTGGGCCCGGCACCACTATGGCAACCCCTGTTTTACCGGTAGCCTTCGCATATCCGTAGGCCATATAAGTCGCGGCTTGTTCATGCCGTGTTTGGATTAAACGAATGCTTTTTTTTGCGTCATACAGGGCATCAAAGATGCTCATTATCTGGACACCAGGCAACGCAAAAATCGTATCCACGTCCTCTACTAGAAGTTGTTCGACAAGGGCTTGGGCTCCATTCATAAGTTTGTGCTGTCAACTGGTGAGATCATCACGCAGGCGATCGAGATGGCGCAAAATACCGTATTTGCACTAAAAATTTCTATACTAGCAAGAACGAGCAATTTTAAGAATCCTACTCCAAAACCCCCATGAGGTTAAACTCGAAAAGATTGTGAAGAGCTAAGATTCTGCGCTCCAAACAATTACTTTCTAAGCGTTGGTACATTTCCTTCGAAAGACGCTTCCTATACATCTTTAACTCTTTTTTCACCTCTGATCCGATTTCCCTAGCTTTCTCCCGGCCCAGATCAGCCTTTAGATCACTGGCAAGCATAGATCCTATTTCGACCAGATTTTGATCAATTTCCGGATAGCTAACAGTTTGAGAAAACAAGACTTCCTCCCTTAAGGCAGCAATCCGTTGCCCCGCTCTTTCAAAAGCCTGACTTTCCCCTTTCTGAAGTTGCTTCTCTAAATTCTCAATATGGCTCTGAACAGCTTCTCGGTGGGCCTTCTCTTCGGGGATCGATGAGGAAAAGCTCTCTGTTTCCTTGCTTTCAGAAGATCCTACCATCGCTTTTTGGTATTCCTCATGGGCTTCTAAGACAGCCTGATGGCAATAAAAGATAGTGCGGGGAACACTCTTTTGCCTTTTACTAGATGACTCAAAGCTTCTCTCTATGCCACGCAATACAATATGGAGAGGAATTCCACCATCTCGCCACAGCTCCACTAAGCACCAGTCCAGCGGAGAGATCAGAAGATTCTTTCCGCGCTTGCGAACAAAAAACTCTTCAATTTCAGTAAAATAATTAAAGTAATTTCTCAATTTTGTATATTTAAATCTCTATAAATTAAATTTATTCCTTGAATAATCAAATCTTCTTCAACGCAGTCTATGGCCTTGGCATCTCCAGATACCAAATGTGCCAACCCCCCGGTAGCAACTACCTGGGCTCCCCCTAGCTCTTCTTTCATGCGCGCTAGAATCCCCTCCACCAAACTTACATAGCCAAAATAGAGCCCCGATTGCATGCTGGTGGCTGTTGAATCTCCAATCACCTGTTCGGACTTCTTTATCTTGATGTGAGGTAGCTTAGATGCATGCCTAAAAAGTGCATCTGCAGAGATTCCAATTCCTGGAACAATTACCCCACCCAAATACACGCCTTTTTTGGATATAGCATCAAACGTAGTAGCTGTACCAAAATCTATAACTATCGTCGGCCCACCTAACATCTTGAAAGCAGCCACAGCCCCAGCAATGCGATCAGCCCCTACATCAGAAGGTGGATGATAACGAATCGGCATAAGATCCTGTGTCTCAGGCTTAACAAACACCGGCGTTACTGAAAAGTGTTGCTCTGCAAGATCCCCAAAAACCCTATCTAATGAAGGGACAACAGAACAAATCGCAATACCCTTTATCTGTTGCAGAGATACCCCTTCGGACCGAAAAAGATCACGACATAAAACGGCGCACTCATCAGTCGATTGATGTTTATGAGTGGCTACTCTCCAGGAATACCTGAGCTCTTCGCTCTCGAAAATTCCCAACACCGTACTGGTATTACCAATATCAATGACGAGGATCATAGGAAGAGTATACCGTAAGCTACACTAGCTTAAAGAGCTATCCAAGTTGAACCTCTGCTACACCATGATTCTTCGTATCCAGCAAAGGCTTAGCTTAACCCTAATGCTTAAAATGCCGTGTGCCCGTCAGCACCATTGCAAGATCGTGCTCATTTGCAGCAGCGATCACCTCCTCATCACGCTTGGATCCTCCGGGTTGGATAATCGCTCGAACTCCTGATGTAACCGCCTCATCGATAGCGTCTCGAAAAGGGAAAAATCCATCACTAGCCATTACGCAATTCCCTAAATCAAGCTCGGCTTTTTCCACAGCTAAACGCACAGAATCCACCCGGCTCATCTGTCCAGCACCCAGCCCTAAGGTCTGGTTATCCCGGCTCAAAACAATGGCGTTAGATTTCACATGCTTTGCTACAATCCAGGCAAAAAGAAGGTCATCTTTTTCTGCTTTTGTTGGAGTTCTATCTGTCACCGTCTCTAACTCTACCAAAGGCGCGTTCACATCCTTTTGTTGAACTAAAAACCCACCACTGATTTTCTTAAAATCCAATCCTGCTTGGTCCCCCTGCTCTTTCGGAATTTCACAACCCAGTTCCATCACGCGTAAGTTTTTCTTTCCAGAGAAAATGGCCAAAGCATTGTCATCATAAGCTGGAGCTACGATGCACTCCACAAAAAGCTCACTCATTAACTCAGCAGCTTTTTCATCTACCTTATCATTCAAGGCTATCACGGACCCGAATGCCGAAAGCGGGTCACAGGCTAAAGCTTTTTTATAGGCTTCGGCAAGATTATTTCCCAGAGCCATACCACATGGATTAGTGTGCTTAATAATCGTACAGGCTGGATCCGTAAATTCCTGACAAAGATTCCAGGCCGATTCAAGATCAAGATAATTATTAAAGGAAAGCTCTTTGCCTTGATATTGCTTCCCTCCTACCAGACCCGCCTCTGGCGAAAAGAGCGGTTTATACAAGGCAGCCTGCTGGTGAGGATTTTCTCCGTATCTCAAAGCACTGTCTCTACCTATCCTAATGTCAATTGTAGGAGGTAAATCTTTTTCTTCTGGATTGATATCACTGAAAAAACTTGCAATTGCTGCATCATAAGCAGCAGTGTGGTGGAATGCTTTGCAGGCCAATTCAAGGCGCCTATCCTCACTCACAGTCCGATCGCTTTCTATTTGAGCCACAACCTCTGCATAGTCCTCCGGGTCGACTATTACCGTAGTATACTTATGGTTTTTCGCCGCCGCTCGAATCATGGTGGGCCCACCAATATCTATCTGTTCGATAGCCTCATCGATGGTGACTTCAGGTTTACGAATCGTCTCACTGAAAGGGTATAAATTAACAACTACTAACGAGATAGGAGGAATTTGATTCTCCTGCAAGACCCTTTGGTGAGTGGGGTTGTCATGTTGCGCTAAAATTCCCCCATGTACTCGCGGGTGTAAAGTCTTGACACGTCCGCCTAATATCTCTGGAAACCCGGTGTGTTCCGAAATGGCTACAACCGGTATACCCGCTTTCTTTAAAGTTGTTGCAGTACCGCCGGTCGAGAGGATCTTTATATCCATTTCAGCTAAACGCCGACCTAGTTCCACTACTCCTTTCTTGTCGTAAACACTGATCAATGCGGTCTCTATCTTCATACCAAAAACTCCGTGTGCGCACAGAGGCCATCATATTGTTGACTTGAATTAAAGTCTAGCGAGTTCCACTAGCGTCTTATACAGAACCCCGCAGCACAACGATACACACCGCGTCTTCTTACCAGCACGCATAGTGCACAAGGCTTGTCTTTTTGCCCTTCGTTCTCCGCCTTTAATTTGAAAACTTGCTGTATACTCTAGGCGTGTTGTCTGATAACCAGATATTGCAACATCTTCCATCCGTTAACAAAATCTTGCAGTACGACTCCGTCCAAGAACTTATCCAAAGCTACTCGCATTCACTTGTTGTTGATGAAATCCAAGTATATCTTGATCAACTGCGCACAGCAGTGCAAAACGGGCAACTCTCTGAAGAGGATCTATTGAGAGAAATATCTGATCCTGGTTTAATACTGCGCTCAAGACTAAAAAACCGTATTGCCCCTTCATTAAAATCAGTGGTTAATGCCAGTGGAGTTATCATTCACACCAACATTGGCCGGGCCCCTTTCTCACCTGAAGCGGCTACTGCTATCCAAGAAATAGCTGTTGGCTATTCCAACCTCGAATACAACTTGGAGAATGGACAACGTGGACATCGAGATCTCCATTTCCAAAAGACGATTTCGCGCTTACTCAGTTCGGAGGCTGCTACTGTTTGCAACAACAACGCAGCTGCAGTCTTACTGATTCTAAATACTTTGGCTCATGGCAAGGAAGTCATCGTGTCTCGTGGGGAACTAGTAGAGATCGGAGGATCATTTCGCATTCCTGCAATTATGGAACGTAGTGGAGTAACTCTTAAGGAAGTGGGCACTACAAACAAAACACGGATCTCAGACTATCGAGAGGCCATAAGTGAGAAAACTGCTTTGATCCTTCGCGTTCATCCAAGTAACTACCAAATTGTCGGCTTTACTCACAGTCCACCGATTAGCGATTTAGTAGAATTAGCTCACGACCACAACATCCCCCTAGCAGAAGACGCTGGCAGCGGACTTCTTTTCTCCAATATGCACCCTGCCCTGAAAAAGGAACCCTCTATCAAGTCAATATTAACTGAAGGTGTTGACCTAGTTTGCTTTAGTGGAGACAAACTTCTTGGAGGCCCTCAATCCGGAATTATCGTGGGCAAGAAACCCCTCGTTGATTCTATTCGGAAGAATCCTCTGATGAGAGCTTGCCGAGTGGACAAGATAACCTACGCAGCCCTAGAATGGACTCTCACCCAGTACGAAACTAATGCCTATGTTACAACTCTTCCAGTTCAACATATGCTCTCCATTGCTCCAGAAGAAATTCGTGATCGAGCTCAACGGCTAGCAGAATTACTCAAATCTAGAGGGTTTCAGGTGAACGTCTTCCCTGGCGTTTCACTTATCGGTGGGGGTTCGGCACCCGAAGTGGAAATCCCTACTTTTCTCGTGGCAGTTACTTCAGGAGAACATTCGGTCAATACAATAGAGCGTCATCTCCGAGAGTTTTCAAAACCTATCCTAGCTCGCATCGAAGACAATCAACTGATCCTGGATCTTCGCACCGTATTTCCAGATCAAGAAGAAACTATCGTTTCCGCCCTTGCCGCCCTTGTGGGGTCTTCAAAACTGGAGAAAACTCAATCGAATGTTGATGAAGGTTGATTTTTTCAACCCTTACTTTAAGCTGATTGCCAATCCGATAGGTTCTCTTCGTATTCTTGCCGGTTATGCAGTGATGTTTTTGATCGACAAAATAAAAATCATCCGACATGCTAGCAACTGGGATGAACCCCTCTATGAAGTGCTCTACAAGGCCAACAAGCATTCCACTTCTTCTAATCTCTACGACAAAAGCCTCGTACTCTTCACCCAAACGCGCAGCCACAAACTGTGCCATCGACCAACGCACAATCGCACGTTCTGCTTCCGTTGCTTCTCGCTCCCTCTTTGATGACTGCAAGGCTACCTCACGGAGGCGAGCGTGAACTTTGTCAGCCTCACTTCCAGGAAAAACACCTTCAATTGCCATCTTTAAAATTCGATGAACTACCAAGTCCGGATAGCGCCTAATGGGAGAGGTGAAGTGAGTATAGCACGAGGTAGCTAACCCAAAATGTCCTTGGTTCAGCTCGGAGTACGCAGCCTGATTAAAGGAACGCAACATCAAATATGACAAAAATTGCTCCTCAGGTTGATTTGCAATCTGAAAGATCAGTTCTTGAAATGACTTAGGTGGGCAATCCCCTTTTGAATTCGATTGCAATGAATATCCAAACTGCGCAACTGTTTTCCGAAAACTATCCAACTTTAGTTTATCTGGCTTTCTATGTACTCGATAGATCAAAGGAATTTCCGCTTCTTCCAGGTACTGTGCCACTGTCTCATTGGCCAGCAACATATATTCCTCGACTATGAGATGAGCTTCGTTACGTTCAGCACGCACTACATCACAGACTTCACCATGGGCATCATACTTAACCTTGACCTCAGGCAAATCAAGCTGAAGGGCACCTTTTTTAAGTCGTTTTTTGTTGAGAATTAAAGCTAACTCTAGCATCCATTCAAGATGCTCTACCAAGGCTTCATATTGCTTCCTAAGCTGTCTATCTCGGTCAGTAACAATTTTGTGGACCACTGCATAAGTCATTCTTTCATCACTACGAATCACGGAGTTGAAAAACTCCCTGCTCTTGATATTGCCCTCTTTATCAATATCCATCGAAACACTTAGCGCAAGGCGATCAACATCTGGATTCAGGCTACAAAGATTGTTGGATAGTTTCTCTGGAAGCATTGGCACAGATCGATCTGGGAAATAAACGGAAGTTCCCCGGTGAAATGCCTCGCGATCAATTGCGCTTTCAATCGGAACATAATGAGACACATCAGCCACATGAACCCACAATTTGAAATGTCCATCCCTTTGTTTCTCTAGGCTAATAGCATCATCGAAGTCCTTTGCAGTATCACCGTCGATGGTTACAGTAGGCAAGGATCGCAGATCGATACGATCACCAATTTCATTTTTATCAGGTTCTACGCTATTTTTGACCTCCCGCAAAACGGATGCTGGAAACTTTGTCGGAATTCCATGTTGATGGCATGCAATCTTGTATTGAATTTGTGGATCATCAAGATCACCCAATACTTCGCTAATTTTCCCAAACGGCCGCTGATTTTGTCTCGGCTGTACAGTGATAAAGACTGAAACAATAGTCCCCGCCTCAACCAGCCTAGCCCCCTCGTCTCTAAGACCGACTGTGTAATAATACCGGTTATCCAAGGGAACTACATGGACATCATTTTTGTCATGCACAACCTGCCCAATGAGTGATTCACATCCGCGTGAGAGGATTTCGCACACCTCTCCTTCCAAAGCGCCCTGTCGTTTTTTCCGACGGTGATGGGAGGGCACCAGTCGCACTCTAACCCTATCCCCGTGAACCGCGTCACCCATTTTCCTGGGGGCAATAAAGACATCACTTGTAAATTCTAGGTCATCAGGAATAACAAACCCGTATCCATTAGGGTGGCAGACGAGACGGCCATCGAGAGTATTTCCTACTTTTCGAATCTTCATATTCACCGACGTTTATACATCAGTCGCACATTACAAGTTTCAAGTGAAGACAACCCCATTTTTACGTATTTGTTATGCGATCAATGTAATCGAGATTTACCAATTATTAAAAAGTACTTCAAATTAAAAAATCCATTTTCTATGAACTTAATAACAAGACCTCACACAGTGCACCTGATTCCACATTCAGAGTGAATGTTCACCCTGACTATCTCTGCATCTTGACAATCTTATTCCATAGCTTACACTTGTCGATGTGTGCCATTAATTTGTTTTAAGTAGTGGGAAAAACCCATTTAGATGCATTATCTTTCTCCTCATCTAAAAAGAAAGACGGCTACGCATAGACAGAGTTTGCTTGCCCTTTTAATCATATTCCTCTTTATACCAACAGGATGTTCATGGCCTTCAATGAACAGCACACCTTATTCACCTGATCAGCCTATTGCTTTCAATCACAAAGTCCATGTGTCTGATTACGACATTCAATGCCTCTATTGTCACAGCTATGCCGATCGTTCTCCGTTTGCCGGAGTTCCTTCTGTTGAACGGTGTATGGGATGTCACCTAATTGTCGCTGCCCAAACTGAAGGCGTACAAGCACTCAATGGGTACTGGCAGCGAAAGGAACCTATTCCTTGGACAAAAGTAAACGTTCTGCCCCGATTCGTCCATTTCAATCATGAAGCTCATGTTCGGGCTGAAGTAGAGTGCGCAGAGTGTCATGGAGACGTGCAAAACATGTCAAAAATCAGCCAGACATCCAGCCTGAAAATGGGGTGGTGTCTAGACTGTCATCGCAAAGAGGAGGCATCAGTGGATTGTTTGACCTGCCACTACTAAGAAATGATCAAAAGACGTGACTTTTTAAAAACAGTAGGAGTGAGTGGATCTGCTGCCCTCATGGATGCCTGCACTCTGGAAAATAGCGAGAAGCTAGTTCCTTACTTAGTTGCACCAGAAGATATAGTGCCCGGCATTCCCGTCTATTACACAACTAATTGTCGAGAATGCCCCGCTGGCTGTGGCATGCTTGCCAAAACTAGAGAAGGTCGTGTAATAAAAGTCGAGGGAAATCCACGCCACCCTCTAGGTGAAGGCAAACTCTGTGTGCGTGGACAAGCAGCCGTCCAATCTCTTTACAATCCAGACCGCTTTACGGGCCCTCTCCTACGCAATGAACAAGGCCAACTTGAACCCATCGAATGGGATCAGGCCGAAGAAATACTAACAGCACATTTAACCCAACTATTGACCAACGACAAATCCCAGGAGATTGCCTGGATAGGGCATCTCTTGACTGGGTCCATGGAAAGCCTCATTCGCCAATGGCTGCAGTCACTGGGCTCAGAACATCTTCTGTTCTATGAAACCTTCCAATACGAACCTCTTCGACAGGCATCTAAGATAGCCTTTGGGCACTTCGGACTTCCACAATATCACCTTGAAAAGGCAGAGTTTCTTATTTCATTTGGAGCGAATTTTCTGGAAACCTGGCGCTCTAATGTTGAATTCACAAGTGCTTTTCACAAAATGCGTAGTTCCAGAGATCCAAACACTCCAGATAACTTTGTCTATCTTGGATCTCGACTTTCTTTAACCGGCTCTAATGCTGACTGGTGGATTCCACTTCAGCCAGGCACTGAAATACAGCTGGCTCTCTCCATTGCCCATTCGATACTAGAACAAGGATTAGCTACTGAAGAAACTTCTAACCAGGCCTGGATTGCCAGTCTTCTTGCTCCCTATTCTCCCGAATCTACTAAGGAATTAACTGGAGTGGAAACCTCTACAGTCAGAGAGTTAGCACAGCGCCTTTGTAAGACGCCCCCCTCCCTGGCACTGGGAGGAGAAATAAATACTTCGGGAGAACAAGCTCTATCTCTAGAGCTTGCCGTGTTACTCCTCAATGCCATGGCAGGCAATGTTGGACAAACAATTACGTTTGGAACGGATTTTGCTCTGAACCAGCTAGCTAGCTACCAGGAAATTCTCAACCTAGTTCAGGAAATGCACCGAGGTAAGATTGATACTCTCTTTCTTCACCATGGAGATCCGGTTTTTACTCTTCCCACAAGATCGGGGTTCACTGAAGCCTTGGATAATGTACCGTTTGTAGTCAGCTTCTCCAGCCTTCCCGATGAAACTACAGCCCACGCCAATTTAATTCTTCCCGACCATCATTTCTTGGAAAGCTGGGGAGATTATTCTCCACGTTCGGACCTGATATCAATTCAGCAACCAGCCATGCAACCGGTCTTTAATACAAGGTCAACCGCAGACGTCATCATAAATGTGTCTCAAAAAATAGACAGGTTGGCAGAACAATTCACATACTCAGACTACTCCGAAAAACTCTATTCTTACTGGGAATCTGCAGTCAGGAAAAAATCCAACAAAGATGTGCCCTGGGAGGAGTTTTGGCCCGGCGTTCTTACAAACGGAGGATCCTTCCGAGAGACGGCACCTGTAGAAGTTACTTTAAAAGACATCTCCAATAATCTGCAAGTAGGCGAAGAAACTCTGGTTGGTCCCGAAGGAGGAGCAAGCCTGATTCTATACTCCTCTCCCCACTTTTTTGATGGGCGCAATGTCAACAACCCATGGCTCCATGAAATTCCCGATCCCACTACCCAATTAGTCTGGGACAGCTGGGTGGAAATGCATCCAGACACTGCTCTCCAGCTATCCCTCAAGGAAGGTGATGTCGTAGAGTTGTCCTCTCCTTACGGCACACTCAAGTCGCCAGTGCATCTATACGATGGGCTCCACCCTAATGTTGTTGCAATGCCTCTTGGTCGAGATAAATCCGCTGACCTAAGATACGCTTCAGGTAAAAGTGAGAATCCAATGCAATTGATCTCTCCAGAAGCCGCAACTGATTCCGGCTCTGTCTTGTGGCGTTCAGTTCGAGTAGGCATTACTAAAACACCCGACCATCACCCCCTCGTTTCTCTGCAGTTAGAAAATGGAGAACACCCGGAAGAAGCATTGGTATCCATCCAACCAGTGGAAAGTATTGCTGCTGCACAACGCATTCAACCCAGTGAACTCAAAGAGACAGATATCTCCCAAAAAGCTCATGCTCCGCCTGATTATTATCCTCCTCACGACCATCCTGATCATCAGTGGAGCATGGCTATTGACTTAGACGCCTGCACTGGATGTAATGCTTGTGCCGCAGCCTGTTATGCAGAAAATAACGTCCCTGTGGTGGGTAAGGAACTCTGTTCTCATGGCCGGGAGATGTCATGGATTCGCATCGAACGACACAAGGCTCCTTTAGTGCAGGCAACAGACATCGTTCCCTCAGATGGAATCTCTTTACCCGTATTGTGTCAGCACTGCCACAATGCTCCCTGCGAACCTGTGTGCCCAGTCTTTGCCACCTATCATAATCCAGAAGGACTTAATGCCCAGGTTTATGCTCGATGCGTTGGGACTCGCTACTGTTCCAACAATTGTCCTTACAAGGTACGCCGCTTTAACTGGCATACCTTCACTGTTCCAGAACCTCTCCAGTTACAGCTCAATCCGGATGTAACAACCCGTACTGCAGGGATAATGGAAAAATGCACCTTTTGCGTTCAACGCATTCAAGAGGGGAAAAACCGTGCTCGCCGTGAAAACCGTGAGATTCATGATGGCGATGTAACTCCTGCTTGCGCTCAGACGTGTCCCACAGAAGCCATCGTCTTTGGGGATATCAATGTACCTGACAGTCGTATTGCTCTCCTGGCAGAACATCCACGAGGCTACCACATACTTGAACCTCTCAACACTCGTCCAGCCGTAACCTATTTAAAAAAGCTCGTCCCAGAAAAAGCGTTTGCAGAGGATTAGATTAAAATCTGATGTCACTTTCACAGTTGAATCCTGACAATAGTAAACCCCCTGGGGCAAAAACCTTTCACAAGGTTGATCAAGATGTCCTCCGCACTCTGCAACCCGGAGCCCTGTACTTCTCTCTTTTGGGAGTTTGCCTAATATTGATCGCTTTTGGTGCTTGGGCGTGGAGCCAGCAAGTAAGACACGGCCTAGGCGTTACGGGATTGAAGCATCCAGTAATGTGGGGAGCCTACATAACTACTTTTGTTTTTTGGGTAGGAATTGCCCATTCGGGCACCCTGATTTCTGCTATCCTTTTCCTCTTTCGAGCTCGATGGAGAGCTGCCATTTCACGTGCTTCAGAAGCCATGACAGTCTTCGCCGTTATGACAGCTGGACTGTTCCCCATTATCCATTTAGGACGCCCCTGGCTTTTCTACTGGCTCATCCCTTATCCCAACGAACGAACACTTTGGGTTAACTTCCGCTCTCCTCTGGTCTGGGACGTTTTCGCTGTCGGGACCTATTTCACAGTCAGCGCTGTCTTCTTTTACATTGGCCTCATCCCCGATCTGGCGGTCCTACGTGATAATGCAACCGGCTGGAAACGCCGCATTTTTGCAATAACTTCGTTAGGCTGGTCTGGGACCGGACGTGAATGGAAACATTTCTCCAGTGCTTACTTATTTTTAGCGGCGCTCGCAACACCGCTTGTAGTATCCGTCCACAGCATCGTCTCCTGGGATTTTGCCGTAGCGATTATTCCCGGTTGGCACAGCACCATTTTCGCCCCCTACTTTGTGGCAGGAGCTATTTTTTCAGGGCTAGCAATGGTTCTCTCAATTCTAATACCAGCACGCTCTATCCTGAAACTTGAAGAATACATCACCATGTGGCACTTGGAAAATATATCCAAGCTGATCATTGTTTCTTCTCTCATAGTGTCTTACTCCTACTTAACTGAATTTTTCTTTGCCTGGTACAGCCAGAATCCTTTCGAGCAAACAGTCTTCCTCTCCCGAGCCGTAGGAGACTTCGCACCCTTATTTTGGCTTATGGTCATGTGTAATTGCCTGACCCCTTTGCTCTTATTTTTTAAATCAGTCCGTTGCAATACAACGATCCTTTTCATTGTTTCTATCTTGATCAATATAGGAATGTGGACTGAACGATTCGTTATCATCGCCGGTTCCTTGGCAAGGGAATACAGTAGGGCCTCATGGGACACCTACAATCCAAGCTGGGTAGAATGGAGTATTCTCCTGGCCAGCTTTGCCTGGTTTGCCTTTTGGTTTTTACTTTTCATAAGACACTTACCTGCAATTCCCCTAGCGGAAGTAAAGGAATCAATACACAGATCTTTCCATGACCACCTATCCAACCGCCAGGAGAAAAATCTATGAAAGGAATACTGGGCATTTTTAAAGATCGAGAAGATTTAGCAACAGCTCTTAAGGAAATGCCTATACGCAATTACACCTACTTGGAAACCTTTTCCCCATACCCAGATGATGAACTTTGCAACATAAGTGAGCCAACTCGAAGCCCTATCCGCTGGATGACTCTTTTGGGAGGTATTATGGGTGGCATTTGTGGCCTGTCTCTAACAATCTGGACAACGCTACAGTGGCCTTTGTTGATCACGGGTGGAAAACCACTTATATCTTTTCCGCCCTTTTTGATAATTGCCTTTGAATTGACAATCTTGTTAGGAGCCCTGGCCACCGCCGCTGGGTTTCTTTACTGGGGCATAGCACGACGATTTTTAAAATCCTTGCCCTATGACGTACGTTTCAGCCAAGGCCATTTTGGTCTCTGGATCGAATGCCCCCAATCGGAGATCGAAAAGGTTGTTAACTGGATAGAAAAGAGTGGAGTGACCGAGTGGAAAAAATATTAAAATCTTTTACGAGCATGTCCTTTATAGCTCTAGTCACCATTTTTAGTACCAGCAGCTGTAATTCCGATATGGCTAAAAATCCGGCCCCGGCACCCTATGCAGGTCCTCAAGAGCCAGTTGAAGGAACGCTTACCCATCACGGCCGTCTGCCTCTCGATCGTTCCCAAATGGAAGTCCTTTTCCCCACCAATCCGCTCCCTCTATCTGAAAAAATAGTAGAAGCTGGTCGACGGCAATTTGCTATCTACTGTGCCCCTTGTCACGGCTCCACGGGAAAGGGCGATGGCCCCGTATCAGCAAAATTCATTCCTCCTACCGATCTGGCTAGCCCATTCATTCAAAAAAATACAGACGGCTGGTTCTACGGCACAATTCGTAACGGTGTCAGACTCATGCCCCGTTATGGCGCCGAGCTGACTTCAGATCAAGCCTGGCAGATTGTTGCCTATATGCGAACATTCAAACAGAACTAAAGACGTGTAATGTCAAAAGATGTACTAAAACCAGAAAAATTAAGTGGACTGAAAACCTACCTGGTGATCTTAGCTGCCGCTGGAGTGGTGACCTTTGGCATTGGAGTATTAGCTGATCCAGAACACACATGGAAAATCTTTTTAGTCAATTTCCTATTCTGGTCTGGGATCTCAGTTGCTGGCCCCATTTTCTCTGCCATATTTGAATTAACAAATGCGCGCTGGGCTTCTCGCAAGCTTAGGGAGATAGCCGAAAGCTTTGCAGGATTTCTGCCGCTATCCCTCTGTTTTTATTTCGTCATGATGTGGGGTGGGTCGACGTATCTGTACTCATGGATTGTTGATCTTCCAACAACTCGAGCTGGTTGGTTTTCCTTGAACTTCTTTGTCATACGAGATGGAATGGCTTGGATTATTTTAATAGTCGTGATTGGGAAATTCATTCTGGCGTCACGGCAATTCCGTGCCCGCCCTCTCCCCAATTCTGGTCATTTAACCGCTCTATCTATATCCACAATTCTTGTATATGTCTTCGTATTGAGCCTTCTAGCCATTGACTTAATTATGTCTATAGATCCACATTGGCTCAGCACACTTTTTCCAGCCTATTTTTTTATGGGAAACCTTTATGCAGGTCTTTCTATGATTGTTATCCTGAGCGGACTCTCATGTTATCCCACTGGTGCAAAAGCATGGTTTACAACGTCCATTGCCCACGACTTGGGCAAATTGATGCTTGGGTTCTGTTTGTTGTGGGTCTATCTCATGTGGTCACAGTTTTTAGTTATTTGGTATGGGAACCTTCCCGAAGAATTAAGTTTTGTCCTTGAACGCACCGATGAGCACTGGAGCTCTCTGGCTTGGCTAGAGCTGAGCCTCTGTTTTATTATTCCCTTTGTCTTTTTGCTTACACGTCATATGAAAAAACCCAAGCTACTACCCTTTGTGGCAATTGCCGCACTATTGGGAATGTCGCTAGAACGTTTTCTTTTGGTGATGCCCTTTCATAAGAGTCCTCCAAAGTTTGTTTTAATGGATCTAGGTATCTCTGTAGGCTTCTTGGCTCTCTTTTTACTTTCTCAGGATTACTGTAACACTTGGCTGGATAAGAGAGATGCTCGATCATCCTCCTGAAAAAGATAAAATATCGATCCCCAATCGTAGAGAACGCTACACTTGTCAATCCGTTGAGAAGTCCTTTTAAAAGGGCCAAATTGGAGATCACACAACACTTAGCACATCAAGCGAGAAAGACTTTGCACCAGGTAAGTTATACTAGCTGCAAAAAATGAAGCACGTATCAAACCACCGTAGATTGCTTGACCTACTGGGCAAAGGGCAGGATGAGGCTATTGCCATTACAGGCATTTTCGGCCAATCCCTCACCTACTCAGGTCTGCGCCGACAAATTTCACAAACCATTAGCCAGCTCAATAAACTAGGAGTTGGCCGCAATGACGTAGTCGCCATCGTTTTACCGAATGGGCCTGAAATGGCTATAGCCTTTACAGCTATTTCTGCTGGAGCAACAACTGCACCTTTAAATCCAGCCTATAGAGAAAAGGAATTCATATTTTACCTATCCGATCTCGGCGTTCGTTTATTAGTGGTGGAAGAAAACAGTACAACTCCAGCTCTTTCAGCAGCCAAAAAATTAAGTATTCCAATAGCCTACCTTAAAAAATCCACCGATCTGACTATGCTAAATTTCGATCTGGTAGGAAGTCCATTACACTTGAGACGTATCTTAGAAGGTGACGCTCTACCTGAGGACATAGCCATCATGCTACACACTTCGGGAACGACCTCCCATCCCAAGATTGTTCCGCTAACTCATCGCAATATTTGGACCTCCTCTAGTCATATTGTCCAAAGCTTAGGGCTTTCCCCTAAAGATTGCTGCCTCAACATCATGCCTCTATTTCACATTCACGGCCTTATAGCGGCAGTTTTAAGTTCCCTCGCAGCAGGTTCTTCTGTCTTCTGTACTCCAGGATTCAATGCCCTTAAGTTTTTTTCATGGATGCAAGAAGCACAACCTTCCTGGTATACAGCTGTACCTACTATGCACCAAGCAATTTTGGGGCGTGCAAGCCGCAACCTGGAAATCATTAAATCGACCCGATTACGTTTTCTCCGCTCCTCCTCTGCCCCGTTGCCAATATCTGTCATGCAGGAGCTGGAGAAAATCTTTGATGCACCTTTGATTGAAGCCTATGGAATGACCGAGGCCTCGCATCAGATGTCTAGCAACCCACTACCCCCAGCCATTCGGAAACCTGGCACTGTCGGCTTACCAACTGGAATGGAAATATCAATTATGGACGAGGCAGGGCAACATCTCCCGGCAAATAGCACAGGCGAGATTGTTATCCGAGGGTTGAATCTAACTGCAGGTTATCAAAATAACCCCAAGGCAAATGCCAATGCTTTTGCCAAAGGCTGGTTTCGTACGGGTGATCAAGGGCAACTCGATGATGAAGGCTACCTCCAGTTAACCGGAAGGCTCAAAGAAATAATCAATAGAGGAGGCGAAAAAATCTCCCCACTAGAAATTGATGAGGTATTAATGACACATCCAGAAGTGATGCAGGCCATCACTTTTGCAACACCTCACAAAAAATTGGGAGAGGCTGTAGCTGCAGCTGTGGTCTTACAGAAGGGCTCCAATACAACCACAGGAGAAATTCGTAAGTATGTGGCCCACCGGCTGGCTGATTTTAAAGTACCTCAACAAGTTATAATCCTCGATGAAATCCCCAAAGGGGCGACAGGTAAAATACAGCGTATTGGACTGGCCAAAAAGCTTGGCCTGCCTTAAAACATCATAGTATTTTGGAGAATACCTTGACATGAAATTGTGTATTTACGGTGCTGGCGCAATCGGGGGCTATCTGGGAGCTGAGTTAGCTCTCTCGGGGAACGATGTAACCCTCATTGCCCGCGGCCCACATCTGCAAGCAATACAAAAGAATGGTTTAACTTTAATAAAAGAAGGGGCCAGTACAACCATACCTATATCATGCACTGACGATACCACTAAGATGCCTCCACAGGATTATGTGATCATTACACTCAAAGCACATTCGGTGGCCAGTATTGTAGATCGAATCCCCCCTCTACTCGGACCCACGACACCTATAATAACGGCACAAAACGGTATCCCCTGGTGGTATTTCTACAAATTGATTGGATCCTGGGAGGGATTTCAACTGAAGAGCGTAGATCCGGAAAACAAAATTTGGGATACTCTGTGTCCAGAACGAGCCATCGGTTGTGTGGTATATCCTTCCTCCGAGATTGTCGAGCCCGGAGTCATTCGCCATATCCAAGGGAAACGCTTTATGCTGGGTGAGCCGGATGGTAGTAAATCCGACAGAATCACAACCCTTAGCCACGCCCTAAACACCGCCGGTTTAAAAGCACCAATCCGCACCAAAATACGTGATGATATCTGGTTGAAATTGTGGGGAAATGTATCCTTTAATCCAGTGAGTGCACTCACTTTAGCTACGTTGGATCAAATCGTAGGAGACAAGGACGTTCGGAAGTTAATTCACAAAATAATGACTGAAGCACAGTCTGTGGCTACTCAGTTGGGAGTGCAATTTCCAGTTGACGTGGACCGCCGTATCAATTGGGCAGCAGATGTAGGATCTCACAAAACCTCTATGCTGCAAGATTTAGAGATGGGCCGAGAGCTGGAAATCGATGCCCTCGTTGCAGCCGTTGCCGAGATGGGACGACTAGTTGATGTTCCAACTCCCACTATTGACGTTCTCCTGTCTTTGTTAAGGCTGAGAGCTCAAATTGAAAAAATCAATAGATGATCGAACAGCTCAGGAAATCGTTTAAATTCTAGTATGCCTACTGTCCAGAGAGAATCTCAATGGTAGACACATCAGGATCTTGAGAAATCGATTCCATATAGGCGTAAATTTGTTCCAGCTGCTCCTCACTTAAAACCTTCGGTGAATAGGCTGGCATCACATTGGGAGGTCGCCGGACAATTCTGATAAAGTTTTCAAGAGAAATTGGATCAGGTGCCAAACGGGGCCCTGCTCCCCCCTGCCCTTGGTACCCGTGACATTGAAAACATCCAACTTCGATAAAATGTTTCTCCCCACGCTCAACGAGATCGTCGTCTTGGACTGCTGGACCTCCAACCACGGTACCTACTAATATAGCAACAGAGCAAAAAACTAAAAAGAAATGGAGTTTGCTATTCATGAGTCACTCTCCTTACCGAGGCTGGCATATAACATCAACCAGAGCAGGTTCGCCATTAGATACAACATCAACCGCACGCTTCAACGCTGGCTCTAGATCCGTAGGATCACTGATAGGACCAGTTGACCATATCCCATAACTCTTCACCAATGTTGCATAATCAATAAATGGGTCTTCGAAGGTGTTGCCCACTTTAGCTGAACCATCAGCTCCTCGCTGTCGCCGTGTGGCGATGCGCTGAAGATGCATTACCTCCTGGTGATAGGCCCGGTTGTTGTGCATAACTGAGAGAAGAGGAATGCGATGATGAGCCGCCGTCCAAAATACTCCAGGAGCATAATTGATATCACCGTCGGCCTGAAAACTCACACTGAGACGTCCGTGTTCTCGGTTAGCCAGTGCAGCACCAACTGATGCAGGCGCTCCATACCCAACACCTCCTCCTCCTGAGCTTCCAATATAATGATGATGTTGATCCATCTCCCACAAACGCCGTGGCCACTGACCAATCGCCTTACCCACTAGAGACCAATCATGATCTTTAATCTGATTCCACACTTCCATGCTAAGCCTAGCTGTGCTGATTGGACTCTGGTTCCAGCCATAAGTAGCCCGCCTGCGCGTTTGGTCCATCATTTTCCCGTAGGCAATTTGCAGATCCTTTTTTCGATCAGCAATCTGTGAACGCCGGCTGGCCGACATGGCGCGGCGCACCTCCTCGGTTAGAGATGGCAACGTGGCTTCTGCATCGCCGCCAATAGAAAGATCAACCGGAAGAAAACGCTGGAAATACTGGTAGTTTGACTTCAGATACAAATCGTTGACCCCGAGGCTAATGAGTTTTGCATTCGACTGCATACGAGATCTCGATTCACGGTGAACCAGGTCGCGCATACTGTTAACTGACCCCCAAAAATCATACATTTCCAACCCTAAAATTACGTCAGCCTCTCGAATCAGTTGTCCACTTCTTCCCGATTGAGCTAGATAGTGGTTATTGGGGAAGTTCATGCGGCCCCCACGATCTACAATTGGGACCTGCAACGTCTCAGCAAGTTCAACCAGACGGTTCATCCCCGCCGGTGTCCGGGCCATTCTATCGGCTAAAATTACTGGCCTTTCTGCATCTACTAGCAGACGTGCCGCCTCCCGTAGGGCCCCGATTTCTCCCTGAGGAGGAACGGTCGGCGCAAAATTAGGAATTGTGGGCGCAGAGTTCAGTTCCTTTTCCTGCAAATGACCATCCAAGATGATTACTACTGGCCCCATAGGGGGCGTCATAGCCACCTTATACGCCCGCATCATGGATTCTACAAAGTGCTGTGCTGAGACTGGAGTATCGTCCCATTTAATAAAGTCACGTACCAATTTAGCAGGATCTTGTGCCGCATGGGACCATTCAGCACCAGGACGACGGTCGGCAGCATCCAGGTGATTGCCCCCAAAAACAATTAACGGAGCACGATCACAGAAAGCATTGTAAATTGCCATAGAAGCATGTTGGAGACCCACCGTACTGTGACATGCCATTGCCATAGGCTTATATGCAATTTTGGCATAACCATGGCTCATGGCTACAGAAGACTCCTCATGTAAACAGGTTAGCCACTCAGGGGAACTATTGCCACCATGGTTCACAACTGATTCCTGGAAGCCTCTGTGGCTAGATCCTGGGTTGGAAGCAATGTACTCTACCCCCAGACTCTTGACGACATCCACCATAAAATCCGAAGTAGCATTTCGGACAAAATAGTGCGTAGCCTGAGCTTCGGAGTAACCTTCCGGTACATCTGATTCCATTGCTTCCACATAACTGGAAGGTGGCAACGCAGACACCGCACTCACTGTCTGAGTCTGAACAGGTTTAGCACTTATCTTTGATTCTACGGCAACACCTGAGACTGTGCTAGCAGCCGCGACTCCTTTAATAAAATCACGTCTATTTTTCATAATCAGTATCTCCCAAGATTAGAACCCCGAGGCAATGACAGTACTTTATCCTCTTATTCAAACAATCTCAAGCTCATAGATTACCTCAACAACACCCAATGCCTGCCTAGTCATCGTCACGACTTTCACATCATGCCAACTCGATGTAAACTCTTAAAGCGGTTGACATCCTAATCTACTATGAGCCGGAGTGGTGGAATTGGCAGACGCGCTGCGTTCAGGGCGCAGTGGGCTTTATGCCCGTGGGAGTTCGAGTCTCCCCTCCGGCACCATTTCTTGCTATGAAGATACATTTAATCGATGGCACTTATGAGCTTTTCCGAGCCTACTATGGCGCTCCATCTAGAAAAAGCCCTTCAGGCATTGAAATAGCGGCAACAGTTGCTTTTTCTAGAACCCTAATGGTACTTCTACGACAAAGAGACTCTTCTCATGTGGCATGTGCTTTTGACCACACGATTGAGTCCTTCCGCAACGATATGTTTGCAGACTATAAAACAGGAGAAGGCGTCGACCCAGACCTTTTAAACCAATTCTCTTTGGCAGAAGAAGCTGCCGCAGCATTAGGGATTATTGTTTGGCCAATGACTCAATTTGAAGCTGACGATGCTCTAGCTACGGGAGCTCTTCGCTTCCAGAACACACCGGGTGTTAAACAAATTGTGTTGTGCTCTCCTGACAAGGATCTTGCGCAATGTGTAACGGGGACAAAGGTCGTATGCTTAGATCGGAGAAAAAATCTAATACTAGATGAAAAAGGCGTTCTTAAAAAATTTGGCGTATTTCCTGATTCTATACCTGATTGGCTTGCACTGGTGGGCGATGTTACTGATGGCATTCCCGGAGTACCGAAATGGGGGGCTATATCATCTTCTACAATCTTGTCACGATATCGGCACCTCGACGAAATCCCGACAGATCATTCAACCTGGGATGTAGAGGTTAGGGGAGCTCATTCCCTCGCAAAACATCTTAACACCCATAGACAAAAAGCACTTCTCTACCGGACCTTGGCAACACTCCGTACGGACGTCCCATTAAAAGAAAACCTGGAGGATCTAAGATGGAGGGGGATTAATTGGAACCAATTAGAGTGCTTAGCCAACAAGACAGGAGCACCCCGATTATTAACTGAAGCCGCACGATTGGTTCACCCATGAATACAATAGCCTCTACTTCTCAGCCAGGTCTACACCTCAAAATTTAGGTGGCCAACGCACTTTGTTTCCTTTGCCTATTCGTAAGACTCAAAAAATTTAAGGGAGCCATTTACGAAGTTTTTTTTGAAGATCACTCACCGAATAGGGCTTGGACAAAACATCCGTTCCTCCTGCGCTGTATACATCTTGCTCTTCTCCCTCCATTGCCTCTGCAGTAATGGCCAAAACTGGGATTCCCTTTTGTCGTCCCGCTCCCAGTTCTTTCATAATCTGATATGCCTTCCCATCGGGTATCATCATGTCAACAATGATTAACTGGGGAGCAAATCCATTAAGTTCATCCTGATAGACATTTCGCGAAGAAAAAGAACGAACGCTATAGCCAACACTTTGAAGAACAAACTTTACAGAATAGATGTCATTAGCAATTTCCTCAATCACTGCAATCTTCTTAGTATCATTACCTCCCTCACTCATGGGCTCATTTTTCATTATTTTGCAGCAGTTTAGACTTTATCATCTCATTAATTATATTAGGATTTGCCTGTCCATGAGTTTCTGTCATTACCAGGCCCATGAAAAATCCTAACAACCCAGATTTTCCAGCTTGATAGGCTTTGACTTTTTCAGGATTAGACTGAATTATTCGATCAACAATACTCTGAAGTTCATCTTCATTACTGATTTGTCTCAATCCCTGTTTAGCAATAATACTCCCCGGATCTTCCCCAGTGGCGTATAGTTCCTCAAACACCTGCTTTGCCATCTTCCCACTAATTTTCCCATCATCAACGATCTGAACCAGTTCAGCCAATTGTCCAGGCTTGACTGGACAATTAGTGATATCTCGGTTATCTCGCTTTAGAAAACGAGTTAAATCACCTGTTATCCAATTAAAAATTGCTTTTGGCTGTTTATAAGCCTCTACAGCTCTCTCAAAATAATCTACCAAACTACGATTCTGGGTCAATAGTAGAGCGTCATCTTGACTCAGAGAATACTGGTCAATACAACGCTCTCTACACTCATCGGGAAGTTCTGGAATTTCGGCCTTGAGTTCATCAACACGCTCTTGGGAAAGCATCACCGTGAGAAGATCTGGTTCAGCAAAATATCGATAATCATGAGCCTCTTCTTTTGTCCGCATAACAACCGTTTTTTGCTTCTCTTCATCCCATAGACGGGTCTCCTGACGGATCTCTTCTTTATTACGAAGCATTTGAACATGCCGCTTAATCTCGAACTCTAGAGCTTTTTGCAAAAACCGAAAAGAATTCAGATTTTTTATTTCTGTCTTAGTCCCTAGCTCCTGAGAGCCCTTCGGCCGTACCGAAATATTTGCATCGCAACGAATACTCCCCTCTTCCATGTTCCCGTCACAGATCCCTAAATAAAGCAACACACGGTGAAGATAGCTCAGGTAATCATATGCTTCTTGAGAAGAACGCAAATCTGGTTCCGAAACGATCTCAATCAGTGGAACCCCTGTCCTATTTAGATCAACGTGGGTATTGCCTCCTGAAAAATGAATCGATTTTCCTGCGTCTTCTTCCAGATGCACTCGGGTGATACCAAAAGTCTTCTTATGATAGTTACCAATTCTCCCAGTTTTTTGACGCTCTCCCGTTAGAATCTCAATCTCCCCTTGCTCTGCCAAAGGGAGATCATATTGAGAGATCTGATATCCCTTGGGAAGATCGGGATAAAAGTAGTTCTTACGAGAAAAAAGAGAATTCTGATTAATCCGGCAGCCTAATGCCAAACCGGCCTTAGCGGCCATTGCAACAGACTCTTGGTTGAGAACAGGCAAAGCACCCGGCAGACCTAGGCACACCGGACAAGTATTAGAATTTGGAGAGGTGCCAAATTTAGTACTGCAGGAGCAGAAAATTTTGCTCTGGGTAAGAAGTTGAGCATGAATTTCCAAACCAATGACAGGTTCAAATTCCAACATCACGGTGTTTCTGAACTATATCGATCAATTGATCTAGCGCATCCGGATCCTCCCCAGGACCGGTGATCCAAAGAACGTTTTTTTCTTGACGAAACCAAGTCATTTGACGTTTGGCATAACGACGCGTGGCTATTTGTATCTTAGCAATAGCCTCGTCCCTATCCAATGCGCCCCGTAAATTATCTACTGTCTGTCTATAGCCCAGAGCTTCAAAACCCTTACAATCAGGATTATACCCTCTATCCAACAGTTGTTTTACTTCTTCCACTAAACCAGAGTTCATCATTGTGTCTACACGGCGATCGATTCTACCATAGAGAGTATCGCGAGCTAAGTTGAGTCCGATCTTGAGTATAGAGAGATCTTGGAACGCTTCCTTCTTGTCCTGAAGTTGAGTAGAAGGTAACCCCGTGAGCAAACATATTTCCAAAGCTCGAATAATTCGGATTTGATCTTTAGGATGAAGTCGATGAGCTGCCTCAGGGTCTTTCTTCTCCAACCAATGATGCAGATATGTGAAGCCTCTGCGTTGGCCTATCCTTTCGAGACGCTCCCGAAGTTCTTCTGATCGGCCTGGGCCTTCAAATATCCCATCCAAAAGAGCACGCAGGTAAAGTCCCGTACCTCCCACTACAAAAACTACTTTTTCACGAGCAGCAATTTCCTTGCAAACCTTACGCGCGTCCTCCATGTAACGCCCGGCGCCAAAATACTCATCTAGATCGATAAGATCGTAAAGATGATGTGGAATACGCTTCCTTTGTTCTGATGTCGGTTTTGCCGTACCGATCTCCAACTGGCGGTACATCTGCATCGAATCACAATTAACAATCTCACCATCTAAGATTTCTGCTGCCGCCAATGCAAGAGTGCTTTTACCAGAAGCTGTCGGACCTAATACGGCAACGAGAAGACCCTTTGTTTCGATGATTGCTACTCCCTCTACCCTACCTACCAAAGGTATGTGATTTCGGTCCCCGTGTAATAGTGCTTTATAATCCGCTCAAAATTCCATCCTTGCCTAGCTAACTCCACTGTTCCGATTTGACACAATCCGACTCCATGCCCCCAGCCCTTTCCTTCAGCATGGATCTCCGTTATGTACCCGAAGCGATCTCGACTAACATCAAAATTCGTAATCCAAATGCTGGGCAGGCCCAAAGCCGAACGAATATCAAGACTTCTGAGGATCTTCTCCCCTTTTGTCCCAACAAATTTCATTTCTACAGTGCGTCCCCAATGACTTTTCCGGATCGGATCGAGTTGGCTGAGCTTCCCCACTCCAACCAACTGATCCAGACTGCCTTGAATCTTGGAAATGAGAATATGCTTATCCCAGGTGTGATAAATACCAGAAGTGTCGGGACAAACAACTCCACCTTGGAGATAAGGGATTGCATTCCTCTGAAAAACCTCTTGGTAATTCTCCGTCCGTCCACCACAGGTAGAAGAATAGAACGCCACAATCGGCTGGTCCTGATAGGTTACAACCATTCCTCTTGTTTCCTCAATTATTTGACTAGAAAGTATTTTTTCACTATTAAAACCCCGATAAACTTGTGACCGATTATCTGGATACACATCAAACCCCTGCACAGCATTTTGACCTAAACTAGAATATGCAAATGTTCTCGCTGCAATCGACAAAGCCTTAATTGCTTCAGCATGCGCTCTATTTGTAGAATCGAGTTCATTAGGCACTACCCCCTTCAAGTAGCCTTCCAAGCTCAACTCGTTGACTGCTATAGCTTCCAATAATGGATTGATGAATACTTCGATAATGTCACGATAAGGCATCCCATCCAATGTCATTGGTTTTCCCCCAAGTGCTTTCAAGCGGAAGCCGGTGCTGCTGCCTAATTCTTTCCCAGTTTTATCTGACAAAAAAATTGCCCCTTCTCTCACTTTGACCACAACCACAGGAGCCAACTCTGATCCCTCAATCGAAACGGACTGAAAGCCTTTCTTTAAGAGAACACGAATCCGTGGAATCCGCTCTCCTCGACGTGATTTAGTAATGGTGGGAGGGGGAGCAACATCCTGGATTGTTATCACTGGGGGTCGACTTCTTCCTCCGCAGGAGTGGGAAGAAATAATCGTAAAACAAAATAATAAAACGATACAGAGCCCTTGTTGGCCCTTCTTGTGAAGCCTACTTCGAAACATAACCTCTACAAACTGCCCCATTCTCTTCTATTATTTCGTTATGAGCTTATTCTTCTGGCCTATTACCCGTTTTACCTCCAAAGCCAGTTCCAGTGCGCATTTGCCGTCCTGGCCAGTGCAAACAAGAGATTTTTGAGATGAAGAACTATCATTCTTAATAGTCGCAAGGAATGCCTGAAGCTCTAATTTCAAAGGTTCTTCCGAAGAAAGTTCACTATTACCTTCTTCAATATTCCATTGTTGCTGCTCCTTATTAAGGCTAACCATCTCTACGTCTTGTTTATAAAAGTCAACAGATACGTATTCGTGCGGCTGGAAAAAACGAAATTTGCGAACCTTTTCACGTGAGACGCGACTGGCTGTTACATTTGCAACACATCCGTTTTCAAATTCTAATCGTGCATTAGCGATATCGGTTTTCGGAGTAATCACCGGTACCCCAACAGCACGAATTTCCTGAATTGGACTATCAACAAGATGGAGAATCAAATCTAAGTCATGAATCATTAAATCCAGTACCACATCAACATCTAAGCTACGTGGAACAAAGACGCCTAAGCGATGTGCTTCAAAAAATCTAGGCTCAGTAATACCTGACTTAATTGATAAAAAGGCTGGATTAAAACGTTCAGAGTGCCCTACTTGAAGGATTGCCCCACTCTTTTTCTGTGCTTGAATTAAGGCAACTGCATCTTCTAGTGTAGAAGCTATAGGTTTCTCAACAAGCACGTGTACCCCACGTTTGAGAAATTCGATCCCTATTTGAGCATGTTGACGCGTAGGAACGGCGAGGCTAATGGCCTCAACAGAATCTAAAATATCCTCATAATTGTTAAAGAACTTACATCCATACTGCTGTGCTATAGTCCTGCATCTTTCTTCGGCAATATCCACCACCGAAACCAGCTCAGCTTCCTGCAATTCAGCATAAATACGGGCATGATGCTCCCCCAACGCACCCACACCAACTACAGCCACTCTGGTACTTGCCATGATGAGCGAACTCTCCCATTAGACGCTAATATTTAAGAATATAATCTGGAAAAACATGTTACTCAGCTAACCATCACAGTCATCTCGAGACGATCTGCTTCTCGAATAAATTCATCGTAATCCAAAATAAGAGTCTTTCCTGCATCAATTGAAAGTGCCGAGACATTACACTCCTCTAGAACAAGCAGTGTATCCAGACCAACAACGGGAACATCAAATCGCATGTCTTGATTTGGTCTACTGACCTTGACTACAGTGATGCACCCACCGCCCGCAAGGTGCGAGGCCCGACGGATCGTTTCGTCAGTTCCCTCCATGGCCTCAACTGCCACCACTGCTTGATCTTTTATCACTATTGTCTGACCCAGATCGAGGCCGGCTAACTGTCGTGCTATCACCTTCCCGTACTCAATATTTTTCAATTCTTCTTTATTCGCCTTCCTGCATGTAAGTACTCCCGCCTTCGCCAGTAATGGCTCCAACAAAACAGTAGAGTCAATGAACTCAATTCCCTCTTTGGCCAATTCCTGAATAACGCCACCAATCAAAGACTGTGTGTCGCGTTTCTCCAAAGACATGAATACTTTCATCATCTTAACATCCGGTAAAATGATATGTCGCCCTGCCGAGTCACCACCTTTCCGAGAATAAATCCGTGTGTGTTTTACCTGTCCTGCCATGATTGCCTTTTGGACCGATTCCTCTTTGAAGATACGAATCAACTTACCCAATTGCCCTAATCCAATCCAATGTAGAGATACTTGGGATTGAGTTGCTAACTTCTCGATTTCGGGGGAAGCCTCTTCGCGAATGGCTACTACAACCATGGCAATTTCGCGCTTGAGAGCTTCTTCCAAAACCAGCAAGGGAAATCGTCCATTACCTGCTAGCAATCCTAATTTTTGGACTTCCACAGGAATCACTCCACTACCGACGACACTCATTTCTGATACAGCCCCGCGTAGAACTTTGGATAAAATCGATGAGGATATTGACATCTTTCGTACGAACATCTTCCTTTTCGATTGCACTAACTGCCTCCTCCACTGTGAGCCCCTTCTTGAACAACCAACGGTAAGCATTGGTGAGAGATTTAATCCGCAGAGAGGAAAAACCACGGCGCTCAAGGCCCAAGGAGTTAATCCCGTAAATGTTCGCTTGGTTTCGATAGCCTACAGTTTTCACAAAAGGCAAGGCATCACGGGTGATCACCGAATATCCTCCTATAAAGGCATGCACCCCTACGCGACAATCCTGATGGACTCCGGAAAAAGCTCCAACCGTGGAATCATCATGAACTTCAACATGGCCAGCCAGTGTCGCCGAATTTGCTAATATTATCCGATGTCCAAGATGACAATCGTGCGCAATATGAACTCCGGTCATGAGTAAGTTGCCATCTCCCATTGTTGTCTTGGAGCCACCGCCCAAAGTCCCTCTATTTATGGTAACGAATTCTCGAATAACATTGTCATCACCAATAGTTAGTGTAGTTTTTTCGCCTTTAAACTTAAGATCCTGAGGAGTGGTTCCTATAGAACACTGGCCAATGAAATGATTTCTCTTGCCTACAATAGTAGGCCCCTCAATCACAACATGAGACCCAAGAACACATCCCTCTCCGATCTCAACTTCATCACCAATGACCGAATACGGACCAATACTAACTCCCTTGCTAACTTTAGCATTGGGAGAAACAATCGCAGTGGTATGGATGCTAAGTGTTTGACCGTGACCCATTAGAGTTTCTATCTGTTGATAAGGCTTTGCTTATCAACAAGCGAAAATAGAATTTCAGCCTCAGCTACCCGTTTGTCTTCTACAAAAGCCTCTCCCTTTAATTTCCCTAACCTTTTTTTGTTTTGTAAGAGGTTCATCTCGAGACGTAATTGATCTCCAGGACGTACGGGTCTTCGAAAGCGAGCATTTTCAATCCCAGCAAAAAACACCAGTTTCGTGTCCCTATCTGGAATAGTTTTGAACAAAAGAATTCCTCCTAGTTGTGCCATCGATTCCACAATAAGAACGCCTGGCATGATTGGGATACCGGGAAAATGCCCCTGGAAAAAAGGCTCATTTATAGTTACGTTTTTGATCCCAACGATGCTATGCATTTCCTGGTAATCAATAACACGATCTACCAACAGAAAAGGATATCGATGGGGTAAAAATTCTAGAATTTCTTGGCTTTCAATAATTGATGTTGATTTTTCATTCATAGCAGTGCTCAATCTGCATCCTTTTGGCTCTTACTTTTTTCACCGATCCATTTCTCTAATTCTTTGTATATGTCAGGAAATCGACGTCTGAACGCTTCTGCCTTCATCCACTCTTGATGCTCCATCGCAGGTTGTCCGGAAATAACTGCATGAGAAGGAACGTCTTTAGTTATTGCAGTTTTCATCATAACGATTACGTCATCGCCAATTTTTACATGATCAACAGCACCTGCATGCCCACCAAACACACATCGTTCCCCTATTTCAACGCTCCCCGAAATACCCACCTGTGCTACAAATACCGTATGCTCTCCAACCCTGCAGTTGTGCCCAATATGAACATGATTGTCCAATTTAACCCCATTCTCAATCACTGTATCCCCAAATGTAGCACGATCCACACAACTATTGGCTCCAATCTCTACATGGTCGCCAATAACAACACGTCCAGTCTGCAAAATCTTAACTTGTTCCTGACCGTCAAAAGCATAACCAAATCCATCTGCCCCAATTACAGCACCGCTATGCACAATAACTCCAGAACCAAGCACTACACGATCGTACAGTGTAACATTTGGGTAAAGCGTACACCCTGGACCAACAGTACAGTTTTTTCCGATAGACACTCCCGAATGGAGCGTAACCTCCTTCTCAATAACCGCTTCATCACCAATGGACGCAAATGGGTAAATACTAACGTCCTCAGAAATACTGGCGTTATCGCTTATATAGGCTAGAGGAGAAATACCCTGAGCCTTAAAATCTTCTTGATGAAAAAGACCCGTCAGCCGTGCAAAAGCAACCCTTGGGTTTTCAACCTGCACCAATGCTTTTTTTGCCGATACCACATCTAGTCCTACTATCACCGCTGATGCTTGAGTTTCTTCTAAGTTGTTGCGGTATTTCCGGGCACTGGCTAAAGTGATGTCACCTGGCTGTGCACTCTCGAAAGGTTGGATCCCATAAATTTCAGTTTGGGGGTCGCCACTTACATGCCCTGCTACATGTTTCGCAAGTTGTTGCAAGGCATACACACAGGGAGTCTTCATACCAGTAACACCTCAGGCCCAGGGAAAACATCCTACCATCTTCCCCATTGTTAAGGTCTTCGTAGAAGATAACACCCGAAAAGCACTGTCATCAAATCAAGGTACAGAAGGGTCGGTAGTTGTTGCAGACACAACTGGATAGCGCTCATCGTAGACGTGGATGATATCTTGGGTTACATCTAAAGAGGGATCTACATAGATCTGGGTTTCATTGCGTATAAAAATCACTGAAAATCCGTTCTCTTCTGCATACTCATTCAGAACACTTTGAAGCTTCGTATTTTCCCCGGCAAAAATTTCATCGCGCCTGCGCGTGATTTCCACCTGAGTATCTTCCTGAAACCGCTTAAGTTCCCGATCGTCTTCTTCAATGTCACGTTGCATATTAGAACGCGTCTGGGCATTTAGAGTTAACTGCTGAGTCTCAAATCGTTCTCTGAGCTGTTCCAACTCTAACCGGCGCACATCATACTCCTTCTGTTTTTCCTCCATAAACACCTGCACTTCGGCTATTTGTTTTTGTCCTGTTTGAGTTCCATAAAGAATCTCCAAACCGCTAACAAATCCCACCTTTGCCTCGGCCACATCAGGTACTTGGCTCCATACAACTATTGACATTAAATACAAAAACCCAAAACCCCAAACCCCAAGTCCAACCACCGGTAATCGCCCACGTAAAATATTTGTCATTGAGAGGACCCTTGGCCTGCAATAGGATTGCGCTCGTTGTAAATCTCAACAATGGCTCCCGTAATATCCAGTGCACCATCCACAAATGCTTGGCCCTCATTTCGAAGAAAAATCACACTAAAATTATTTTGGGGAGCATATTCATTGATTATTTCTTGGATCTTACCGCTCATCCGCTCCAACAATTGATTCTGTCGTTCGTTGAACTCTAATTGAATATCTTCCTGCAGTCGCTTTAATTGAATATCTCGATCTTGCATCTCACGTTCCATTTCTGCACGCGTCAATACACTGAGACTTGCCTGCTGCGTTGTGTATCTCTCCTGAAGTTGCTGTAACGCTGCGCCTTCAGTTGCCAATTCATTTTGCTTTGCTGTCCCAAACCTATTCAGCTCTTCAAGTTCAACCTTACCCTCGTCCGTACCATAAAGAACATCCAACGTACTAACAAATCCAATTTTAAGATTTTGGCCCATGCTAATCGTACACAAAGAACAAAAAACATAAAGCCCACCTAGAATGACCACTCTCCTCTTTTTCATGACCTAATATATCTCCTTCACTAAAACGAATATCCTACACTAAAGAAAAACCTTTTTCTCTCCTCTTGCAGAGGGAACCTCGTGGCATCGACTATTATACTAGAATTTAAGACTAGTGGGTTATAAGCAAAAATAAGCCTGAAGGGAATGTTAACACCTGGCATTAGAAACTGCACCTCCGCGCCTGTCGAAGCCCGCCAGACATTATTTGTGCTTTCTTCCAAATCCACCTGGGTAGCCGGTCCAAAAATCCGGATGTTTTCCTTTCGAAGAATTGTTGAGGTTCCTAAATCAAGAAATCCAACAACCTGTAAGGGTCCCACTATGGGCATACGGTACTCAACAGTGAAAATAGCACTGGTATCGCCACCGACAGGAATAAAGCTCTCAGAGATAGACGGTAATCCGGTAAATGGATCGATGATAGCGTTTCCATTACTGTCCAATTGAGGGCTCCTTGTAAGGGCCCAAGGAGAGACAGAACGTGTTTCAAAACCTCGAAGCGTCAATTCATCTCCTAGGAAAATCCTTTCAAAAAAAGGAATTTGCATTGGATCCCCATTTTTCATTTTCCCAAAGGGGATTATGTGATTAATGCGTGTTCGAAAGGCGAAAGTATTGCGCCTTCCGCTAAAAACTTTATCTGGTATAAAATATTGATGTTCCAGATAGGGTTGCACAATATTGAACGTCCCTCCCAAAGGACCTCCCGCAATTGGCATCTGAACTGTGATCTGGCTTCCCTGAGTAGCAATCCAAAACTGATTCTTCGTGTTGTACGAAAAATTTGGATTAATTTCACTACGGATAATTCCGCCTTTTGCATCATCAGGGCTGCCACCCGGAGTAAATCCTATCAATTGATTCACTGCAAAATCTTCGAACAGCGCATCCACATCACTAATGTTAATATCCTGCAACGAATAGCTTAGACCCACTTTGGAAAATCGCCATATCGGATAAGATGTGCTCAAAGAGACCCCGGTTGTACCCCTTGTGAATAATTCGATATTGTCACTCTCAGCAACCAATCCAAAAAAAGCTGTGAAAGTATCAAATCTCTCGCGGGTATTAAAAATTGAAGCACCCAAACTTACCCTAGTGTTCATAAAATACGGCTCGGTAAATTGGAACATGAACTGTGAGGTCCGAGTCCCGGTCGACACATTAATGTCAACGCGTTGTCCCAACCCCCTGAAATTGTTGGAGGAATAGTTGATTCCGAAAAAACTGCCTTCGAGCCCACTGACACCGCCACTCAATCCAATGGACTGTTGACTCTTTTCCTTGACGTTTACCAGAACATCTACTTCACCCTCGCTAGGCCTTTTAATTACCTCATAATCTTTTTCCTCAATTGGGTCAAAGAAACCCAGTTGGTTGAGTCGTAATATAGAGAAATCTAATAGATTCCCATTGAAAAGTTGTTGCTCCTCGAGGAAGAATTCGCGCCGCATGACTCTGTCTCGGGTATTAGTATTTCCAGCAAAGTCAATTCGGTCAACAATGTACTGCTTTCCCTCATCAATGACTATGACTATATCGACAGTCTTGCTATCGATGTTCGGGTTCATGTTAGGCATTACTGTCATATCTAAGTATCCGCTGGTGGTATACAACTTTTTAAGTTCTTCATTGGAGGTTTTGAGGGAAACGTAATTCACTACTTCTCCAGATACAATGTTATAGCTGGCCTTTACCGCTTCCTGGTCAAATGTATTGATGCCCTCAATTTCAAAACTTCCCCATCGAAATTGCTCCCCTTCCTCAATGGGAATTGTAAGATAGTATTGTTGTTTAGTTTTTCTAAGACCTAACAACCAACCCCTCCCAGCCTCTACAATTTTTACATCTGGCTCACCTGCCTTGGCATAGAGGTACCCAACTTCACGATACCGCTCCAGAAGATTTAAATTTAGATCGTATTCCAGCTTGTCTTTTATGAACTTGTCCTGCCCTTTGAAAAGGGTAATCAGGTTCCGTTCCTTCGTTAGCTCCAACGCACTGCGCAATTCACCTTCAGTAAAGATAGAGTTGCCCTTAAAGCTAATATCGCCGATGCGCACCTTAGAGCCCTCATTAATCTTAAAAATGATTTTCCTCGAAGTAGCTGTAATGGTTTCTACCTCTACATCTATCCGACCCAAGGGTCGACCATTTTGATCTAAAAGCGCCTTGAGAGCACGGCGTGCTTGGGGCAGTTTGGCGGGATCTAAAGGAGAGTCCAAAGAGAGTCCTACTCGCATATCTCGGAATCTCTCTAATACGTCTGACTCTTTGAACGACTTCATTCCCTCATATTCAATAGACCTGATTAAAGGTCGTTCGACCACTTCAAAAATTATAATGACTCCGTTCTCACCTTGAGCTCTTTTCAGTTTTGCATCTTCAAAAAAATTAGTGCCAAGTAGGGTGCGATAATCAGCAAAAGCCAGACGTTCATCGTACAACCCTTCCTCTCGGCTTTGTATGTAATAACGGATAGTACTTTCTGGAATACGACGATTTCCAATAATCCGGATTTCCTCAATGCGGTCTTCATTGACAGCAGGAAGCGTTTGGCCTGACTGAGCGAAGAGATGGGGTGACACCCCTCCCCCCACAAAAAGAAACACACTGATAAACCACACGAGAGATCTGACCAATCTAACCCTATTCATAGTGAAGCTCATTTAACACCCTAGTCTACCGATCTACCTGCGCGCAGAGCAACCGTTGGTGTTATAACATAAAGCACGGCACAGGAGGACAACATGAGGAGTTCGTGCAGCCGATACGGTTACGCCAAGCTGCAAGAAAGAGGAGCTCCTTTGCTACGGGATCCCTTTGTACGATAGTAGAGTTCGTCACTTTTAAGATAGATCTGAAGCTTTTGTTTGCCTTTGAGTTCTCCCTGAATAACCAACTCAGCTATCGAATCTTCAATATAGCGCTGAATTGCCCTTCTTAGGGGCCTCGCTCCATAGGACCGATTATGACAAGTTTTCCGAATGATCCAATCCTTGGCATCCTTCTCCAGTTTGATCACGATCTTTTTCGAAGCAACATTTTTGTTAACCTGTTTGAGCAAAATATCTACGATTTGGCCCAAGTCATCTTCTGTTAACGCTTCAAAAAGAATAATCTCATCAAGCCGATTTAAGAACTCAGGATTGAACAACTTCTTAACTTCGCCAAGAATTAATTCCCCTGCTTTTTCTAGTCCTGACGACAACTTTGAACTAGAGAACCCTACCTGAGACTGATCCACTAAGTGCCTAGCTCCTATATTGGAAGTCATGATGATAATGGCATTCTTGAAATCAATGGCATTTCCATGAGAGTCAGTTAACTGCCCATCTTCAAATACCTGAAGGAGAATATTGAACACATCGGGATGGGCTTTTTCAATTTCATCTAATAACAAAACAGCATAAGGGTTACGTCTTACCCTCTCGGTTAGTTGCCCTCCTTCCTCATGGCCTACATAGCCTGGAGGAGATCCAATAAGTTTTGAAACGGAATGTTTCTCCATGTACTCTGACATATCGAATCTAATCAAAGCTTTTTCACTGCCAAAGAGAGTCTCGGCCAGAGATTTGGCTAATTCAGTTTTCCCTACTCCGGTGGGTCCCAAAAATAGAAATGATCCAACTGGACGATCAGGGCTTTTCATGCCAGCTCGACTGCGGCGAATGGCGCGGGACAAAGCTGAAATTGCACGCTCCTGGCTCACGACTCTTTTGTGTAATTCATCCTCCATGCGAAGAAGGTCCGCCATCTCCTCTTCCTTCAGAGAACTAATAGGAATCCCAGTCCAACGTGAAATCACATGTTCCACATGCTCTTCTCCGACCTGGAGTAGGACATTCTTGTTGACTTCCCAACGTTTCTTTACAACCTGTAAGTTTTCCCGCTCCTCCACCTCCTTATCCTTCAATTCCGCAGCGCGATCAAATTGTTTCGCGGAAATGGCATCATCCATCTGCCGAATAGTTACCTTTAATTTTCTCTGAAGATCACCCACACCATCTGGTACGACCGTATTAGCGAGTTTAACTCGGGCCCCAGCTTCATCAAGAACATCGATAGCTTTATCAGGAAGGTAACGGTCTACGATATAGCGACTTGACTGATACACGGCGCAATGTATTGCCTCATCGGTGTACTCTACTTGATGAAAGGATTCATATCTGCTCTTGATTCCCATTATAATTTCAACAGTCTCTTCCTCGGTGGGTGGAACCACCTTAATTGCTTGAAATCGGCGAGCCAAAGCGCGGTCCTTCTCAATAGAACGACGATACTCATAGGGTATAGTTGCTCCGATACATTGTATTTCCCCACGAGATAAAGTGGGTTTCAGGATGTTGGCCGCATCGAGAGACCCTTCTGCTGAACCGGCCCCCACTAAGGTATGCAACTCATCTACAAAGATCACAATATTTGGATTTTCCATTAGTTCCTGCATTATAGCCTTGAGACGTTCTTCAAACTGGCCACGGTATTTTGTTCCTGCCACAATCAGGGAAATATCCAATGCTAGAAGGCTCTTATCAGCAAGCATAGACGGGACTTCCCCATTAATGATTTTTTGGGAAAGCCCCTCTACAATAGCAGTTTTCCCAACACCTGGCTCCCCAATTAGTACCGGGTTATTCTTAGTTCGACGGCACAAAATTTGAACTAATCTTTCAATCTCCGCATCCCTTCCAATAAGTGGGTCCAACATTCCATTAGCGGCTGCTGCTGTTAAATCCCTACTAAACTCGGCCAAAATTAACGGCTCTTTGGATTTGGAAGACACTGGATCGATGCTAACTCCTGTCCCAGCCAATTCTTCTCGTACGCGCGCTAGCCTCAGCCCATTTTTATACAAAATTTCAGTTGCTACATTATCCTCTCCTCTGAGCAAACCGAGAAGGATGTGTTCTGTACCAATATAGTTGCACATCAATCTCCCAGCCTCTTCAGCTGCATAAGCGAGAACACTTTTAGCTTCATCACTCAAAGGCAATTCGACGGAAGTCGACACCTTCTTTTGATTGGCAGTACGCCCCTCTACCTGTTTACGAATTTCCTCCAATGCTATTTCTGCGTGTGGAAAAAATTTACTACTCAAAGCCTTGTCTTCCCTTAATAAACCCAATAGGATGTGCTCTGCTTCTATCTTCCGTGCCCCCAGTTGACTGGTTTCATACCGAGCAAAGAAAATAACTCGCCTAGCTTTTTCCGTATACTTCTCAAACATAAGAACAGCCCACCGCTAACACCTCATTTTTATAGTACTGATATCTTCCTACAATCCCGCAATGCTATATCACCCAGACAACATTAAAACAAGGTTATCCTGTTCCACTGACAGACCGGCAGATAACGATCTACACTGCCGTGTGTTGTCAGGACGGGGTTACAGAACTCTTGCTCCCACTTACAACCACCAATTAACCACTATACTAATCTTCCGTCGCGAAGGTGTTTTTCGACATCACATTGCGAAGCTAACTGATGATTGTGAGTTACAATAATCGACGTTAAATGATGACGTTGATGAACTTCCCTCATTAACTGGTACATAGTTTCGGCAGTGTGATTATCCAAATTCCCAGTGGGTTCATCCCCTAAAAGCAATGTTGGTTTGCCTACTAGAGCCCGGGCTACTGCCACTCGCTGTTGCTCACCTCCCGACAACTCCCCTGGTTTGTGGCGGATTCTATTTCCCAGGCCCACCTCATCTACCAACAACTTCGCCTCCCATGCGGCCTGTCTGAAAGTCTGACCTCGTAATAAAAGTGGGAACATCACATTTTCAAGTACAGAAAATTCAGGTAGTAAATGGTGAAATTGGAATATGAAACCAATTTTTTGGTTCCGAAAACTAGATAATTTTAACCCTTCTAACTTACCCACATCGATATTGCCCAAGCAGATTTCCCCCTCATCGGCTTTTTCCATTCCCCCAACCAAATGGAGAAATGTGCTCTTTCCTGATCCACTCGCACCAGTAACCGCAACCATCTGACCCTGTTCTACCTCCAACTCTAGATTCATGAGGATCTCTAGTCTTGCATTTCCTGATTTAAATGATTTGCAAAGCCCTTTAATTCTTAAGAGTTTACTCATAGCGAAGAGGCTCCATAGGATCTAAGCGGGATGCAGATAGTGCAGGATAGACCGTCGCTAAAAAACTAATGATGAGGGCCATTACTGAGACTATTGCCAAATCACTGGGATGCAATTGGAACGGAACATAGTCAATTGCATAGACTTGAGATTCTAAGCGAAATAATTTGTAACTATCACAATACCAAACTACAACAATGCCTAAAATATCGCCCAGCAACGTCCCAACAAACCCTATAATTAAGCCTTGGAGCATAAAAACTCCCATGACAGTGCGGGACGTCCCACCCATAGCGGTGATGATAGCAATATCACGGCTTTTCTCCATTACTGTCAAAGTTAAGGTTCCAACTATATTGAGCGAAGCCACCAGAATAATTAGCCCAATAGCAATAAAAATGGCCAACTTTTCTAGCTCAAGTGCTGAAAATAATGGGCGATTTAACTCAATCCAGGTATTTGTAACATAATCGGTCCCAACAAGAGCCTTTAGACGTGTAGCTACATTTGGAGCTTTTCCAATGTCCTCAATTTTTAGTTCCAGCGCCGACACTTCATCAGAAGAAAAGCCCAGGAAGCGTTGAGCCGCCGAGATTGATAACAACACCCAATTAGCATCATATTCCCAGAGACCAGATCGGAAAATGCCGATAACTCGAAAAGTTTCTATCCGTGGCATTCTTCCTACAGGTGACAACTCGCCCCTCATTCCCACGGCCTTAATTTGATCTCCTGCTGAAATTCCCAAGGACTGAGCAAGTTCTACCCCAACCACAACATTAGCAACTGCCTGAAGCTCTTCGAAACCCTCCACACTCCCTTCAACAATCGGTGGTAAAAATTCCAGAAATGATTCTGCGTCTGCTAAACCCATCCCCTTCACTATCGCCGGCTGTTCAGAAAAATCACTCGTGAGAAGAGCTTGCCCATAAATCGACGGAACAAGAGCTAATACTTCGGGCATGTGTTTAATTTGATCTGCCAATGGCTCATAGTCTGAAATCATTTCCCGGCGTGCACTTAGGAGATTTACATGAGAGGTAGCTCCCAAAATACGTGTTTGGAATGCCTCCGTTACACCAGCATTGAGAGCTAATCCAATATTGAGGGCCATCACTCCCGCCATGACTCCCAGTACGGAGATAACAGTTACGATAGAAATAACAGTTTGCCCACGCCTTGCCCGAAGATACCGAAAGGCCACAAACAGCTCGAATCGTCTGAGGGATAGAAAATTCATTTTGTTGATCGTGGCCGGAGATGGGGGAACAAAATGACCTCTCGAATAGACTTGGAATCTGTCAGTAACATGGTTAACCGATCGATACCGATTCCCTCACCAGCAGCTGGCGGCATCCCATATTGTAATGCTTGCAAATACTCCTCATCCATTTGATGTGCTTCATGGTCTCCACGCGAGTGAGCCTCGGCCTGTTGCTCAAAACATTTTTTTTGTTCTTTCGGATCATTCAACTCGCTATACGCATTGGCAATCTCTAGGCCACCTATAAATAATTCAAACCGCTCTGCAAAACGGGAATCTCCAACCTTCCTCTTTGCAAGTGGAGATACCTCAGCTGGAAAATCATAAATGAAGGTGGGATTGACAAGATGCTTTTCCACCACATATTCAAACAAACGATTCAGGCGCTTACCCCAACTTTCTATTTCTCGATACTTTATCCCTAGCCTCTCACACAAACTAGACACCTGGTCTAAATCGCACAGATCATCTTCCCGAGGTGGATCGCCCTCATCCCAATACTGCCTTATCGATTCAACCATTGACAGACGAGTAAATTTTTTAAAATTGATCGGACGACCATCAAATGCAATCTCTAAATCCCCACACACTTCACCTACGATTTGTTGCAACATCTCCTCAGTGATATTCATCAAATCCTCAAAGTTGCTGTAGGCTTGATAAAATTCCACCATTGTGAATTCCGGATTGTGGAGAGTCGAAATCCCCTCATTCCTAAAGTTCCGATTTATCTCAAAAACACGATCAACTCCCCCCACAATCAGACGCTTCAGATATAACTCCGGTGCGATTCTTAAAAATAGGGGAATACCGAGAGCCTCATGAAACGTTTCAAACGGTTGGGCCGCAGCTCCTCCTGCCATCGGTTGCATCATGGGGGTCTCTACTTCCAAATATCCTCTAGATTCCAAAAAACTCCTCACTTCGGAAATAATCTGACGCCGTCGAACAAATATCGACATAACATCCTGGTTGGAAATTAAATCTAAATATCGTTGCCGGTAACGCGCCTCTACATCACTCAATCCATGCCATTTTTCCGGCAAAGGCAATAACGCCTTTGCAAGAAAACTTACCTGCTCTGCAGAGATAGATAATTCACCTGTTCGAGTTCGAAACATAGAACCCTTAACACCTACGATGTCGCCAATATCCAGAAGATGAAAGAGCTCGTGGTTTTTTTTGCCAACCCTGTCCTCACGTACATATACTTGTATACGTGCTCCAGCACCAAGAAAATCTGCGAATCCAGCTTTGCCATGTCCTCGAAGATTTACAATGCGGCCTGCAGTCTGGGTCGAGATCGGCACTTCATCTAATGTCTCAGCAGATACATCAGAGTACTTCTCCACCAACTCTGCGATGGTGTGCGTAGTCGGATATTGATGAGGATAAGACTCGTATCCAAGTTCCTGAATCTGTTTCAAATTATGGGCACGTTGTTCCACCAGATCTTTTTTTTCACCCATACTAACCTTCTCCCACAGTCGGTTCTTCGATTTCGTTTTTTATTGCATCTAGAATACCGTTAACAAATGGAGTGGACTCATTTGTACTAAACTTACGAGCTATTTCAATTGCCTGGTCAATCACCACGACAGTAGGGATGTCACCCATCATCAATTCGCCTACTGCCATCCGCAAAACATTTCTATCCACCACTGACATTCTCTCCAGACTCCAGTTCTGAGAGTATTTACAAATCAACGTATCGATTTGGACCTGGTTTTCAAAAGCCTTTAAAAACAATAAGTCAGCGTATTCTCGGTTCTCGGATTCAGCCGAATTGACTTCCCAAAAAGCATCCAGAGTTTCCTCGGGGGCAGATCTCGTGATGTCAGTTTGGAAGAGTAGTTGTAGGGCTAGCTCCCGTGCTTTCCGCTGACTACTCATAAAGATACCCCCTCATTTCCTGTGGGCTCCGACCTCCACGCGCAACTTCATGAAACTCTTCCTATCTTGCCTTAGGCTTTATTCGGGCGGCAAATTAAGTGTCTCGTTCAGCTGTTTCAGTCAATTGTCTAAACAACCCTGCCATTTCAAGGGCAGCAGTAGCGGCTTCAACACCCTTATTTGAAGCAATCAAATTGGGGTCAAGACTCGAGCGATTTATCGCCTGTTCTACTGTGTCAGCTGTGATCACACCAAAAGTGATAGGAACCCCATGCCGGAGTCCAACGTCGGTTATTCCGCGGCTCACTTGCATGCTGATGTAGTCAAAATGTGGCGTCTCCCCACGAACAACTGCTCCCAAACACACAACCGCATCGACGTAATATGTCTGGAGCAACTGTTGTGCCGCTGCTGGGATTTCAAAACTACCAGGCACTCGAACGACCGTGATGTCATTGTCCAAGACATTATGTTCGGCTAGGGTCCCCAAGGCTCCAGATAGAAGCTTCTCTGTAATTACCCCATTAAAGCTACTGACAACAATACCAATCTTCAGACCTTTGCATCTGTCGCGCTCTCCCACTAATTCTTTCACTCCAATACCTCATCCACTTGATTACTTGTTCTTGAAAGCTGAGTTTCTATATTCACCAACTATTTTGTCTAGCTTTCTCCCTGTATTCCTCAATCCTGATTCTGACCGCCACTGACAAGTCTCATGCCTTGAGCTAGATAATGCATTCCAGAGACCACTGTAAGTATAAAAGCTAAGTAGAATACGTAGCTTGTCCAAGACAGTACAACTCCTAACCAGTTTACCACCAAGACCATGAAGACCGTCAGGAGTTGTATGGCAGTTGTCGCCTTCCCGTACATGGAAGGTGCAAACAAATGCCTACCCAAGGTTAAGTTAATAATGACAACACTGATCACCAACAACACGTCACGTCCAATTACTGTAATTGTTAACCAGAGAGGAATTGGACTTGTCAAACCAACTGAATTCTGCGTAAGAAGTACAAAAGAAGCAATAAGGAGTAACTTGTCGGCAGCTGGATCAAGGAAAGTTCCAATTGGAGTTTTCTGCCCAAACTTCCTAGCAATAAATCCATCCAATAGATCCGTTATCCCAGCCAGTACAAAAACGGCAAGTGCGCCTCCCCAGTGTCTTTCTAAAACCAAAAACACAAATATAGGCACAAACACCATTCGCAGAATAGTGAGTTGATTTGCTGAAATCATAAACCCCTTGTAACAACACCCATGCTATTTACGCTTCAATACCTTTGAGAACAGATTACTTCAAGCTTCAATTATCTCTCCCCAAAATTGACGGAAGGAATGTCGTAATCTCCGTTTCACTGTAAAAACACTATGGGCATTCATTGAATGTATACGCCCTTTATGCCAACTAGTCCAAATAATGTGGGGACCGCAAACTATCTTACGCAATCAATGCCATGGCCCCTTCTGGACTATAAACTCAGCATATCTACCAAAATATTTGTAAGGCTACGCTGGCCGCAGACAGTGATCAGGCTACAACTGGCTATCTGGCTCATCTGCTCTGTAAATCTCTGTGAGTTGAATGCACCTTCCTGCCCGCTTGTTTCAAACGCTTTTCCAATTCATTTACTACCATGACCGAACGGTGTTTTCCACCAGTACAACCAACCGCAATGGTTAAGTATTTTTTGCCTTCCCTGTCATATTTAGGAAGCAGGTATTCTAGCATATTGAAAATTACCCCAATGGCTTCATCAGTTTCCTGATGTTTCAACATATAGTTTACTACCTCGGGGTCGTCGCCAGTTTTCTCCCTTAGTTCTAATTCAAAATAAGGATTTGGAAGAAATCTAACGTCAAAAACTAACTCAGAATTGTAAGGAAGACCGTACTTGAATCCAAAACTAACCAGAGAAACCTCCAGCATATCCTCCTGCTCAGCCAGCTCGAAATCCTGGGAGATCAAATTTCGCAGATCATGCACTGAAAAATTACTGGTATCAATGATACGGTCTGCTACTGAGCGCATACCACTTAGTTTCTGACGCTCTGAATGTATCTTCTCAAGAAGTGTCTGCCCGTGGCCTAGTGGATGAATGCGCCTCGTCTCACTATACCTACGCACCAAAACTTCATCGTCTGCATCAAAAAAAACAACAACTGACCGAGAAGAGAATTGCTCAATTTTTCTGAATAACACTTCAAATTCAGCCAAAGATTTGCCCAGGCGAACGTCGATGCCGATTGCTAACTGCCGTATACTAGATCCTTGCAATGTAGATGTCTCAACCAGACGAGCAATCAATGATGTGGGGAGATTATCAACGCAAAAATATCCTAAGTCCTCAAAAGCCTTAAGGGCGGTATGCTTTCCTGACCCGCCCATCCCCGTCAGGATGACTAAGGACTCTAAGTCATTTGAAGTGCTAACAAACGCCATGAGGTTACCACCAGAATGATCCAGAGGAGATCGTATTTTCTTTATTTAAGAAGGATCTCTGAAATCTATGTGCATGTATTCACACGCCACAACTCCAACGCTAGGATTGCCTTATCCAGTTCTTTTACAGAGGCGTAGAAAAGAGTACTGCGGATAGATCTGTCAAAATAGTACAGCTATTTTACGTTCTCTAGAATCAAGAATGCCCATTTGATGCCTATATTTAGAAACGGTCCTGCGGGTAATTTCAATCCCTCTGTTATTTAATAAAGCAGAAATCCGTTGATCAGAAAAAGGACTCTCATTGTTCTCGTTGGCAACAATACCTTTTATTTTCTCCTTTACTTGAACCACGGACATCGCACGCCCACAAGTATTTACTACACCACTTGAAAAGAACTTTCTCAACTCTACTACACCTTGTGGAGTGTATGCATATTTGTTGGATACGATCCGACTTACGGTAGAAGAATGCACTCCCATTTCTTCCGCCACATCTTTAATTAACAAAGGTTTTAAAGACGCCCTCCCATGATCCAGAAAATCTTTTTGGTGCCCAACAATCACTTTGCAAACCCGATAGACGGTCTGGTCACGCTGATCAACCCCCTGCAACAACTCCATGGCAGCTCGGAACCGTTCTCTCACGAACGTCTTGGCATCTTTCGATATTCCCTTTTGTCGGAGCAATTCCCGATAAGACTTACTCAGACATAATTTCGGCAATCCATCATTGTTGAGAAGGATCTGGTAATCGTTGTCTATCTTATAAATATAAATGTCGGGTTGAATGTAGTGGGGACGCTGAGAGTTGTATTTTGCCCCTGGATTTGGGGAAAAATTTTTGAGTTTTTCCACCGCCAAAAATACATCTTCTGGACTACAGTTGAGCACACCGGCTAGTTCATTGAATTTTTTTGTCTGAACCAAGGAAAGATGTTCTTGCACGAGGCTTTCGGCCAATGATCCTCCTAAATCAGCAGACCTGATTTGCAATAAAAGACATTCCCTTAAATTACGACTACCTACACCAATTGGATCAAGATTTTGGACACCCCGTAGAGCTTCTTCAATTTGATCAGTTGAGACCTGCAGTGCCCAGGAAATCTCCTCCACTGTAACCATCAAATAACCATTTTCATCGATATTCCCAATGATAAATTCAGCAATTTTTCGTATTTGCCCTGACATCTCGGTCAAATTCAACTGCCAGTTCAGATGATCATTTAACGTAGAAGGGGCAGTCAAAAAAAAGTCAACTGGGATTTGTTCGGCCGGATGTTCCAATCCGATGGAATGCGGAGTGGCACTTAGATACTCTCCAAAGAAATATTCGTAATCAAAATTCTCATAGTCACTCTCCCCATTCATTCCCTCAGCCTTTTGCCTGTCCAATACGTCAAGATCATCTTGTTCTGAAACTTCTTCCAAAACCGGGTTGTTAGCTAATTCTTGGCTAAGCAAATCAGAAAGTTCCAACCGATTGAGAGTTAAAAGTTTGATATTCTGCAATAGCGCAGGCGTGATTGTCATTCGCTGGGAAAGATTGACTCCCAAGCCTGACCTCAGCTGATATCTTTTACCCATTGTTGCAAACCAATAACAGACTATTGATGTTACTTACTTCTGCATTACTATAGTTGAAAGCTCTCCCCAAGATAAACTTTACGGACCGCGTCATCGGATGATAGGACATCTGGAGTGCCCATCCGAAATATGCTCCCCTCGTTGATAATATAGGCCCGATCGGTTATCTCCAGAGTGTCTCTGACATTGTGATCAGTAATCAAAACTCCAATTTTTCTGGCCTTCAAACTCTTCACGATTTTCTGAATTTCCAGTACCGCTAGAGGATCAATCCCGGCCAGGGGCTCGTCCAAAAGAATAAAGGCTGGATCAATCATCATAGATCGAGCAATCTCCAAACGCCGCCGTTCTCCTCCTGAGAGTGTATAGGCAAGATGTTTTCGTAAGTTACTAATCCCGAATTCCTCCAACAATTCACTAACCATTTGATCGGCCATCCCAGCTACCAACTCGAGCGTTTCAGCTACAGCATACAGATTATCTTCCACTGAAAGTCTTCGGAATACAGAAGGTTCCTGTGGCAGATAGCTAATACCTCGCCGAGCTCGTACATACATAGGATGGGAAGTAAGATCTTGGTTATTCATCCGCACGTTTCCACTGTCTGGGGAGACCAATCCCACCATCATATAGAATGTTGTAGTTTTGCCCGCACCATTGGGACCTAGTAATCCTACTATCTCGCCACGAGCAATTGTCAAACTGACATCGTTGACAACTTTTCTTCCCCGGTAAGATTTATTAAGTTGGCAGGCTTCCAAAGTGGAAGAAGAATTTATAGAACTCATGGCGCCACCGATGATGATCGCCCTTCAACCAAAATTCTCTTGTCTCCAGCATAGAAAGTAAGTCGTGATCCCACTACTTTACCTTTGTTTGTTTCGATGACTTGAGCAGGATTGCCCATTAATAGAACCTTGCCCTCTAAAGGATGATGTTCTGCTCGTTCTCCCTCCGCTTTCCTGCCTTCTTGAATTACCTGTACACCCCCCCAAGCAATAATCCTCTGGACCCTTTCAGCGCCGACATCTGAAAAAAACACCTCCATGAAGGGAGCCCTTACAGTTACCTCTGCGGTCCTCAAACGCACTCCCTCTTCGAAACGAGCTCGTGAAGCTTGTTGATCGTAAACTAGGCGATCAGACTCGATCGTATACTGTCTATTCTTTAATGGGCCGTCCTCAAAAAACGAACTCTTTACATCCGTTTCCACAACGAGCTGTTGGTCTTGGTAATTGTACTTTACAACCTGCCCGTGAATAGAATTGTCCCCCTGGACAATATTGGGATCAACCGAATACTCTACCCAGCCGGTTGTTCTCTCGACCGTCATGGAACCAGCATTAATAAGAGTCGAGTTAACCCCCTCACCAAAAACACTGCTCACTCCCCCCTGAGCAAGCACACGCCCTTTATATTTGTCCAGTGTAAAACGATGTGCGCGGGTCACGATGGTAGATTCAACCCCCGAACTATTTGTGTCAATCGTTCGTAAAGTAGGCGGCTGAGTTCCAGTAGCAACGATTATTCCTGTCCTGGGATCAAACTCTGCAAGATCCGACCTCAATTCTAACGTGACTGGCTCACCATCCCAAAAACGAACCTTCCCTTTCTGAACCACTTCATGCATCACTCCATCACGATACACAACATCTAAATGCTCGCTAGTCGTATAACTCTGCTCTCCATGACGAAGCGATTCTACTCGAACTCCATCTCTGGCAATGATCCTATCAAACAGACCTTTCTGATAATGTATCGTTACATGGGAAGCCATCACACGGTCTGCACCATCAGTCATGATCGATTCCAACAGGCAGTCCCCTTGGCTTACGATCTTATTGGGAACGCCACCCTGATAATCAACCTGTACAAAGTCCCTTGCTATGAGACGCTTCCCCATGCCATTCGAGCTCAGCTTGAATTCAACATCCCCTTCAGCTCTTGCTTCTTCTAGGATCTCGTTAGACTCAAAACGTAAAGCTAGAACTTTACTCTGAAGTTGTGTGTCACCACTTCCAGAAGTGCTACTTCGCTGGACTGCGGAAACTTCCCCTTGAAGATTTACACTTTCTAGATGTTCTCCGCCCTCAAAAAATTTGGCTGCCAGTTCATCGGAATAAATTTCACTATTATCATCTCCCGACAAGTGGAATGACACGTTTTCAAACGCTGCAAATCTTTCGAGAAACAACCCCTTATGAATTCTAGTACTATCCAGCACGGCTACAATTTTGTTGGCTTCCAAACGGACTCCTCTAGCCTCTTGATAGTAACCTGCATTGCTTGAATCATTCCCCAGGATTTCAACCTGATCTAATGTTTTAGACCCCGGATCAAGTAGTATGTCTATACGATTTCCTGAAAAACTTGTGTCCTCAGAAATGTCCAGTTGGGCTTGACCAATACTCAACACCCTATCAATTTGATATTCCCCACTAAACATGACGCTCATCTCTTCTGCAGTAAGTTTGGCGCCACCACCCGATACGCCTGGCTTATCTAAAAACTTCATCACCTGATCATATGGCCGGTAAATTCCAGCCCCCGCATCCACCTGAATCTCTCGTGATCCAGCGGCCACAACAAGATTTAATCCATCCTCAACTTTCATCTCGCGTTGGGGGAATCTATAAACGAGAGAACCGCCATGTCCTTGCACATTCCTTTGGGTAAACTGAAAATGCTGATTAATTCTAACCACCTCTTGACTGAGATCTGCATTAGCTTGGTCGGAAATTATTTCTGTCCCATCTGCCAGTCTAATAAGTATATTGCCATTAAATTCTAGTTCTTTTTCATCAATACGATACGTGGCATCCCTTCCAGCTACACTATCGGGGAATTCCTCATTCTGACCAAAATAAGATACACTGACCTCACTCAGGTTGTGTACATTCTCTACCGTTTTAGTACTCGTTTTGGCATTGACTTTGAATACAGGGTTCCCGTGCTTATGCTCCGTATATTCAAATTGAGTGCTTTGCCGGCTGATTTCAGGAGGAAGTATTTTCGTTTTCGGAGGTAGAGCGATCTGCTGACGGCGAGACATAAAACTCTGCACAATAAACAGACCGGCAACAACAATAAACAGGAACAGAGCCACAGCCAGCCATTTTGAAAACTTCATGCAGAATTCCTAAACTTTGCACTTTGTACATGCACCAGAGCGCCGCATATAAACGGTGGTCTTACCTATTACTTCTCATGGAATGTGAGAACACTGCACTTCCCACATCTCAAGGCAAATTCATATCCTGGATGGTCAACAAAAGCTTCTCCTTGCCCAGGTAGCTATTCCGACTCATCGTATATGCCAAATCGATTTCAGATCCAGGAATAATGGTATCAGCGACAGCCCCATTTTTCCACCAAATGGCATCAAGATGAGCACCATCTGACTCTATTTGCATTTTCAAATGCTGGTCCTTGAGGATCCAGGGTCCTTTTACTATATCCACCTGTTTCGACACAAAGACAGGAACTGGATTGCCAATGCCAAAAGGGGCCAATTTGTTAACTGCTTCGTAAAGCGGAAAAGAAATATCTTCGGTAGGCAATACCCCCTCAATGGCAAGAGAAGGAATCAAACTATTGGAATTTAGTTGTGGACGGACATGTTCTTCCAGCAAATGGGACAACTGTTGGATTTTTTCGCTATCACAAAATTCCTGTCCAAGCGTACACCCCACTGCCTGCGCATGCCCTCCGTACTTCACAAATTGATCACAACACTGATCAAGAACTGCAAGCAGATCCACACCAGGAATGCTTCTTCCTGAGCCCTGACAAAAAGAATCTTCTATAGAAAGCACCAAAGTTGGTCGATGAAATCGCTCCATTAGCCGGGAAGCAATGATCCCAATGACCCCGCGATGCCAATGCTTTCCAGCAACCACAAGAAAATCTCTATCGAAGGCCTTAGGATCCTGTGTGAATTGTTCTTCCACTTCTTCGAGAATATGTGCTTCCTCCTTACGTCTAAGTTTATTTTTTCTGTTCATTTCCCGAACCATATCTCGAGCAGCAACCTGGTCATGCTCCGCAAACAATTCTACAACTTCACGACCTCCGCCCATTCTAGTTACCGCATTTATGCGAGGACCTAATCTAAAGGCGACATCATCAAAATCTACTTCTCCACTAATATCAGAACCCTTAAGAAGTTCCTTTAGTCCAATATTTCGAGGATCGGAAAGAGCCTTAAGTCCATAGTGGGTAAAAATACGATTCTCCCCTGTAACGGGAACAAGATCGGCCACCGTCCCAATAGCAACCAATTTTAAGAAATGAGGAATCACATCGTCCTTTCCAGCCTTTGAGAAAAGAGCCTGAACAAGCTTGAAGACAACTCCTACAGCCGCTAGATTTTTATCGGGGTATGGGCAATCAGTGCGATGTGGATTCAGAATAGCGTATACCGCAGGAAGTCTCTTTTCTGGTAGATGATGATCCGTCACGATCATCTCAATCCCTAAGTCCTGGGCAACCTCTGCTGCTTCGAAAGCCCGGATGCCATTATCCGCAGTAATGACCAAGGAAAATCCATCCTCTTGTGCTTTTTTTAGCACACTATTCTGAATGCCATAGCCTTCTTCTAAACGCAGCGGCAAATGAAAGTCAACAGCAATTCCCAACATTTCTAATGCCCGCTTCAAAATTACTGTGGCCATGATTCCATCGACATCATAGTCACCATAAATAAGAATTTTTTCCCCTATTTGAGCAGCACGAAACACGCGCTCAACCACTAAGTCCATGTCTTTCATTAAAGACGGATCGTGTAGATTCTTTAGGTCAGGCTGCAAGAAATCTCGTGCCTTATCGGGATCCTCGAGCCCCCTTTGAAGTAAAAGATGGGCGACCAGGGGTATTACACCAAGTTGGGCAGACAGCTCCTCTACCTGGTCGGGGAGACTTGAAAGAACTTCCCAATGGTATTTCACGCACGGATGCTAACAAGCATATCTGTCATCGCCGCAATGCATTTAGGTTGTGACAACGATAGCCCCAGGTCTGTCCGTTGTCATAACTCACCAGATTTCACCATCCGATCATATTCCTTTTTGATGATGTCGTAGTGCTCTTTTTCCTCATCGGCAAATTTCAGGAATATGTCTCTTCCCTTGGTATCATCAAAACTTTCCGCGTAGTTAGCGAAAAAATCATGCGCTTCCATTTCCATCTTCATAGCCATTTTAAGTGCTTCTGCTGCATCTATGCTGTCTTTCATTTTTGCTCTAACTTCACTCTGATGAGGGAAAATTTGAGCCAGAGCCTTATAATCAAAATGAAGGAAAATCGGTGCCTCTAGCAAATAACGATCACCCTTGATCAAACGATCCCATTCCTTTTCCAGTTTACTCAGGTGATCCTCTTCTTCGCTGAGCATACTCAGAAAAACTTCTCTTGTTGATGCCTGAGTTACCATTTCCGATGCTGCCTGGTAGAAACTAATCCCTCTTTGTTCAGTAGCCATCGCAATCTTTAAAGCATCACGAGCAAAAACCAACTCAGCGTTATAGCTCTCACGATTCGGTTCTTCATTTTTCTGACATTTTGGGCAAATGCCAAAGATTTGTAGAGTATGTCGAACTGCTTTAAATCCATACTTAGAAGTAATTTCCTCTTGAAGATGTTCCTGTTCAGGGCTCACGAACTCAATAGTATTGCTACAGTCAATACATACAACATGATGATGGTGAGTCCTTTTGTAGTTGTGTTCAAATCGTGCGCGCCCATCGTCAAGATCAATCTTCCGTGCAATCCCACAATCAGACAACGCTTTTAGAGTTCTGAACACGGTCACAAACCCTAATCGCTCATCCTTTTTCTTGGCAAGTTGGTGCAGTTCCTCAGTACTCACATGTCCACCTGTTCGGAGAAAACTGTCAAGAATGATCCGTCTTTGCCGTGTCATCTTGAGCCCGTTCTTTTTAAGATAATCTGCGAAAATATCTACTACTTCTTGGACGTTGTCAGACATCACGGTCTCCATGGAATTACTCATACCCTTGTCACGATTCTATCATCCCGACATGAGAACACCAAAACTCCCGTCGCGTCCCATATAACAAACCCATACTAGAGTCACAGCACCGTATTATGTTGGCTGATAATGTTAGTACTTGTTGCACTTTAAACTACTTTCCCAGTCCCACACTACCAGGAATTAGCACTCTACATGGTCAGAACAAGGTATAGATAAACGGAGCAACGGCAGATGATTCAGAAAAAACCAGCAACACTCCAACAAAAATTAAAAAGGCCAGAATGGGCAACAACCACATTTTTTTACGTACCCTCAAAAATTCCCAAAGCTCCACACAAATCGACACTTTACCCATCTGAGAACCACCCTAACAAACCTAAAAAGATGTTACAATGAGTCGCTTTTCTACAAAATGACAAAAATCCTGGGTATCTCAGCCTACTATCACGACAGCGCTGCTTGCCTACTGGATGAAGGGCGTATCATTGCTGCTCTTCAAGAAGAGCGCTTCAGTAGAATCAAACATGACCACTCATTCCCATCCCGATCCATTACAGAAATTTTCCGCATTGCCCAATGTACAGTAGAAGATCTTGACTATGTCGTTTTTTATGAAAAGCCCTTCATTAAACTAGAACGTATTCTGACAACATACTTGCGCCATTGTCCGCAGGGATTACCCTCTTATCTTAAAGCGATGCCTATCTGGATGAAAGAGAAAGTGTGGACCAAAGAGCAGATAACAAAACAACTCAAATATGATGGGGAAGTTTTGTTTGCGGATCATCACGAATCCCATGCCTCATCTGCTTATTATCCCTCCCCTTTTCCCTCGGCTGCACTACTCACCATTGACTCTGTCGGTGAATGGACTACCACAGCACTTGGTCACGCCCAGGGGAATAAAATACACTTGGACAAAGAAATACGCTTCCCCCATTCTTTAGGTTTGCTCTACAGTACGTTCACCTATTACCTCGGTTTTAGAGTAAACTCTGCAGAATACAAGGTGATGGGGCTTGCTCCGTATGGAAATCCGATTTACAGCGACCAAATAGAAAAGCATTTGATTCAATTTCATGAAGATGGCTCCTTTCATCTAAATGAAGATTACTTTGACTTTGAAACTGGCCTAAAAATGACATCCTTTAGATTTGAAAAACTTTTTGGAATGCCTCCTAGAAAACCTGAGAGCCCCCTTCTACAAAAACATAAGGATCTTGCAGCTTCCATCCAAAGGGTTTTAGAAAAAGCTGTACTCAGAATATGTCGCCATTTACACAAACACACTCGGCAAAAATACTTGTGTATGGCTGGTGGTGTGGCACTGAACTCGGTGATTAATGGACGTATTCTTCGGGAAACTGATTTTCAAGATATATGGATTCAGCCTGCCGCAGGAGATGCCGGTGGTGCATTAGGTGCCGCACTAGCAATTTGGCATCGATTCCTGGGAAAGCCCCGATTGCAACCAGTCCAAGTCCCCACAAACGATCAACAACTGGGGTCTCTATTGGGAACCCGCTACACCGACATGCAAATCCGACAATATCTCGACAGCGTGAGGGCTCGCTATCAGGAATTAGAAAGCCCTACTTTAATGGAAAAAGTCGCCCATGCCCTATCCCAAGGAGCAATAGTTGGTTGGTTTCAGGGCGCTATGGAATTTGGACCAAGAGCTCTTGGCAATCGTAGCATCTTGGCCGATCCAACAAAAAAAAACGTGCGGGAGCAAATTAATGCTCGCATCAAATTCAGAGAATCGTTTCGTCCTTTTGCACCAGCCATTCTAGAAGAACATATGGCTGACTATTTTGACTTAACCCGTCGCAGTCCGTACATGCTGATTGTTGCCCCTGTAAAATCTAAAAAACGATCAAGGATTCCAGCTGTAACCCATGTCGATGGATCCGCCCGCATTCAAACCGTGAGTCAAACAAGTAACCCTCGATTTCACCAACTGCTAGAAGAATTTAACAAGCAGACTGGATGTCCTATTCTTTTAAACACAAGTTTTAACGTCCGAGGAGAACCAATTGTGGAGTCGCCTGCCCAAGCCTATCGATGCTTTATGAGTACAGGGCTTGATTTTCTCGTTGTCCAAAACTTTTTGCTATCCAAAAGAGATCAACCGGGAGCAACCCATGTATAAGCTTTTTACAACGATTCGTCGGCTTTTATTGAAGCTGGCCAAACTGATGGGGTTGATCAACACCTTCATACTATTAGTGTTTTCTTTTTACATCCTCCTCCTACCTACATCTTTGCTTTACCGACTATTTGCCAGATCAGGGGACAAAAGTAGGGGCTGGCGACATCGCGATCCCCTACCGAAAGATCATTTCCAAAAACAGTACTGAAGTGGATATTGGTTCTTGCCTTGCTACCGGCTACTTTCTAGATCTCGGGCAGCTTGGCTGAGAGCAGTGATACTCTCACTCTCAGTATCAACGGACCAAATTAAATGTACTTCTTGTCCCTCCGGCTGACGTATTGCCACCAGATCAATCCAGAACTCGGGAGCCTCATCTTTTACCGG
>JAYZCG010000045.1:0-48469 GCA_036338435.1 Acidobacteriota bacterium
CCAGAATCCCTCCGTTCTTCATCATCTTCCATAGGCAATCTCCAATCCTTGATTTGTTAAACTTGAAAACTAGTGTACGGCTGTGATTTGAGAAATGACAAACCGCTTTTTTCCATTTGTAACATGAAAAAATTGAAATCACAACCAGTTATGAACGGAGCTTGTATAAATCTTCGATAGGTACAGCAACGAGCGTTGTTCAGATGGACCATTAACGTTATGCATATTGTAAATCTAAAGACAATGGCACTGGGATGTTCGCCAGAAAAGTGTTAGGTTTATCGCGGAGGGCCGTGGATGCATAGAGAAGCGTTAATTCAAAAGCATACGGTTGATGAGTGTTCTTATGTTGCTACAAGACGTAAACATTTTGGTGTTGTCAAGGTATAGAGTCTATGAGTTTTGAAATAGGGGGGCGTCGAGGATATGAATTGCCAAGCACCTATCAGAATCTCCAGGATCTTTGGCGTGAGCATTATGACCACTTCAATGATGTGTTGAAGCAGTTTCTCGTTGATGCCTATCAGGGAACTGATGGCGTGCTGGCATTCCTTGAAGTAGGAGTGGGTAGTCGATCTGTTTTGTTGCGTGGTCTTCAGGAAACATGGGATGAGAAAAGTTGTCCGGACACGTTCCAGATCCATTTTGTCGATAGCGAGCCCTTGGATCAGATCCAGCCAGCATGCGTGGAGGATTCTGACATAGTTATCAATTGTCGAGATACGCCTGAAGGGATTGTGAACTTTTCTGGTGAGGGTCGACGGATCAGCTGGAAATTTACTCAGGAAGATTTCATGAAGTTTTTAGATAGTGAAAACCGTTATGACTTTATTATGTTGCATGGTGTTTTACATGAAATCTATAAGTATGCTGGCGGTGAAGCAGAAGATTTTTTCCCCGATCTCTTTGTCCGCCTAGCGGATCTACTTCAGCCCAAGGGGAAGATTCTCATTGCCGACACATATTATCCTCTCTACCTATCAGATGAACAGGTCAAAGAGATGATCCAGTGGCAGCGGGAAGTCATCAATCACGCAGATCCCCCAGAAGCCTTTGTCCATCCGGAAATGATTTTGAAACTATTAATGACAGACAAAGAGGTAGGGAATCGGTTGGAGATTACGTTTGAAGAACAAAGGCGTTACAGAGCTTGTCTGCCAGAATCTACAGTTGCTAGGAAATTTTATACCGTAGGATTAGGTCTTAGGACCTAAATCGAGCTGGTATGGACGTCGCATCTGGACTGCTGTGCATTGCAGTATGTTCGTTCATACGGACAGAGGACAAAACAGTCTTTTCGGATTGCTCCGAAAGTACTATAATGCGCGGACTATGGCATTAGTGAAGTTTGGAGTTGTCATCCCCAATCGTGGGCCCCTCGTCGGTCTTTTCACACCACAGGAACTTATTGTCATTGCCGAGGCGGCCGATCAAAAATTCCCAGCCATCGATTCGGTATGGGTCGGGGATAGCATCCTTGCTAAGCCTCGATTTGAGTGTAATGTATTGCTGGCAGCGATGGCCGCACGAACAAAACATGTGAAACTTGGTCCAGCCTGTTTTGCAAGTTTCCCTCTACGGCAGCCATTGGTGACAGCACTTGAGTGGGCTTCTATTGATGCTCTTTCCAACGGGCGAACCATTTGGCCAGTATGCTTAGGAGGTAATCCTAAGAGTGGAGGAGATTTTCTCATTGAGTATCAAGCTTTCGGTATTGATCCATCAGATCGCATTGGAAGACTAGAAGAGGGAATAGAGATCTTGCAGCGGGTCTGGACCGAAGACAATGTGACTTTCAAAGGCAAATACTTCAGTCTGGAGAATGTGACTCTAGAGCCCAAGCCATCACAGAAACCCCATCCTCCTATTTGGTTGGTGGCCACGCCCACGCGGGAAAAAAGTCCTGAATTGGTCGAGCGTATGATGCGCCGTGTCGTAAAGTATGCAGAGGGATGGATGACCACTCGAGTGTCCCCAGAGGACTTTCGATTCGGACTAGACAAGATTTGTGAATTTGCAAGTCAGGAAGGAAAGGACCCTGGAAGCTTTGAGCCAGCTCTCTTTTACAATGTTTTGGTTAACGAGGATCGTGAGGCGGCACTGCAGGAAGCAAAACACTTTCTCGACACTTACTATATGACCGATTTTCCTCGGGAGGTAGTTGAACTTTGGACTGCCCTAGGTCCCGTGGATCAGTGCGTGGAAACGATTAGGCAGTTCCTAGACGCAGGAGTGAGAAGCCTAATGGTTCGTTTTCCGTGCAAGGAGCAACAGGCTCAGCTAGATCTATTTGTTGATCAGATAGTTCCAAAACTGAGGTGAAGAGTGATTATGGATTTGGAAACTTCGAATATCCCGGGAATCTCCCGTAGTGAGCTACAGGAACGCCAGGAGCGCACTCACGAGCTAGCGGACCAGGAAAACTTGGATGCTGTAATGGTGGTAGGTCGATCCGCCTACGACCGTCCTGGACATCTTGCCTATCTTACTAATCACTTTCCTCCTTTTCCCAGTACGCCTTTTACTGTGACTGATCGGGGCATGGGGCATGGGATTTTCCTTTTAGATATGAAGGGCGAATCTACCTTACTTATTGACAGGCAATCCCAGGCATCGTTACGAAAAGACGTTGTGGCTGTCAATGATGTTCGAGTTGCTCCCGACATGATTGTTGCTCTGGTGGATTGGATGCGGGAGCGTAAGGTTGAGACAGGGCAAATCGGTGTCGTGGGAGAAGATCTATTACCTGCTACCATTTATCGACATGTTCTTGATGAGTTGCCCCAGATCAAGATGGGTTCCGCTGACCATCTTTTAAATCAACAGAGACTGATCAAAAGTGAAGCTGAAATTCAATTGATTGCTAAAGCGGCAGAAATTGCGGGTGCTGGACATGCTGCTGCGATCGGAGTCGTCAGGCCGGGAGTACAAGAGAATGAAATTTGTGCCGAAGGGACTGCCGCTGCTTTAAAAGCAGGAGCAGATTTTGTTCGCTATTTCCGAGTCAGCTCCGATCCTCAAATCGCTACTACGATGCGGTGGCCCCAAGCCACTGACCGTAAGATTCAGGATGGCGAACTTGTCATGATGGATATTATTGGAGCCTGTCGTGGTTACCAATTCGATGTTTTCCGATGTACTTGCGCGGGTGAAGTGGATAAGGACAAATTAAATTTGATGGATGCAGTTCTTGAGGCTACAAATGCTTCTGTTGAGGCAACTCAAGTGGGCATTCCAGCTGAAGATTTGGTGGGTGTGGCGCGTGAAGTTTTTGAAAAGTCGGGCTATGCTCAATACAGCCGTGCTTTCATGGGGCATGGGATTGGGTTGGAGACAGTTGAACCTCCATTGATTTCTCCGGGCGACAAAACTGAGTTGCAGGCCGGAATGGTACTTTGTATCGAACCAGGTTTGAGTATCCCCGGAGTTGGTGGATTTTGTATTGAACAAGAGGTGGTGGTTCGCGAGGACGGTCCAGAGTTGCTGACACCATTTGAAGCAAAACTGTGGTGAGGAACTCCATGCGTAGGATGGGGCTTGTGCATTGAAAATAGTTCTGTCCATTCTTCCCAGTAACTCACTATTCTGAAGGTTGAAAAATATTTTTTGAGATTGAGAATTCATGGCTAAGATAACAGTAAAGATTAATGGACAGGAGTTTGAGGATAACGTAGAAGCACGTCTTTTGCTGGTAAGTTACATACGGGAAAAGGCACGTCTTACCGGGACTCACATCGGTTGTGATACAGGACATTGTGGAGCTTGTACGGTACTACTTAATGGTAGGCCAATTAAGTCATGCATGAAACTTGCAATTTCCGTTGAGGGTGCACAAATTACCACTATCGAGGGACTAGCCGAAGGAAAGCTTCACCCACTACAGGAGTCCTTCAGGAGTAACTTTGCAATTCAGTGTGGGTATTGTACTCCTGGTATGGTTCTCAGTGCCTATGCGTTACTTCAGAACAACCCCGAGCCAAATGAACACGATATTAGACACGCTCTGGTTGGGAATTTGTGTATGTGTACCGGTTATCAGCAGATTGTCGATGCGGTTAGTCATGCATCCGAACAGATGACAGATTAGCAGGGTAAATCATCCATGAAACTCGACGATATTCTAATCACCCAAAAATGGGTTGGCACGCACACTCCTAGGAAGGAGGATGTCCAGCATCTCAGAGGGGAAGCGACCTTTGTTGATGATTTGGATATGGAGTGTTACCAGGCAGCGGTCTTAGGAAGTCCCTATGCTCATGCCACAATCAAAAAGATCGATGTGAGTCGAGCCAGCCAGTTAAAGGGTGTCCTCGCAGTTCTCACCGGAGAAGAGGTAGCTCGAGAGACCCAACCAATTGTGCCCCGAGCCATCACCGAGTCGGTAACCCAATACGTGATGGCCGTCGATAAGGTTCGTTATGTCGGAGAACCGCTAGCTGTGGTAGTTGCAGTCAATGAATACATTGCAGAGGACGCGCTAGATCTTATCCACGTCGAATTTGAACCTTTATCGCCGGTAGTCAAAATCGCCGATGCGCTCAAAAAGGATGCTCCTCTGATCTTTGAAGAAGCGGGAAGTAACACCCTACTTCACGACGTCATGGAGCATGGCGACCTTGCAGATGCCCACAAGGATGCTGATCGAATTGTTAAGGAAACATTCCGCATCCAGCGATACAGTTCAACGCCCCTGGAACCCTGGGGCATGATCGTTAAGTACGAAAAGGCAACTAGTTCCTTTGTAGTGTGGGCTAATGATCAGCAACACGGAAGAAGCATCGTCAATATTTGTCATACGCTTGGCATATCCGCTGATAGGTTAAGATTTCATGTTCCTGATAGTGGGGGTTCATTTGGCATCAAATTGGCATTGTGGCCCTATATTGCCATGATGGCACTTTTGGCGAAAAAGGTGGACCGACCCGTCAAGTGGATACAAACACGCACGCAGCACCTGATGGCTGGATCTCATACTCCGGATGCGGAAATAGAACTTGAATTGGCCCTTAAAAAGGATGGGAAAATTTTAGGTTTGAGTATAAAAGATACTCAAAATGATGGTTCTTTCATCCACACGGCTGGCATCTATGCACTCATCAAATTTGCCAACATGGTAGGTTGTTACACCATACCTACCGTCCGAGCCGAATTGAAAACGGTTGTCACCAACCAGGGGCCTACCGTCCAAAATCGTGGTGTCGGGAAACCAGCCATGATCTTTTCTCTGGAGAGAATGATTAATCTGGCTGCTAAGGAACTGGGGCTTGATCCAATTGAAATGAGATTTAAAAACTTCGTCCAGCCTGACCAGATGCCTTACACGACTCCTTCCGGCGAGATCTACGAGAGTGGGGATTATCCTCGATGTCTCCAAAAGGCTTTGGATATAGTTGAGTACGAGAAAGTAAAACAGAATCAGGAGAGGATGCGCCACGAGGGACGGTACATGGGGATTGGTATTAGTTGTGGTGTGGAACCTGGCACTTCTAATTTGGGTTACTACTATACCTCCAGCGGGACTCCTGAATATACGGGAAATGCCGAAGGAGCAATGGCAGCCATTGATTTTGATGGCAACGCTAATGTGTTGCTTGGTTCTGTAGATTCAGGACAAGGGCACAACACTACTGCAGCTCAAGTAGTTGCGGATATGTTGGCCATTAGCCCTGATAGGGTGTCAGTTAATTCCCAGGTAGATTCACTAGTCTCTCCATTTCTAGGTCATTCCGGAGTCTATTCCAATAAGTTCAATGACGTTGATCTGGGTGCTGTGATCATGGCTACCAAAAAGGTCCGTGACAAGATGCTTAGAATTGCAGCCCATGTGTTGGAGTGCGAGGAAGGACAATTGGAGTTAAGTAATGGGGTTATCCAAATTCTCGGACATCCTGATAAGAATGTTTCCTTCAAGGAGATTGCAACTCTGGCCTACAAGCGAATTCTAATGCTTCCGGAAGGTTTAGAGCCGGGATTGAAAGAGATTGCTTACTACAAGAGTCCTTATGCTAAGCTCCCCAGTCGGGAAGACTTTAACGTTCAGTTAACCCATTCAAATTCAGTACATGCAGTCGTCGTGGAAGTGGATGTGGAGACAGGCACAGTAACCTTTCCACGCTACATCATCGTTCATGATTGCGGGAAGCAGATCAATCCTGGAGTTGTGGAGGGTATGTTGATTGGGTCTACAGTTCACGGGATTGGAGCCGCACTGTATGAAGAGTTCCTTTACGATGACGACGGACAACTGTTATCAAGCACCTTCATTAACTACCTAAAACCTAATACAGTTGGCATTCCTCGGTTTGAGACCACTAGTCAGGAATCTCCTTGTCCCTACACTCTTCTGGGAAGTAAATCGGCGGGCGAAGGAGGCAGTATCACTTCTCTAGCAGCTATTGGCAATGCCGTGGAGGATGCCCTGTCGCCCTTTGGAGTGAAGGTTACTGGGTTACCTATAACCCCTGAGAAGGTTTTGGCGGCTATCCATGGATCAAAGGAAATCCGCTAAGCAGTTGCTGCTTGCCCCTGATTATCTAGGGCCTGTACTCGCAGACTTGAATTGCAGACGTACTGGCGGTAGCCCGTTCTAATATCAAGGTATAGACAAAGACAGTAAGGAGGAATTAATCATGGACGAATACATCGAGAGAATAACAACTAACGGGCGTAATATCGATTACAAGCGACCCCATTCTCCGGTGGAGTGTAAGACCACTGAAGAAGATCGTAAATTACTTCGTAAGATTAATCTATTTGACTCCAAATACCAGCCTTCTAATTTCTCTAAGCCAGATGGAACCCCTCTACCCTTGGCTATTGCAGAGAATTTAAGAATTGATCTCTCAAAAAGAACCAAGGAGCCTATGTCTTTTTGGCACAGAAATAATGATGCCGATGAGGTCATTATCTGTATAGAGGGATCTCTTATCTGGGAGACCGAGATGGGAACCGTAGAACTCGACCGTGGAGAAATGCTACTCATCCCGCGTGGCATCGCACACCGATCTTTACCTGGCACTGAAGCGGAGACTAATGTAGCGATTGAGCTTAAGATCAAGGGGAAACTGGAGTGGACATCTGAGGCATGAGGTTTGTCCATGTGTGAAGTAGATCTGTTGGTACATAGCGCCGACTGGCTGGTCACTCTTGATGATCAGCGCCAAATTTATAGGGATGGAGCCGTGGCCATACAGGGAGATAAAATCCTGGAGGTTGGCAAGTCGGATAAGTTGTGTGCCCAATATCAGGCAAAACGGGAAGTGTCAGCTAAAGATGCGGTGGTGGTGCCAGGACTTATTGATGCCCACCTACACTCTTCCTTTCAGATGAGTCGCGGACTAGCCGATGACGTGGGTAGCCGGGAATTTCTCTTTGAGAGGATGTATCCGTATGAAGCCGTTCTATCGGCGGACGATACATACCTCAGTTCACTTTTGTGTGTGGCTAATTGCATTCGTCACGGCGTCACTTGTTTTATAGATCCAGGAAATTACCACCCTGCACAGACGGTTAGGGCTGTGGGAGAGATTGGTATGCGGGCGGTTGTGGCCAAGAGTTCTATGGATTTAGCTCACTCAGCTTTTGGTACTTTGCCCCCCAGATTTCAGGAAACGACCGAGGAAGCACTAGCCAGTGGCCTCCACGTGGTCCAAGAATTTCACAACTCTCATAATGGGAGGATTCGAAGTTCTCTAAGCTTTCGAGGCGTGAATAATTGCACCGATGAACTGATCTGTAGAATGAAGGAGGAAGCTGACAAGTTTGGCATTTTGATTCAAGCCCATGCCTGTTTTGCAAAGGAGACACAAGAAGCTTCATTACAACAACATGGAATCCCTGAAATAGAACGCCTTCACGCTATTGGAGTTTTGGGTTCTAATGTTCTCTTGATTCACTGCGGCTGGTTAAGTGCTAAGGAAGTAGATTTGCTGCAGGAGTTTGATGTCAAGGTGGTGGCATGTGCCAGTTCGAGTCTACACAACGCCTATGGGAATATCTCTGTCGGACACATCCCCGAACTATTGGATATGGGGGTCAAGGTATCGATGGGTTCCGATCATGCTTGTTCTGGTATTGTTGATCTACTGACCGAGATGTTTGTTTTGAGTACCGCCTACAAGGAGGTTCGGTTAGATCCGACAACACTCTCGCCGGAGACTGTTCTGCAAATGGCCACTCGCAATGCAGCTGCTTGTTCTTTGTGGGCGGAGGAGATTGGCTCTCTAGAGGTAGGCAAAAAAGCGGACCTCACTGTCTATGACACCAATTCTCCTGATTGGCTCCCTCTGTATAACCCGATTTCTAACCTTGTCTACGCAGCCCCCGGCAATACCGCTCGGAGTGTTGTTGTAGATGGGGAAATCATCATGAGCGAAGGACAAATCCAGACTATAGATGAGGAATCGCTTTATCAAGAGATTCGTAACAGACAGGAACATATTTTAAAGAAGACAGGACTTTCCGAGAAGATCCGGCCCCGTTGGCCAGTTAAGTAGAGCTCTTTCTCCAGAAATCCCTTGCCCTTGGTGTTACAACACACTAACGTTCGTTACGCTAGAGCTTCCTTTACCCGCTCTGGCGTGAACGGCACCCTACGTAGGCGTGCCCCTGTTGCGTCGAATATTGCGTTGGCAATCGCTGCGGCAACCTGTCGGGTCGAAGGTTCTCCTGCACCCGTAGGATCAATTTCAGGACGGTTGATCAGCACTATATCGATTGCCTCAGGGATATCTGTGGTTTGGGCAATGGGATACGTTTGCCAGTCAACACTGGTCACATTGTTACGGTCAAATTTGACTTCTTCCCGAAGAGCTCGACTGAGGGCTTGAATGATATTTCCCTCAATGGTTCGCTTAAGGCCATCTGGATTGATAATTAACCCGCAGTCGTGAGCCACGACAAATCGCTTTGCCCAAACTTGGCCGCTGGTCGGGTTAACTTCGACTTCGGCCACCATGGCAACGGTGGTTCCCCCTCGTGATGCGTAGGCCATCCCCCGGCCTGTGCGTAAGCCGTTGTTTTGTTGCTCTCTTTTTGGGGAGGTTCGAGACTCCCAACCAGCTTCTTTGGCTGCTGCTTTGACGACAGAGATGTCACGAGGGTCTGTCAAATATTGAAGCCGAAACTCCACCGGATCTTGTCCAGTAACTGTCGCTAGTTCATCGACGAAGGATTCACTTGCAAAATGAACCTGAGGGCCCTGTGGATCCCGAAAGTGGGCTGTTCTCAAAGGTGAAGCTGTTTCCAGAAAGGGAGGAATTGTTCGCCAGAATTCCAATTTATTGGGGAATTTATACGATTCAGAGGGTGTGCCATAATTGTGCCGTGTTTTTTTCGGCCATCCTGTCAACAACCCAGCTAGCGAATCACTTGGATCTGCCTCAGTAGATCGTATATCCCAGGCTGAAAAACCCTTGGCGTTAAAGCAATACCCGATAACTTGGTTGTTGGCATCGAGTCCCGCTTTGACATTAATCACGGATGCAGGTCCTTTCGGATCCCAACCGTGCCCTTCGTGACGCATACCTTGGATGCGAACTGGCTTACCGATAGCTTTGGAAAGTAAGGCAGCATCCATGGCTGCGTCACCAGCATCGTTGCGACCATAAGAACCTGGGCCCGGGACCCAGATGCCACGCACCTTATCGACAGGCATGTCCAGAATTCTGGCAACGCCTTCTCTTGTTTTGTGGGATTTTTGGGATCCCGTCCAAACTGTTGTCTGATCAGGATTTGCATCGACTACGGCACAGGCAGGACCCATGCAGGCGTGTGATTGAAAGGGATGCTCATACTCTGCTTCGACGACTTTGGCGGCCCCCGCTAGGACCTTGTCAACCTTTGTTTCGGCATCTGCGATCGAACCGGATGCTCCGAGAGTGCCTGGTTCTGGTCTACCAAATCCACCGCCTGCTCTTTCTGCAACATGGGGCGTTCGGCGGATGTGGTTGTAAAGATCGTCCATCTCAGGAAAGGGTGATTGTACTTTTTCCCAGCTCACTTTCAGTTGGCTAGCTGCCCTGATAGCATTCCACTCGTCCTTCGCCACCACTCCAATAAAATCTTTGATTTGAATCACCTGCACGTCAGATAGGTCGTCGATAGACTTTTGGTCATAACCGGTAGGTTTAGCACCTGCGACGGGTGGACGAATAACGCGGCCATGCCACATGCCATCGATTTTGACGTCTGTCACGTAGGGAGTTTGTGCTAGGACCTTTCCGGGTACATCCAGTCGTGGTATTGGTTGGCCAACGATTTTGTATTGGTCGGGGGTTTTTGGATTTGCGGCTCCTTTGGCGTTCAGACTATTACCATAGTTTCCATTCCAGTCCATGTTGACGTTGAAGTACCTGCCTCCAATTAATTCTCCATAACTGATATTTTTTGATGGGTTATTTTTTGCTTGGATGATTCCATCTATAACTTGCAAATCTTTGATTGGCACATCCAAACTTTCGGAGGCCCAGTTGATCAGAATTCTACGTGCTTCAGCAGCTGCATTTCTCAAGGGCCTTGCTCCACTTCGGATGCCTGTGCTACCACTACCTCCTCCTTGGTCAACCGTATAAGCGGTATCACTCATCAGTACCTCGACATGCTCAAATGGAACATCGAGTTCATCTGCTACGATTTGTGCAATGGCTGTGTCGACTCCCTGGCCCATATCCATCTTGCCAAAAAATGCAGTTACCTTTCCGTCCGCTCCAATATGCACATAGCTGTCAAGCTGGTCAGGTGAAAGCGGAGGTTTTGAAGATGAAGGACCGTTTGATGTTTGGGCAACTAGACTATTCGGAAGCCCACAAGTGACAACTAAAGCTCCGCTGCTTTTGATTAACTGGCGGCGCGTTATCGTGAAGTTTGCTTGCTTTGTCATATATACCCCTCCTTAAGCCATTGCTTTCGCAGCCTTTTTGACTGCTCGAAGAATTGACATATGGGTTCCACAGCGGCACTTGAGACTGGAAAGACTTTGGCGAATCTCAGAATCATTTACGTCGGGATTTCGTTCGAGCAGTGCGACTGATGTCATGACCCATCCACTAATGCAGTAGCCGCACTGGGGCACCTGTTCCTCGATAAAAGCCTGTTGCACTGGATGAGGATTTTCAGGAGTTCCCAAACCCTCTATAGTGCGGACCTGACGACCTTGTGCGGAGCTTACAGGCGTCGTGCAGGATCGGATCGCTCTACCATCCATGATGACAGTACAGGCTCCACACTGGGCCAACCCACAGCCGAATTTGGGTCCGGTGATCCCTAGTTCATTACGTATAGCGTAAAGTAGAGGCATCGCAGGGTCCACTTCGACGTCGTAAGAATCATTGTTGACGTTAAGGGAAATACGTTCTTTCGTCTCCATTTTCACCTCCTTGGGCGTAGCTGATAGTCTGAAATAGACAATCTGTCATATGCCTTCGCGGGACGTTTTACAGGCCGTGGTGGCCAGCACATAACAGATATCATCAAGTATTTCATAAGAGCTATGTCTCGTACTAACTTGCTGGGATCATATCACGTCAGCACTTGCCTTACGACAGGAAAGTGACACTCTGCCGCAGGTGATTCTTGACCCCTTCTCCGAGCCGAAATAGAATCTGTTTGCGGACCTATCATTCTGTTTTTACCGACAGTTTTTGATTAGCACAATAACGAGGGAGTATCGACAATGTTCTATGAACCACGACACGACAATCATGGCCTTCCGCACAATCCTTTCAAAGCTTGTGTGGTACCACGTCCAATCGGTTGGATTACGACGCTTAGCTATGATGGCATCGTCAATCTTGCGCCTTTTTCGTGTTCCAATCAACTGGGGTATGATCCGCCATTTGTCTTTTTCTCAGGTTCGGGTCTACCGAATGAAGATGATGAGCCAAGGCGTAAGGACAGCGTTATCAATGCGGAGGCTACTGGGGAGTTCGTCTTCAACATGGCGACGTATGTTTTGTGTGAGCAGGTCAACCTTTCTTCTGCCAGAGTTGGTCCTGAGGTTGACGAAATGGAGCTTTGCGGACTCACCAGAAAACCGGCAACGTTAGTAAAGCCTCCTCTCGTCGGCGAATCTCCTATTAATATGGAATGTAAGTACCACTGTACCCTAACTCTACCCTCCAACAGTCCCAACACGATGCATCATGTTGTGGTGGGTGAGGTGATCGGTATTCACATCGATGATGCGTACATAACGGATGGAAAGGTTGATTGGGTAAAGATCCAACCACTGGCGCGTCTTGGGTATTTTGATTACACTTACGTCAACCAAGTTTTTACGATAGATCCTCCACATGGGGAAGTTAGACCCGAACAAGTAGGTGAGCCGACACGGGTCAAGAAGCAGCAATAAACAGCATTAAACATTGTGTCGCAGTCATTGTTCTAACAAGGAATCATCTAGGACCGTGGTTGCATCAAACTTGTCTGAGCCTGAGCGGCTGTCGAGCATGCGCTGGATCCCTTCAAGTTTCCAGGTTCCATCGGCATTCATGATAGGCATCATCGCTTCGTAGACCTTCTCTGCCATAGGTATATCTAAATCAAGGTAGATCGACGCTATCCTAACAGCTGTGCTTTTGTTATCTGCCATTTCCCTAATGGCTCGGCTGATGCTTCTGAGAAAAGCCCTAAGAGCTTTATCCTTATCGGAGAGGACGCTCGTGTGGGTTACGAAGCCCTCTCCAGACCAAGGATCCAAAAGATTACCTTGGTACTGAAGGATCGGGAAACCTGCCTGCTCAGCCTTTTGGGTGGCAGGAACTTTGAGGGAAGAAGCGACGACAGTTCCGTTGAGTAATTGGGTTAGGCGGCTGGCCTGTCCAGGCAAATGGAGATATTCAGTTTCTTGCCGGGGATTGGCCAGACCTCCTCGCATCAAGCCTTCAGTAAAAAGCGTATCAGTGAGAGTTCCAGGACCTGCAGTGGCCACGGGTTGTCCTTTCAGATCTTCAAATGTAGTGATGTGAGGTGCGACCACCAAACTTTGAGGAAGTTCCGTGAGAAATTCACCGATATATCGCAGTTCCTTAACCCCTTTCACTACCGCATTAGCCATTCCGTCAAAGCCCATCCAACCCAGGTCGATGTCTACATTGAGTAAAGTGGCAACGATCTGTGGAATGCCCCGAATCCGACTCATGTGGACATCAACCCCCTCCTCCTCAAAAATACCTTCCTCTTGGGCGTAAACGATCGGGAATATAGTGGCTGACACGGCTGGATATCCGAGAGTTAGTTGGAGTTGTGAAGGGTCTTCGTTCGTGCTGGCTACTTGATTGTCTTGTATTCCACAGCTAGCTGTAATCACAATGGCGACCGTCACGCCCAGAAGTACCCGTGATAAGGCAAGCGATTTTTGATCGAGCATGGTCTTCATTTTTTACTCTCCCAGTGTGAGAGAACATCTTACAACACGCTAGGATATCGTGCCTAGAATGGGGTGTTGTTAAGTACTGTGGTAGAAATTTGTGTGAAGGTCTATATTCCAGTGATGGGTGAAATCAACGATCGTATGTATATCTTTGATTGACGTCCCATCGGGTGTTTAATAGGCTACTCGGTAGTTTGGTAAATTCCTGTACGGTTATTGAACAAGGAGAAACCACAATGGCAAAGAATGTAGTAGCAGTCATTACGATGATGATAATGGGCATCAGCATGAACTATGCTCAGCAAAGTGCGGACACAATTTTTCACAATGGTAAAGTTCTGACTGTTGACGAGCAGTTCAGTATTGTCGAGGCGGTGGCAGTTCGCGATGATGAGATCGTAGCTGTTGGTTCAGATCAAGATGTTCTCAATCTGGCAGGGTCAGATACTCTTGTGATTGATCTGAAGGGAAAGACGGTAACTCCTGGATTAATTAATACCCATGTCCATTTAGAGTCCCCGGGGGCCTATGGGAGTGATCTTCCTGCACCATTACGTAAGCAGTATCCTTTGAATTTTAGGTCTGTCAGAACTACGGACGATGTTATTCAACAGATCAAAGACATTATTGCGGCTTTTAAAATTCAACCAGGCGAGTGGGTTTATTTTTCTGTACGGCCCAGGGGAGATCAAGCCGGACTACTCTATGATGATCTAGATCGGTGGGAGTTAGATAAGGCTGCTCCTAACAATCCCATTGCCCTCACCGGTGGCATACCAGTTGTAAACATGTTGCTGGTTAACAGCAAGGCAATCGAAAAGTTGTGGGATAAGTATGGCGATTTCATCGAAACCTATGGGCGTTATTGGATTGACAAGTCGGGAAAACCGGATGGACATCTAGAAGCCCCTGCGGTAAGGATTCTACTGGAGGATGAGGAGTTTATTCCCCCTCCCGATCCAAAAGATGTCGCTCCGCTCTATCGGAAGAATTTAGAAGAAAGAATTGCAGTGGGAAACACTACAATTTCGGGTGGTTTGCACACCTCCAGTGTACGTGCTTACAGGTGGCTAGAGGACCGTGGAGAAATGCCCATGCGATATGGCTACGGGGTCATGTCAACCTTTGGCCTTCCCGACGCTGAACGGCAGTTTGAAATGGGTTCCGGTACTGACATGATCTGGATCACTTCAATGAGTTCCAGGGCAGTCGACGGAGCAGGTTCCAGGATGTGTATTAGTATCGAAAGGGACTCCGAAGCTGTAGCCGCCGCCGAGGGATCGGACTCTCAGATGATGGGTCTTTCCGCAGTATCCGGATGGTGGCCCCGCGGCCAATGTTTGATGGATATCGAATACGGTGGTGGTACCCGGGGAGCAGCCGTCAAGGCAAACTATTTTAACGAGTGGTACGCTCAAGTTGCCCAGGATGGTCTACGTTCTGCTAATGTTCACGTTTCCGGAAATGATTCTCATTCTCGCTTGATTTCTCTACTGGAACGTATTGACCGAGCTGATCCAGGATCTGTGAGAGGTTGGGGAATGGATCACTGTACGTTAATTGACCCCGAAGATATCCCACGAGCAGCTCAGCTAGGACTGATGTGGAGTTGTAGTCCGCTGGGAGAAGGTGATCGTGCGCCAATGATCGCGGCTGCCTTTGGGGACCGAGTGGCCCACACCTATGTAGCTCCAATTAAGCGCATGTTGGATGCAGGCATCAACGTTTCCTTAGAAGGAGAGTGGGGAGGCGTGGAGAATTTGATCACACGCAAGGATCCGCAGGGCAAAATTTGGGGACCTGAGGAAAGAGTAGATCGGGAAACTGCTTTGAGAGTTGCTACGATTAATGGTGCCACGTATGTCTTAAAGAAGGATAGACTTGGCTCCGTAGAGGTAGGAAAGCTCGCCGATTTAGTGGTACTCGACCGTGATTATATGACGGTACCTGAAGAGGATATTTCTGAAACTCGTTCACTGATGACGATGTTGGGAGGAAAAATTGTTTTTCTGCACACTGATTTTGCCAGTGAATACGATTTGGATCCAGACGGTGCAGTCATTAGTACACTTGAGGAGCTAGAAGCACGCCGTCCAGACGCGAGCTTTTAGTCACAGGATCAGGCGCCACACACGAGGGATAGGGATATTTTTTTGGAGAGGTTGCGGCTGATCGCCTCTGTCGTCTTGGCTAGTCTTGTTTTACAGGCTACGGCACTAGGTCAGGGTGAGGCGTTCCAGACAACCAATTTGGATCTAGGTTTTGACACCGAACAACCAGGACATGAGGTCGTGGTGCCTTTAATCTTAGATCTCTCTCAAGGAGTGGAGGTTGTGCAGGTTACTAGCCAAGTCACGTTTCCTGCCCAATTGCTTTTCTTTGAAGGTGTTACTGCCGGACTTTCGGCACAGGCAGCTGGAGCTATGGTAAGCGCTGTCAAAACAACAGATGAAAATAATCCAGAAAGTGAGACCCTAACTGTCACGGTATCGACTAAACGGGGCGGGTCTATTCCTAGTGGGATCATTGCCGATTTAGCTTTCACGATAGCGGAGGATGCTCCTATTGAGTTGACGATTAAACTAGGCAATGTAGTCAGTGCGTTGACCTCCGACGATCCACCCAGACCTGTCCAGCCCATTACTGGGAAAGAGGGGGAGGTGTTGGTAAGTGCAACTTCTCCCATTTTTGCCTGTTTTTTTTATATGCATTGATCATCATCTTGGGATTTGTACGGACCAGCTTGTGATCAATTGTACAGCAAGGGTTAGAAGCTAAAAGTGTAGGTTAGCTTCGCAATCAGGGCACGCTCAAAAACTTCCCCTTTGGTGGAACGCTTCTCATTATATATTAGGAAAAAATCACTTAGAGGTCTGTGGATAAAGTTAAAACGGATATTGCTACTGATTTGGTTAAAAGCACTGTTGTATTGGATAAGCCCCTTCAAGAATAGGTTGTTACTAAAGGAATACTGTGTTCTAGCAATAATCAGGTCAGTAGAGAAGTCCCCTGAGGGTAAACGGAGATCGTTGTGATCCCAGGTAATTCTCGCTTCGAATCGGTAATTTTTTCGAAAAATGACTTGAAAACGGTACACATCGCGTTCCCCATCAAAGAAATTACCGGTAGTTGCTCGCAGTCCTATACTAAGCATTCGGCTACTGTCGCTGTTAAAGATCAGAGAATACTCAGAAAATGGATAGTCCCCCACTGGAATCATCTGGGTGGGCCGAATAAAAAAGGGCTCAGTCAAACGTTCGAAACGGAATTGTCTAGCTACTGACAACCGACTGCCATTTTGAAATTCCATCCAAAGGCGAGTTTCAAGTTTCCGGGTCAAAAGCATCCGTTCATCATCTGTGATGTAATTGGCCTCCACTATGGGAACAAAACTACGAATCCATGGAATTTTTTCACCAGGACGAGGAGCCCAGGAAAATCTCCCCATTGATTTTTCGATGCCTACACGGGGAACAAATCCAACTTCTGGGTTGAAGTTTTCCCCAATCACTGTGTGTTGAGCCTCGGCTTCGATCTTGGAATCTGTCCATGCTAAGGAAACACTGCCTGCCATATCCTTGTTGTTGATTCCAGGTGTCTCTGTTTTAAGTACGTATGAGGTAAGGTCTAGACCCCTAGCAAAATTTAAATTTGCATCTACTCCATAGGTGCGATTGTATCGGTCAGAGGCAGCGTGTTTATTGATGAAAAGTCCACCTATATCTGAACTTTTTAGTATGTCTCGTCTGATTCGTACCACGGAAAAATTGGTGGAGGGGTCATCGTTATGATCATCAGTCTGCATTGAGAAGATTCCTAAGGTGTAGTGACCTGTTCTACCTGTAACCCGCGCTCCCCCCAATACGGGAACAAGACGACTTTCAGATATTCCTATGCGACGACTAAAAAATGGAATGACATCTGCTGGTACTTGTTCAAAGCTACCTGCCACGCGCCGAAAACGTCCTCCTTGGCGACCAAACTGAAAAATGGGAGCATTTTCCAGAAAGAATTCTCTCTTTTCAGGGAAGAAAAGACTAAAGCGGGTAAGATTGATCTGCTGGTTGTCTGCTTCCACTTGTGCGAAGTCTGTATTGGCCGAAATATCCAAAGTCAGTTGGGAGGTCAGGCCATATTTGATGTCCAGGCCAACTTCTGGTTGAAAGTCTACATCATCTGCTTCAGCTTGAACGATGGGTGCCGAGAGATATGGTTTGATAGAGAGATTTGGACCTATAGACTTTGTCTGGATGCCCTCCAATGTTCCGGCGAGGGAGACCCGGGCCATACTAAATGGACGGGGGGGTAGAACCCAGAAAGCATCCTCGTTCTTTCGTCGTATTCGGCGCTGAAAATTAATGCCCCAACTGTCGATCTTTTTTTTCCCAAAACGCAGGCTTTTAAAGGGGATGGCAATTTCTAGTTGCCATCCGGCGTTCGTAATTTTGCTCTTTACATACCAGATGGCATTCCACTCTCGATTAAAAATGCTCCCGTCTCCTCCCACCTGACTATCAAATTTGGCTCCTTGTGGGTTGGTATTGAAAAGAAAACCGTTGCGATTGTCATCGAAGGTATCCAGTAGAACTCCAAACGAGTCAGTATCGAATTGGAAAAAATCCCGGTTCACATCGTTAACTACGAGACCCTCTTTTCCAGCTGAATCAAAGCAGTACACACCGAGGTAGAGGGTCGTAGTATCGTAGAGAATCCGAACCTCTGTCCGCTCGGTACTGAGTTCACCGTTGTTAGGTTCTTGTTGTAAAAAATCACTGACAGGTTTTGCTAGGCTCCATTCCGATTCATCCAGTTCTCCATCAACTGTAATGGGTGATTCAATGTAGATAGCCGTGGTTTTTTTGTTTTGTGATTTGTTTTGGGACAGGGAAGTTGCCTCTGGCTGTCCTGTGAAGGCAGACAATAGAATTCCGAGAGACCACATTAGGAGGTGTGAACTGTGCCAGTGGATCTTTTGTTTTCCTTGAATCATGATTTTGTTGCCATTAGGAGATTATAAAACAGGTCTAGAAGTTAAAGCTGTACGTTAGTTTTGCGATAATAGCGCGTTCCTGAACTTCTCCAGTGGTAGTTCGCCGCTCGTTATAAACAAGGAACAGATCACTCAGCGGCTTGTAGATAAGATTAAAGCGGACGTTAGTAGTAATTTCTCCGAGGGTACTGCTGTACTGGACGAGGGTTTTTAAAGACATATTGGTGTTGAAGGAATAGTTCGCACGAATTCTCACCAAATTGGTGGTGAACTCTCCGGAAGGTAAGTCTATATCATCGTGTGTCCAAGAGATGTTGGTGAGCAGTTGGTATCCTGGTTGAAAGCGGAATTCCCCCGTAAAGGAAGTCTGGTGTCCGTCAAAGAACTCCCCCCCTCTTAGGAAAAATCCAACGCCTAACACCCGACTAGGGTCGCTTGTGAACCTTGCGCCGAAATCTTGGAACTGGTAGTCTCCCGGCGCAATGGCCTGGCCGGGACGAATGTAGAAGGGTTCGTCAAGGCGTTCGAAGCTGAACCGGGTGTTGAACCAGCCAAAACCCCCATCCGTCAAATCGAAGGATAGGGTGGGATCAAAGTCCCTACTCTCCAACTTATTTTTCTGATTGGTGATGTATGTAAGACCTACCGAGGGACGAAGCTCGCGAATCCAGGGGATGGTCTTTCCGGGTTGGGGTTTAATACTAAATTCTCCTCGACTTTTTCGGATCCCGCTACGAGGAACAAATCCCACTTCAGGGTTGAAGTTGTCCTCTATAGACAGATACTCGCCTTCTATTTCATAGAAAGGGTCATGCCACCCCACGAAGGTGTAAATTGACTTGTCTTGGCCCCGAAGTCCTGGGGTGTCGGTCTTTAAAACAAATGAAGAAGCTTCCAGGTATTTGAAGAACTGGAAATTGACATCCACCCCGTAGGTTCGATTGTACTCGCTTTCGTTGACTTGCTTGTTGATAAAGATTCCACCAATATCCGAGTTCTGAAGAAAATCTCGGCGAAGTCGGGCTACAGTAAAGTTGGTGGATGGGGTTCCCTCAAATTCACGAGTTTGCATGGAAAGAAATCCTAACCGGTATTTTCCGGCGGTACCCGTCAGCCGTGCTCCTCCTAGGATAGGGGCAGCCCTGCCCTGGGAGAGGCCAATACGGCGACTAAAAAAGACAATTAGGTCTCGTTCACGCGAACGGAAACTTTGCCCGAACCTCTTAACCTGAAAGGTACTGGAATTTTCTAGAAAAAACTCCCGTTTTTCTGGGAAGAAAAGTGGAAAACGAGTCAGGTTAATTTGCTGTTCATCTGCCTCCACTTGAGAAAAATCAGTGTTTGCCGAAAGGTCCAGAGTAAGCCCTGGGGTCAACCCGTATTTCACATCTAGCCCCACGTCAGGCATAAAATCCACATCATCTTCTTGGAGGCGCACCAGGGGAGCCGAGAGATAAGGTTTGACGTAGAGGTTTTGGCCTTGGCGAATACCGCTGATGCCGTGCAGTTCTCCTGCAAGGGAAACACGGCTTGGCTTATATGGTCGAGGCACGAGAGACCACACATCTAACTCGTTTTTGCGACGGATCCTTCTTGCAAAGTTGATTCCCCAAACCTGATTTTGTTCCTCCCGAAACCGAAGTGACCGGAAGGGAATGGCCATTTCCACCTGCCAACCCTGATCTGTGATTTGCGTCTTGACGTGCCAGATAGCTTCCCAGTCAAAGTTATTACGTCTGCCATCCTGCCCCACTTGGCCTTCCCGCGTGGCTCCGACCGGAGTAACTCCAAAGATAAAGCCATTCCGATCATCATCAAAAGTATCCAAAACCACCGAAAAGTGATCGGTGTCGCGGGGAGGATAGTTTTTGGAGAAATCATTGACCACAATTCCTTCCCGTCCGGCTGAGTCAAAGCAGTAAACTCCTATGTAAATATTTTCGTCATCATATAGAACGATGACTTCGGTTAGCTCCGAGCCCGGCTCCCCCTTTGCGGGTTCACTCTGGACGAAATCGCTAATCACTTTGCTCAGGTGCCATTCTGATTCATTCAGCTCTCCATCAATGGTAATGGGCGATTCGATGCGGATGGCCGTGGTTTTTTTGTTTTGTGAGGTGCTCTGAGGAGGGGAGATTGCCTCTAACTGACCTGTGAAAGTGTGCGAGATAATTCCGAAAACGCCAATCAGAATGTGTGCGTTGATTTTTCCCATTCTTTTGATCATGATTTTCTGCAAAGTCACTTTAAGCTGTCATCCAGTTAGGTGTGACCAATGCATTCTACGACATTAGGTTAATTCTTAATTGAAAAGTGACGGTATAAACGACCCCCTTGGTTTATATTTATTCTCAATACCGCTAGAATCCAACCGATGATCATGAAGCGGTTACTCAGGTGGATTGGGGTGGTACTCGCCTCATTGATGATTGTTTTGCTCTTCTTGTATTTAAATCGCAGCGATCCCTATGGCCGTCTTCCAGGCAAGGAAATCCAGGGAACAGAAATTGCTGGATTAGTGAAAGATTGGAGTTTTGTCCAGCAGTATCCTTGGGTAACAGCTGAGGTAAGACCTGCAAATCCGTACTCTGTCTTTGTCGGATATTTCCTGCACGATGGAGTCATCTACATCTCCTCAGAAGGAAAACGTTGGGCCTATTTTTTGAGACAGGATCCGAATATGAGGCTCAGGGTGGGAAAGCAAATTTATCGGGTACGTGCCACACCAGTGATAGATTCGGAACATTTGTCCCGGGTGCGCGCAGCCTATAGGGACAAATATCCCACTAGGACACTGGAAGAGACAGCGCGCCGTTGGTTCTTCCAGATCAACTCGCGCTGAGCTTATCTTACCCAAGTGGCCATGATAAGAACCAAGGGGATGGTGGTGCCATCTGAGAAGATTTTAAGGATTGAGCCGGATTGAACCTTCCGCAGGTCGGGGTACCTTCTCGACAACTTCCTGACCTGCAGCTTTCCAGTCTCGGATACCGCAAAACTGACCTGCTTTGTACCCTGCTTTGATAAATTGTTGCGCTGCGCGCGACGCGCGCCCTCCACCCTGTCAGTAGAAAACGAGTGGAATATCCTTTGGGATGTCTTCCATTCTCTTCTCAAGTTCAGCCATGGGAATGTGAATGGCTCCGGGGATAGCACCATGTTCTTTGAGTTCCCAGTCCTCTCGTACATCGATGAGCAGAAATTCTTGGCCGCTATCAAGCTGTTTTTTTAACTTTGAAATAGCGATGCGCTCTGTCTTAACGTTTTGAGCCAATGCTACATATTCCCCACATATCAAAGTTATGGAAGATGACACTATGGCTATAATCACCAACCTTTTGATCATCCATACCTCCCCGGCAATACAGGACCGTTTGACTGACGCCATCAGTCTTGCCATTCTAGACGTTCAAGATACAGTTGACAATGCATTGCTTTCCACCACTTCTCGTTTTATCATTTTCAGTGTCTTCTATCGCCACTGGAAAACAAGGTTTAACATTGGGCGAGTGCAGTCTAGGACTCTATGATTGTTGAGGGAATACGATAATGAAGATTAGAAGGATTTTACACACGAGCATGATGGTAGTTGGAATCGTCCAATTTCTAACCATTATATTGATCGAGGGAAGTGCACAATCTGCCAGCACAGTAGTTTCCATCGGCAGTAACGATTTGGGTGGAGTCGTCACTAGTTCCAAGGGACCAGAAGCAGGTGTGTGGGTGATCGCAGAAACAAACGATCTCCCCACTAAGTTTGTCAAGATTGTAGTCACGGACGACAAGGGGCGCTACCTAGTGCCCGATTTGCCCGATGCTAACTACAATGTGTGGGTGCGCGGTTATGGGTTGATCGATTCGTTACAGGTTCAGAGTAAACCAGGTGCTACAGTGAATCTGACAGCGGTCGTTGCGCCTAACTTAGCTATGGCGGCTGAGTACTATCCTGCCCTTTACTGGTTTTCTTTGTTGACGGTTCCTGAGACAAGCGAATTTCCTGGAACTGGGATCGATGGCAACGGGGTGGCGGAGAACGTAAGGTACCGTGGGCAATGGCTAAGAAACATAAAGTCTGATGGATGCGTTATGTGTCATCAGATGGGCAACAAGGCAACACGTACTATTCCTAAGCAGTTCATGGATATTGGATCCTCGATTGCTGCTTGGCAGCGACGCATCGAATCAGGCCAAGCCATGCGGTATATGGTGAGAAATGCCACTAGGCTCGGTTCTTCACGTGCTCTGGCACTGTTTGCAGACTGGACCGATCGAATTGCTGCTGGTGAATTACCAGACTCTGAGCCGTCACGACCTCAAGGCGTGGAGCGCAATATTGTGATAACTCAGTGGGATTGGGCCCAGCCCTACGAATATCTTCACGACGAGATTGCTACTGACAAGCGAAACCCAACTGTCAATGCCAATGGTCCAATCTACGGAGCTGCTGAAGACAGTTCTGATTTTGTACCCATCCTAGATCCAGTGGGACATCGGGAAACTCAGATGAGAGTCCCGGTCCGTGATCCGCAAATACCCTCTTCCAAGTCTTTTGGGATGATGCCCTCACCTTACTGGGGAGATGATCCGATTTGGGATAGCACAACTAGTGTTCATAACCCAATGATCGATGAGCTTGGTCGGGTTTGGTTTACTTCCAGAATCCGGCCAAGAGATACGAAGTCTTTTTGCCAGGAAGGATCAGATCATCCATCGGCCAAGCTTTTACCAATTGAGAAATCAAGCCGCCAACTATCTATGTATAATCCTGAAACCAAAGAGTTTACACTTATCGATACTTGCTTCTCGACTCACCATCTTCAGTTTGCTGAGGATGACAACAATACCCTGTGGACTAGTGGCGGGGTTGCGGGCAGTAATGTTGTAGGTTGGTTAAACCGGAAGATGTTTGATGAAACCGGTGACGAGCAGCAATCCCAGGGGTGGACGCCACTTGTCCTGGACAGCAATGGTAATGGCAAACGGGATGACTATGTAGAGCCTGATCAACCCATTGACCCCATCAAAGACAAGAGGATTACGGGTACCTACTACGGCATTGCTGTGAGTCCCGTGAACGGAGCTGTGTGGGGGTCGGTTATGGGTTTCCCAGGTGCCGTTGTCCGGTTGATGCCGGGAGATGATCCATCGACAACAGCTTTGGCAGAAATATTTGAGCCGCCCTGGAGACATCCCGATGTGCCCGTCCACGGGTACTCGCCTCATGGGATAGATGTTGATCGTCAGGGAGTTGTTTGGGTTCCCTTGGCTAGCGGACATCTAGCAAGCTTTGACCGGCGTAATTGTAAGGGTTCTCTCAATGGCCCTACTGCCACGGGACAGCATTGTCCGGAAGGCTGGACGCTTTATCCGTTTCCGGGACCTCAGTTCAAGAACGTCACAGATTCAGGCAGTGCTGAATCCGCTTACTATACTTGGGTCGATCAGTTTGACACATTGGGTTTGGGTCAGGATATTCCTTATGCCACAGGCAATTTAAATGAGTCTTTGTTAGCATTTAAGAACAATCAATTCATAAATTTTAGAGTTCCTTATCCGATGGGTTTTTACATCAAGGGAATGGATGGGCGCATCGACGATCCTGATGGGGGTTGGAAGGGAAGAGGGATGTGGACAACTTGGGGCACCCGGACACCATTTCATGGGGAAGGTGGCAAGGGGACACGAGCTAAAGTCGTCAAGTTCCAGCTTCGTCCTGATCCACTTGCGAAGTGAGAAGGGTGCAAGAATCTTGAGGAGGGAAAGGGGACTTCGAAGATGAAACTGACGCGAAGAGAAGCGCTCAGGATGGGAGCGTTGGCTGGAGCATCTCTGATTCCTGTACAACGTTCTATTGCTGGTCAGACATCAGAGTTGATTCAGCGCACCATTCCATCTTCCGGTGAGACCGTTCCAGTCATTGGGCTGGGGGCACGGAACTATCGAGTGGGAGATATGGGGGCTGAACTCGTCCCTTTCAAGAACACACTTAAGAGGTTTGTAGGTCTGGGCGGAAGGGTTGTTGATACGGCACCTGGATATGGTAATTCGGAAACTGTAATAGGCAATCTAGTGTCAGAGCTCGATATTTTGGATCAGCTATTCCTTGCCAGTAAGGTAAATAGCCAAGGCCAGAATGAAGGTGTGACGAGCATTGATAATTCGTTTCGCTATCTGCGTTCTAGGCAACTGGATCTGATGCAGGTCCACAATCTAAGAGATGTGGACACGCAACTCAAAACCCTGCGAGAACTGAAAGCCCAAGGACGGATCCGATACTTGGGGATTACCACATCTCGTGATCGGCAGTACCAGGAGATGATTAAGATTTTAGAGAGTGAAATACTAGATTTCATACAGGTGGATTATGCTCTAGATAATCGAAATGCAGCCGATCAGATCCTTCCACTAGCAGCTGATCGAGGGATCGCAGTTTTGGTCAACTTGCCGTTCGGAAGAGGTCGATTGTTTCGTGTGGTTGGTCAGAGGCCTTTACCAGATTGGGCTGCTGACATAGATTGTTCCAGCTGGGCTCAGGTATTTCTCAAGTACGTGGTCTCCCATCCAGCGGTTACTTGCGTGATTCCGGGGACCACCAAGGAGCATCATGCGGTAGACAACCAGGGGGCCTGTCGTGGACGATTGCCGGATGCTGCTCTATTGCAGACCATGGAAGATTTCATTGATGGATTAACGGAAGGATGAGAGATTTTAGAAGTCGAACTGGTGGCTGTATTTGATGAACAGGGAGCGGCCAAGAGGATCAAACCGTTCACCTGGTGTGGTGTAGTTGTCATTGTACACAACGTAAAGACCTGTGCCGGAGCGTGTGGTAAGTCCTAATCGAATGTTGCTACTGAACATTTGGCCACGACTATTATACTGAATCAGAGTCTGAATGAAATGGTACGGCGTGAAGGAGTAATTGATGCGCAGGCGCCCCAAATTTGTATTGAAACGCCCCCAGGCTGCATCGACTGCGGTGTTCACGTAGTCTAGCTCCGCAACAAATTTTGCTCCGGCTCGAAAACCCAAAATGAAGTCATAGGATCGAAGGTCTCCGTCGTATAATTCACCAAAGCCGATGGCGATGTCTCCGAAGACTCTGGCAGATGGATCAGAGGCGGCTGTAATTTCGTACTGACTAAAACTATATTTTCCAGCAGGAATGACTACGCCTGGATGAATTGAAAATGGAGTTCTTAACAATTCGAAATCTCGGTTCCAGACCATTGACAGACTGCCTCCATTTCTTAAAAAGACCTCTACATCATTGTGCATCCGCTCTGTTTCCAACTCCCCATCAAATCCATAATATCTACGTATGGACCAGTGTGGATTCCAACGTTTAACGGGACCGCTTTCTGGACTGGGGGTGAAGAAAATCCTAAACTGGGGACGGCGATATCCTTTTCTCTGAATAAACCCCAACTCGGGATTAAAATTGTCCTGGACCTCAGTGTAGGTGGTGAGCATACGCCAAAGGCTACTTTGGTAGCCAGCTGAGAAGTTACCTGCCCAATCCTTGCCCTTTGGAAGATCTGGAGAGTTAGTGCGGGCCAGATAGCTGGAGATGATCCAGTTTTCACCCAGACCTAACTGAAGATCCGTTCCCCAGGATCGGTTGTATTCTGATTTGCCCTTGAAGTTACCAATAGCCTCCCTATTGGTAAATATAAATCCGATGCTGCTTCGTTTGTGAAATGCTCGCCGTACACGCCCCACAAAAAAGTTGGTAGAAGGAACCACACCATCTTCTTCCCCTGTCTGAATGGATAGAAGTCCTAGCTGGAATTTATCTATCTTTCCTGAGAGTCGGGCGCCGGCTCGAATCGGAATCTCCACGCCACTTTCAAGGCCTATGCGACGACTGAAGAAAAGATCTACCTCACGAGGAGTTCCGAAAGAAAATACTCCAGCATTTTCCAGGAAAAAGTCCCGCTTTTCAGGAAAATGCAGTGGAAAACGTGTTAGGTTGACTTGTTCATCGTCGACTTCCACCTGGGCAAAGTCGGTGTTAACGGTGATGTCTAGGGTTATGGCTGAATTGATTCCGTACTTAACATCAAACCCGACCTCGTGTCGAAGGTCGGTATCCGAGATCGTGAAGTTCTTTTTGGCACCTGCCAAAGCATAAGGGATGAACTTTAGATTGCGGGCTGCTTTGACATCTATAGAAGCCAGATCTCCCGCTAAGGACACTCGGTAGATGTTGTAGGATTTTGGAATCTCTGACCAGAACACTTGCTCATTTTTGCGACGGATATTACGCATGATATTCATGCCCCACCTCTGGGATTCGTTGTTGTCACGAAAACGGATGGATTTGAGAGGGATGGCCATCTCAGCTTCCCAGCCACGATCGGTTTGCTTACTCTGTACTGTCCAGGTTGTGTCCCAGTTCAGATTAAAAGCGGACACATTGCCCCTTTGTGCAGTAGAGGTAGCCGAACGTCCTATACCTCCAGTATTAGCTCTCGCTCCCCCTCCACTAACTCCTTCATTCAGGATCTGGGCATCATACTGGATCCCAGCAGGGGTAGTTGCGAATATAAATCCGTTCTGTCGATCGTAATATGTATCTAGGATAATGGAAATAGAGTCAGAATTGTCCAGATCGCCATCTCTCTGGCTTTGTGTGGACACGATTTGGTCTGGCTCGTTGTCAAAGCAGATAATTCCAATGTAAAGGGTGTCCGTGGTGTAAATAAAACGAACCTCCGTTTTCTCCGATGCAGGTGCACCCTCTGCGGGCCACTGTTGGGAGAATGTAGTAGCAGCTGGGACTTGGCTCCACTGCTTTTCATCCACCCGGCCATCGATCATGGGTGAGACTTCGGTTTTTTGAGCCGTCACCGAACGAGGAGCAGCTGTCAGACTGAGAGGTGCTATCAACGTCACAAACGTAACCAGCATGGTCTTCAGTTTCATAGTCGTCATCCTTGGTGTGTGGATAGGCAGAACCGTGTTATCCTCTCACACAACTTAACAGATTACGAAGTATTTTTGTTGTCTGCACTCCCATTGTAGACTTATCATTTTTTAGTGTTGGTACCCTTGTCAGAAGGTGAGAAACGAATAAAGGAGATACTTAAATCATGAAAAAAGGCCAAAGCGAATGTATTGCTTTCCAATTTGCACAGCCCATCCTGTTTTTAGTGATTGCTCTGTTGGCTGGATGTGGTCAGAGCCAGAACTTCGACATAATGGAAGCAACAATCGAGAGCATTCATGATGCCTACAGTTCAGGGAAAATTACGTCCCGTCAGGTAGTCCAGATGTATTTGGATAGGATTGAAGCCTACGACCAAAAGGGTCCTCAAATTAATTCCATCATAACGGTCAATCCAAGAGCTCTTGAGGAAGCCGACACTTTGGATGCTGCTTTTAGGTCCTCAGGTTTAGTAGGGCCATTGCACGGTATCCCATTGATTGTAAAAGATCAGATCGACACTAGCGGAATGCCTACTACTCTAGGTTCTGTACTCATGCAGGACTATTTTCCTGACAAAGATGCCTTCGCCATCACAAAACTCAAGGAAGCCGGAGCCATTATTTTAGCAAAAGCTACTCTGGGAGAATGGGGGGGGGGTGACACTCACGGTTCTCTCTTTGGGTCAACGCGCAACCCTTATGCACTGGATCGAACCGTAGGCGGGTCTTCCGGTGGGAATGGTGCAGCAGTTGCCGCCAATTTTGCGACAATTGCAATTGGGCAGGAGGGGTTTGCTTCAATTCGTCGGCCGTCAACGTGGAATTCTCTAGTCGGTATGCGGCCAACAGCAGGTCTAGTAAGTCGTAGCGGTGTCTTTGGAGGATGGCCCCAGATCAATGGATCCGTAGGACCCATGGCACGTACCGTAACAGATCTGACAAAATTGCTGGAGGTGTTAGTGGGGTATGATGCAGAGGATCCGTTAACTGCCCGGGGTGTTGGACAGGTTCCTGAAAGTTATACCAAAGCTCTCGATAAGAATGGGCTTGTAGGTGCGCGCATTGGCGTATTACGTGAAGTTTTGAGCTCGAGTTCAAATCCTGAATCTCCGGACTTTCAGGAAGTTACTGAGATCTTTGAGCGAGCTCTTGGAGAATTACAGGCAGGAGGGGCTACAATAGTTGATCCGGTTATCATACCGGATCTTAAGGGACTGCTAGCTACGAGAGCTAGTGGTCCTGATGTAGATCCATCTTATGAAGTTTACCTTGGTCGGAGTGCCAATCCGCCCTTCCGTTCTCGAGAGGATACACTGGCTTGGCCAACTTTCAACGAACTACTGCCGCGCGTGCAGAATCGCTTGAGAGGTTCCTCGGGGAGCTCTGAGGATCTTGAAAAATATCACTTGTATGTAGTGGCTCGTGAGCAACTCATGGCGAATTTACTTCAGGTAATGGCGGAGCAAAAACTAGATGCAATCGTTCATAAATCAATAGAGCATCTGCCCACGCTGATCAAAGACGGTGTTAATCCACCCTACCTAAGTTCTACTGGAGCTCCGCATTTGAATACTTTTTTAGTGTTTGTCCCAACGATTACCGTGCCAGCAGGATTCTCGAGCGATAATCTACCCGTGGGGATTAGCTTCCTGGGAAGGCCTTACACTGAAGATGTTGTAATCAAACTTGCGTACTCCTATGAACAGACTACAATGCATAGACGTCTGCCGGAGACTACACCTCCGTTGAGGTAAATCTAAGCTCAATTTGTTTTGTATTCTGGATTTTCCTAATCATGGAAACGCTATTTCCCATGCGTAATGCCATCCAGCAGAAACGCGAGAGGGCAAACGTCTAAAGTTACGGGTGGAGAAAAACATAAGAACAAACTTGCCATTGTGTACAAGAACCTTAATAATTCCGTTTTGCATTCAGACGTACATCAAGATTATCCGAGAGGAGGAGGCTGGATGAAGCTACGATCTTATCAACATTTTGTTCTCCTGTTTGTTCTTACAACGTCTGTTCGGATCTTTGATCTGACAGGACAGAGTCCACTGAAACTTCCTGAGGGCGTTTCACCGGAATCGAATTTTGCCTACACAAAGCATTTGGAGCAGATACAAGAGATCATGGCAAACTCTGATTTGGCTCAGCGGGAAACCCAGTTGGAAAACTTTATGACTCAGTTGCACCCCAAATCACAGGTTCTTCAATATTATGAAAGTTTTTTTGGGCAGACAGTTGAAGATTATCGCAGTGCAGGCAACACTGCGGGAGCTGATGCCCTCATGGACAAGATGATGCAGTTGTTCCCTGACAGTCCTGCAACCATTAGAAAGGGACTTCAGGCGGCAATGGAACGTCAAGATCATTCCAGCATTATTGAGCATGCGGGAAAGTTGTATGCAAACGATCCCACCCCCCAGGTTGGAAGAATCCTAGCGGACAGTTATATTGCAACCAGCAATGTACCTAAAGCTGTGGAGTTTAGTAGCAAGACCCTAGAGGCTTTAGGTCCCAAGGATGGTGTTGGCTATGGGTACTGGTTAGCGGTTTACTATGCTGGCCAGAAAGACGCCGACAGGGCGCTAGAATATTACGATACAGTACTGGGCGCTTTTCCTGATAGTGTTCCGACTGGTTGGTCTGTAGAGCAGTGGAATGGCGTAAGAGCTACTGCCTTTTCTATGCGTGGACGCGATGCCTATGCAAAAAAGGATTATCCAATGGCCATCGCCAACTACACCGAGGTGTTAAAGTACCAACCCCAGAATGACTTTATTCATCTCTATATTGGCTTGAGTTTTTGGAGGTTGCAACGGCTGGAGGATGCTCAGGGTGCTTTGGCAAAAGCTGTTGTGTTAGGTAAGGATTATTCCGGCAAGGCTCGAGAATATCTAGAACAGATCTACAAGCCTTTGAACGCGGGGACTCTGGACGGTATAGATGCAATCCTGGATCAAGCTAGAGTGGCACTGGATCTATAGACTGTATTTTCAGACCACCACGCATGATCAAGCGAATAGGATAGAGCCTCGAAAGGATCTTTGGCGGTGTTGTTCATCGTTTCTTTGCTATCTATCCTGTAGTTGCCTTCCGCAATCTGTTGATGACGAACTCAAGCCGAACACTCGTTGTCGTATCGAAGAATGGCGGTCGCTAGTTAGGGCTATTTGATTATGCCTGAGCTTCCAGAGGTTGAGACTATCCGAAAAGGACTTGAGCCCCACGTCGTGGGGCAGATCATAACAAACGTTACGGCAGCCGACTGCAGGATCTTTAAGGTTCATCCACGATTGCTAGAAAGTTTGTCAGGTCAGAGGATTCATGGATTAAATCGGCGAGGTAAATTTCTAATTACCAAGTTGGATCGACACTATCTTGTGTTCCACTTTGGAATGACAGGGCAGTTAACCTTTCGTCATCCTAATCGATCCGATTCCGAAATATTTAATCGACATCCTGTGACCGGACTTCAACGTATCTTGCAGCATGCACCAGATCAGCATACCCATCTGCAGATTCATCTTAAGGGAGGTGGAGCATTACTTTTTCGTGACATACGCAAGTTTGGAAAGGTGTTCTTAATTGAAAAACAGAAACATATTTTGCAGGATTTTTTTTGTAGATTAGGACTAGAGCCTTTCACATCCTCCTATAATTTCAGAGCCTTTCTTGAAGGTTTTCACAAGCGAAAACTTCGTATTAAATCATTGCTTTTAGATCAGCATTTTGTGGCCGGAATAGGAAACATATATGCTGATGAAGCACTTTTTCAGGCAAAAATCCATCCGGCACGAACAGTTCAATCCCTCCGACTGTGGGAAAAGGAAGCCCTTTTCAAATCTATTCCAATGGTACTCAGCGAAGGAATTGATCATGGGGGAACTACTCTGAGGGACTATGTTCAAAGTACTGGTGAAACGGGAAGCCATCAGGAGAATTTGAAAGTATATGGACAGAAAGGTAAACCCTGCTACCAATGCAAGACGATCATCAAGAAAATCATGATGAGTCAGCGAGGAACCCATTTTTGTCCTACTTGCCAACCAAGATCTGGATGCCCCCGTAATTAGGTGGTGAAATAGATTAGTGATTCGTACCTTTTTTTGTGTTTGAGGAGCGTTTGAGATGATTGTCGAGGATTACACGTTACATCTGAGTACTCAGGGGTATTGTGATGTGTTGAATATAACCGATGAGATTCAGGGACATGTTGCAGAGAGTACTATAAAAAGTGGCACGGTGACTGTCTTTGTTGTAGGTTCAACTGCCGGTGTGACAGTGGTTGAATATGAACCCGGGCTGGTCAAGGATTTAGAAGAGTTCTTTGATAAATTGGCTCCTCCTACTCGTGATTATCACCATGAGGAGACGTGGCATGATGGAAATGGGTTTTCCCATATTCGAGCATCTATATTGAAACCGTCTCTCGTGGTTCCTATAGTCAATGGCAAAATGAGACTGGGTACTTGGCAACAGATTGTGGTGCTTGATTTTGACAACGGGCCGCGCACCCGTGAGGTTGCAGTTCAGGTCATGGGACTTCGGAACATCGAGCGGACCTAGTATCCAGCTATATCGACTTGTCTTTTAGTGACCCGAATCGTGTCTGATTAGATATAATTCTAACTGGGGTTCCTCTACGATTTTTGTGTAATGGATGGTGAATAATTTGACCTTTGGGGCTAATGGGCCAAGTACAGAGTTTGGAATAGCAGGGGCGGGACGAGTTGCTCGGTCTTTTGGAAAGCTACTCAATGATCGAGGGCATCGGGTTGTTGCCGTGGCTAGTCGCGATCCCTCCCGAGCAAGTGCTGCCGCCTCATTCATAGGTAGTGCTGTTCAAACCGTTACCTATGAGGAGCTTAGCAAGCAAGTCCGCAGCTTGCTAATAGCTGTTTCAGATGATGCCATCGAGCATGTTGCGAGAATTTTTTCAAATGATTTTAGAGACGGAACTGTACTGCACACTTCGGGTATTTATGGGGTCAATGTATTGGCCTCACTCATTGGACAGGGAAACTCGTGCGCTGGACTTCATCCATTGCAGACGATTGCAACTCCTGAGCAGGGTTTTCAGAACCTTCCTGGATCAGCTTTTTTAATTACAGGCGTTGGAAGGGCCGCTGAGTGGGCTACACAGATAGTACACTTGCTACGAGGTGAGATTATCCGTATCGTTCCAGGAAAGAAGCCGGTATATCATGTGGCTGCGATCATGGCGAGCAACTACATAGTTGCACTGATTAATGCGGCAGTTCATGCCATGGGAGTTGCTGGTGTGGAATCTGAGACTGCCCGGCGTGCCTTGACACCGTTGATTAAGGCAAGTGTGGAGAATGCTTTGGAGCGGCCGAAAGAAGCACTTACAGGGCCGATTCAGCGGGGTGATCTGAAGACTTTAGAACTTCATTTGCAAGAGTTGGCTTTACTTCCTCCGTGCATTGAACAATTGTATCGTTCGGTTGGAATGTATGCAGTTCAAGTAGCTTGCCAGCAGGGATTAGGTGATGCAGATGCTAGCCAGGTTCAAGAGTTGTTAAGGGAAACAAAGTGAAAGGGAAAATCAATGAATTGTCTGCGAATTCCTGATTTGGTCAAGAAGAAGCAACAGGGTGAAAAACTAACAATGTTGACTGCCTATGATTATCTTTTTGCGAAGCTCCTGGATGAAGCTGGTATTGACATACTACTGGTTGGTGATTCTGTAGGGATGGTTCTGCTGGGCTATGAGACCACCTTACCCGTAACTCTTGAGATGATGATTCACCACAGTCAGGCCGTTAGCCGTGGTGCGCAGCGGGCCTTCGTAATTGCTGATATGCCGTTTCTCAGTTATCAGGTTAGTATTTCTGAAGCTGTTAGAAATGCAGGACGTCTAATTCAAGAGGGTGGTGTGTCAGCCGTGAAGATCGAAGGCGGCAAAGTAATGGCAGATGTGGTACATCGTCTAGTGGATGTGGGAATTCCAGTAATGGGGCATCTCGGTCTTTTACCTCAGTCAGTTCATCAGTTGGGTGGGTTCCGCATTCAGGCCAAGAATCAAGAAGATGTCGAACGACTGTTAGAGGATGCAAAAATTTTAGAGGAGGCAGGAGCTTTTTCTATCGTTTTGGAGTCCATCCCGGCTAACGTGGCTTTGCAAGTAACGTCCCAGCTTTCTATCCCGACTATTGGTATTGGTGCTGGACCTCATTGTGATGGCCAGGTTCTGGTGAGCCACGATGTATTTGGATTATCTCAAGATAACACTCCAAACTTTGTTAAACAGTATGCACAGCTTGGAACGGAACTAAAGAAGGCAGTTGCGGCCTATGTAGCTGATGTGCAGGCTGGCAATTTTCCATCCAAGGAACATTTTTTTGATGGAGAAATCAAGGCGAATTCTAAATGAGCATGTCCGTAGCGGAGAGTGTAGATGCCATTAGAGAAAAACTTGGACCTGTATGTTCGTCCCAAGACATCGTAGGGCTAGTGCCGACTATGGGTGCCTTCCATGATGGGCATTTACATCTTATCAGAGAAGCTCGCAGGGACTGTGACTGTGTTGTGGTAAGTATTTTTGTCAATCCGCATCAGTTCGGACCAGGAGAAGATTTCCAAACCTATCCTCAAACATTGAAGACTGATCTAGCTCACTGTAAAGCATTGGGGGTAGACATCGTGTTTGCGCCGAGTGTGGAGGAGATGGATGCAGGTAAGCCGTTAACATTTGTTGAGGTGGAAAAGCTTGGGGACCACCTCTGTGGAGCACATCGTGAGGGCCATTTCAAAGGGGTTTCGACCATTGTCCTTAAACTATTTAACATCGTTCAGCCTGATCGGGCATACTTCGGCGAAAAGGATGCCCAGCAATTAGCGATCGTTCGTTGCATGGTGCATGATCTGAATCTCCAGGTGGAGATTGTTTCTGTCCCAACAGTTCGTGAGCCAGATGGGTTGGCCATGAGTTCACGCAACCAGTATCTTGACCCAAAGGCAAGAGAAACTGCTCCTGTTCTTTATTGTGCCCTCCAAATTGCTAGAGAACAGATTGCGGCGGGCAAAACAGATATCCAGTCTATTTTGGGAGAAGTGAGACGAGTCCTGGAGGAAGATTCACTAGTAGATGTTGAGTATCTCGATCTAGTGGATCCGGAACAGATGCAACCAGTCAACGAGGTTACCGGGCCGGTCAGAGTTTGTGGTGCTATACGGATTGGTTCGGCTCGCTTGATTGACAATATCCTATGTGAGTAGTCTGGCTTCCGTGCAATTTGAATGTCAAATGCACTGGGTTGTTTAAACAACCTGTCAGTTAGTAGATAGTTGCCTCGGGCATGAGCATTCGGGGGGTTGGATTCGACAAGAACGGAAGTTGTTCTTGGAGCCATTGAGTGATTGAAGGTGTCTTGCGGATCTGGAGCAGATCTCCACTGATCAGTTGTTCCCATAAAGTCTTAGAACGGGGATATAGAACTATTTCAACCGGATCTTCTTTCTTTAATGCTAACGCCTCTTTCATATGTTTGACAGCCGTTTGCATTCCTCCTAGTTCATCTACCAGCGCAAGATTTTTTGCCTGGACGCCAGTGTAGATCCGACCTCGAGCCAGTGGCTCCAAGATGTCATAAGGTATCTGCCTACCTTCGGAAGCTTTGCCAACAAAATTTTTATAGATATTTTCCATCCATGACTCCACATTTTTACGGTGCTCTTCATTCAGTGAAGTGTGAGTGGATAAAATATCGGCATTAGGTGAAGTTTTTACCTGATCCACTGTGATTCCCAACCACTCGTAGAGATTTTCCATGTTGAATTTCCCAAAAATAACACCAATCGACCCGGTAATGGTGGACGGATGACTAATGATCTTTCGAGCTGCCATTGAGATGTAATAACCCCCAGAGCCGGCTACGCCTGACATGGATACCACTACTGGTTTGCCTTCCTCTTCGAGCAGAATGATTTCATTCCAGATCATATCCGATCCGACTGCAGATCCACCTGGACTGTCCACCCGGAAGATAACGCCTTTGAAGTCTTCATTGGCCCGTATCTTACGTAGATGAGAGGCGGTCGTCATTCCTCCCATTGTTGCTGAGAAGGGATCACTATTGCCTGAAGTAATGGCTCCTAGACCTCCTACGAGAGCAATCTTGTACTCGGATCGAGTTGTGAATTGGTCCTCCGCAAGTTTTAGATAATGCTTGGCCATGACACCATGGTATTTCTTTACGTGGTCACTGATGAACTTGCTATGGACTTCGTTTTCATATCCGAGGGTGTCAATTAGATGTTTCTCCACAGCCTTTGTGCTGGAGGAAACTCCACTTCGAAAAACTTCTTTGATACTTTCTTCACTCACATTTCGATCCTCGGATATAGCAGAAACTAAGCGACTTTGGATATCCTCCAAAATGGACTTATACATTTCTCGAATTTCGGGGGTCATACTGTTCCTGGAGAGGGGCTCGGGACTCTTGTATTCTTTGAATTGAATAAATTCTGGTTTGATCCCAAGCTTTTCCATAGTTTTCTTGTAAAAGGTTACTTCGGCTAGGAGACCATTAACCAGAAATCCTGCATCAGGATTCAAGGTGATGGAATCTGCCGCTGTGGCTAGATAAAGTTCCGGATCTCTCACCATGTCAAGTGCAAGAAAGGCATGAAGAGGCTTCTTGGAGTTACGAAAATCTTTCATGTAATCGCGCAGTTCTTCGATTTGTGCCCAACTCAGGTTTAAAGAATGGATTTGCAGATAAACCCCGGAGATCATCTTGTCCTGGGCTGCATATTGGAGTACCTTTCCTATTTCCCACAAACTCATGGTTTCGAATCCTAGAAACTGTGCCATAACATCGTGTCTGGGTAGCTCATCCAGAGTCCCACTTAGACGAATTTCCAAGACTGCACCTTCTTCAATCTGGATCGGTGCCCTGGAAATGAGGGCATAACCAATCCCTACGGTAATGGCTATTAGGATAACAACTATAAGGGCCAGGGTTAGACTCAAGATGGCAATTCGTCTCATCATGTTTTCCTTTTCTAAGAATTTTAGTGGCACAAATAATGTTAATCCATTTTTTTATTGTAATTGTCTTGTAGAGTCTGATGAGGAGATGTGGAAAGGGCAGTAAAGGGTCAAGTAGGGTTCATCGAATTATGAATTATAAAATGCCCATGGGTATTTAAGTCTAGCTCGATTTTCTCCTATTTTTGGGTTGGTTGGAGTACAAATTTTAACACTGCTTGTTTCCATACCAGCGGGCCAACCGGGTAGGGTCTACACCTAGAAAGAACCCCAGGAGTACCATTTGATTGATGAATGTGACGCGTAATGGGCCCACATTCTGCCAGCGGCGTTGCGAAGTTAAAGCCGGTGCAGGAGCAATACTTACTTGTCCATGACGGCGAACTTTGCGCACGAGTTGAAAATCTTCCATGATGGGGAGCTCCGGAAAGCCACCAACTTGGTTGAAAATATTTTTTTTAATAAATATAGCCTGATCTCCATAGGGTAGACCTAAGTATTTAGATCGCCAGTTTGCTACCCTTTCAATAATTCGAAGTTCTGGAGAAGATCCGTCAATCTGAAGTTGAAAAGCTCCTAACGCTACGCCGGGTGTCTCAAGAATATGGTTTATGTGATCTACAAATCGGACAGGAAGACGTGTGTCAGCATGGAGGAAAACAAGGAACTCTCCTTGGGCAGCCCGTGCGCCCATATTCATTTGTTGGGCTCGTCCTGGAGGTGAGTGTATAACGTTGGCCCCCAATGATTTAGCTACGTTGGTAGTATTGTCTTGGCTTCCGCCATCTACTACGATGAGCTCAATTCCTTTGGAGTACTGTGCGCTGGCTAATGCTAGGCGAATAAATTCAGCTTCGTTAAGAGTTGGGATTATTACGGAAATGGGTTGGGATGGTTTGTTCATACCTTGAGCCAGCTTGATTTCGATCCTGCTTATTGCCAGTTCAGAATATTTTCGATCACGATCTACGGATAGGAGTACCAAGGTAGCAGATCGGAGCCTGATATACGCCAGTAGGCGTCGTGGATTTCTGTACCTTCAGACATGTTCTATCTTTTCTGGTTAACGTGACGTTGTAGACCATGCATTACACATCAGACAAATCCATCCGACCAACAAAACAAAACCTCCCAGTGGAGTAATTGCTCCCCACCATCGAATGTTCGTCAGACTTAGGATGTAGAGCGTTCCGGAAAAAATAATGGTCCCTGATATGAAGAGGCAACCGGTTGTAAAGATTAAGAAGGAGGGGGATCGATCCGCGAGAAAACCTGTGACCAGTAGGGCTAAGGCATGGTAGATTTGATAGCGAACACCTATCTCAAAAATATTTAGCATTTCTGGAGAAATGTGCCCTCGCAGTCCGTGTGTGCCAAAGGCTCCTGCAACGACTCCACTAAATCCAAAGAAAGCCCCAATCACCAGAAAATTCATGTGTGAATATAATCACAAACATTGGCGTAAGTTCAAAGATTAGGAGGTTTTTGGACTTCACCTCGTGTAAAATCTAGGAATGAAAGCTTATATAGAAACTACCATCCAGGTTGGGGTCATGGTTGTGATTATGTCAGTTCTGGCCACCAGCCAAAGCTTGAGTGATTTTGATAAGAAAGTCCACGAATTCACCCTTGACAATGGTCTCAAGTTCATCATTGTGGAGCGACACGAAGCCCCGGTTGTGTCCTTTCAAACTTATGCCGATGTTGGATCTGTCGATGAGGTTAAAGGGATTACGGGGATGGCACATGTATTTGAACATATGGCCTTTAAGGGATCAAAAAGTGTGGGGAGTAAGGATTACGAGAAAGAAGCTAAGGCATTGACGGAAGTCGATGTGGCTTTTCTCAATTTAAAAAAAGAACTCCGTCAAGGATCTGATCCAGACAGACTTGCCGAGCTTGAAAAACTTTATTTTAAAGCTCAAGAGGAAGCATCTAAGTATATGATTCACGATGAATTTGAGGAGGCGTTAGTTCGTGCAGGAGGCGTCGGACTTAATGCTAGTACGGCACCCGATGCGACTCGCTATGTCGTGAGTCTGCCTTCCAATAAGCTAGAGTTGTGGATGCTTCTGGAATCGGATAGGTTTTTGAATCCGGTCCTACGTGAATTTTACAAAGAGAAGAATGTAGTGATGGAGGAGCGTCGCCTTCGTACAGAGAATTCCCCACGAGGTCGTTTATTTGAGGAATTCCTAGCATTAGCTTACAAAGCGCATCCCTATGGTGAGCCCGTAGTAGGTCATATGAGTGACATTGAGACTATGACTCGACGAGAAGCTGAGGAATTTTTCACAAAATACTATTCGCCGGCTAATCTGACCATTGCGATTGTTGGGGATGTTTACATAGATGAGGTGCGTTCTTTGGCGCAGAATTATTTTGGGCGAATTCCAAGTCGTGCTAAGCCAGAGCCAGTCGAGACAGTAGAGCCACCGCAGATGGGAGAGCGCAGTGTTGTGATAAAGACTTCCGCACAACCTTCGGTTCTTATCGGGTATCACAAACCCAGCATTCACCACCCCGACGAGGTCGTTTTTGATGCAATCTCGGATGTTTTAGGAGTTGGCAGGATGTCACGCCTCTATCGAAGTTTGGTGGTGAATAAAAAAATAGCTACTCGAGCCTCTGCATTCCATGGTTTTCCAGGAAATAAATATCCTGATTTGTTCACATTTTCTGTCGTGCCTTCTCGAGGACACACCAATCAGGAGTGTATCGAAGCAATTGATGTTGAAATCGAACGATTGAAAACGGAATTAGTTTCGAATGTTGAGTTGGAAAGAGCAAAAACTAGAAGCCGAGCGAGCTTGATTAGAGCGCTTTCATCGAATCGTGGTCTTGCCAGACAGCTTACCTTTTACGAAGTGGTAACTGGTGATTGGCGCAATCTTTTCAGACAATTAGATGCACTTGACCAGGTTACGCCTCAAGATATTCAGCGAGTAGCTCAAGAATATTTTGTTGTTACCAGTCGGACAGTGGCCACTATTGAAACCCAGAAACCAAAAGGTTAATCGTGGAGAAGAAATAATGAAGCTGAAAGTATTTGCTCAAATGCAGTGGGTCATGTTTGTAGTACTTTGGTTTTGCTTTTACTCTGTCATGGCACAGAATCACTACACGGAGCTAGCATATCCTGAGTTAAGAGATATTCAAATTCCCGTAGTGGATCAGGTCACTTTGTCCAATGGTATGCAGTTATTCCTTTTGGAAGACCATGAACTTCCCCTCATCAGGTTGTCAGCTCGCATTCGGGTAGGGTCCATGTATGAACCAGCCAACAAGATCGGACTAGCTGCAATTACCGGCAGTGTGATGAGGAGTGGAGGAACTGCCAGTCGTTCAGGTGATGCCATAGATGAGGCACTTGAAAATATAGCAGCCTCCGTAGAAACACAAATAGGTTTGGATTCAGGCAGTGCCTCAATGTCGGTGTTAAGTAAGGATCTGAATGTGGGCTTATCCATTCTAGCCGATATCTTAATGAATCCGTCGTTTCCCGAGGAGAAGATTGAGTTGGCTAAGCTTCAGTGGCGTAGCGCTATAGCGCGTCGTAACGATCGGGCTAATGGGATTGCTGGGCGTGAATTCAGAAAGTTAATTTACGGAGCTGATAGCGTCTATGCTCGGCACATGGAATACGCCACTCTTGACAATATTGTTCGGGATGATTTGGTTGATCTACATGCAAGATTTTTTCATCCAAACAACACGATGCTAGCGATTTGGGGTGATTTTGATGCATCAAAAATGTCCCAGAAGATCGAGCAGATATTCCAGGACTGGAAAACTCAAGATGTCCCATCTATTCCTATACCCGAAGTCCATTATGAATTTAGGCAAACTATCAATGTCATACCAATGGAGGGCGTTAATCAAACACATATTTATATGGGGCACATCGGCGGACTCCGAAACGATCCAGACTACTTTGCTCTGAGCCTGATGAACCGTATTTTGGGGAGTGGTTATACAAGCCGTCTTTTCAAGGAAGTAAGATCACGCCAAGGACTGGCCTACGCGGTCTTCGGTTCTTTTTCAGCTGCATATGAGCATCCTGGTATGTTCTATGTTGGGTGCCAAACCCATGCAAAATCAACGTTGCAGGCTATTCAATCTATGAAAACTGAAGTGACGAAGTTGACCGAGAGTGAGGTGACTGCTGAGGAATTGGAATTAGCACGAGAGAGTTTTTTGAATGCCTTTGTGTTCAACTTCGATTCTAAAGGAGAGATTGTCAATCGTCTTATGACCTACTCCTATTACGGATATCCTCTGGACTTTTTGCAGAAGATTAAGGAAGGCATTGAGAAGGTAACACAAGCCGATATTTTGAGGGTAGCTAAGCAGCGCCTCAACGCCGATAAAATGCAGATTTTGGCAGTCGGGCCATCCCAAGATTTCCGAGATGCACTTGCCACTTTGGGGGATGTTAATGAGATCGATATCGCCATCCCCAGTACCGCTTCTAGCCCTTGATGACCACTGTGCTGTTTCCAACAGAGATATTTCCCGTTGATCACCTGGCAAGGCATTTCGAGACTTACGGAATTAGTTGCTATACATTTTAGACTTTAACTGGGGAGTTGGGTCTTATGCACGGTTTAGGATTCCGAACCCATTTCTGGTATCATCCAGTCCATGGAAAGAGATGTTATTGATATTTCAAATGTTAAGTTGCCTAATATTTCTCCTAAGCTCATTATTACTGTCATAGCGGTGATTTTGGGTGTACTTCTGGTTTTTGGCTCTTTTTACCAGGTCCAGCCAGAAGAAGTGGGTATTATCAGACGTTTTGGAAAATATGTGGCTCCTCCCAGACCTCCAGGTCTTCGATTTAAATTGCCGTTTATAGATACGGTGGACAAGGTGCCGGTACAAAGACAGCTCAAAGAAGAGTTTGGATTCCGCACGGTAGAAGCAGGTGTGAGGAGCCTCTATGCAAAGCAGGACTTTCGTGGGGAGTCTTTGATGTTGACTGGGGACCTAAATGTAGCGGTGGTGGAATGGATTGTACAGTATAGGGTTTCTGATCCAGAGCGTTATTTGTTTAAGGTTCGCAACGTCACGGATACCTTTCGCGACATGACAGAAGCGGTGGTCAGATCAGTTGTAGGTGACCGAACAGTGACCGAGGTATTGACAGTGGGGCGCCAGGGCATTGAGACCGAGGTTAAGATAAGATTGCAGGAGGTTTCTAATCAGTATGAAACCGGTATAACCATCGATCAAGTGGTTTTACAGGATGTCAATCCTCCCGATCCAGTGAAGCCTTCCTGGGATGCAGTTAACCAAGCCCAGCAACAGCGTGATCGATTAATCAACGAAGCGAGGGGGGAATATAACAAGGTAATCCCACGAGCCCAAGGGGAAGCACAGCAGACTATTTTACAGGCTCAGGGTTATGCTCTGGATAGGGTGAATCGTGCCGAGGGTGATGCTGCTAGCTTCAAGGCTCTTTATGACGCTTATCGTCGTGCCCCAAAGGTCACGCGTCGCCGCATGTACCTAGAAACCATGGGAAAGGTACTTCCGATAATGGGAAACAAACTCTATATAGATGAGGATGCCGAAGGGGTCTATCCGATCATCCCTCTGGATACTTTGCAGGGTTTGAAGGGTGTTCTAGAAAACCAGAGAGGTGTGGAATGAAAAGTCTAACCTCAGCTTATTGGCTGATTTTAGTCGCCGTCATTTTTGTGGCGTCTAATGGAATATATACGATTGATGAGACCGAGCAGGTCATTATTACTCAGTTTGGGCGTCCTGTGGGGACAGCTGTCACGGATCCAGGAATTCATTTCAAAACGCCCTTTGTCCAGGTAGCGAATAGCTTCGACAATCGCTTTCTGGAGTGGGATGGAGAGGCCAATCAAGTTCCCACTCGGGATAAAAGGTTTATCTGGGTGGATTCATATGCGCGCTGGAGGATCAGTGACCCTCTCAGATTCTTTGAGCGCTTGCGGGATGAGTTGGGAGCCCAGTCTAGGTTGGATGACATCCTAGATGGTGAAACTCGTAACGCCGTTGCACGACATGATCTTGTAGAGGTCGTTCGAAGCACAAATCGCGAGCCTGACGACGTGTTGATGGATTCCGAAGAGGAGACCGCAATTCTTGAGGAGATTGAGGAGGGACGGGGCTCTATCGCCGAGGAGGTTGTAACCCGAGCGAAGGAGCGAACAGCCGATTTAGGAATCGAACTAATTGATTTTCAGTTCAAACGGATCAATTATGTTGCAGAGGTTCAGAATGATGTTTTTGCTCGGATGATTGCCGAACGTAATCGCATTGCGGAGCGTTACAGATCTGAGGGCGAGGGTGAAGCTGCCAGAATCCGGGGAGAGAGCGAACGTGAGCTAAAGCGCATCCAGTCTGAAGCCTACCGTACCGCTCAGCAACTCGAGGGTGAGGCAGATGGGGAGGCGACCACAGTCTATGCCGAGGCCTATGGACGGGATACGGACTTTTACGCCTTTGTGAAAAGTTTGGAAACCTTGGAGCAGACAGCAGATCCTAACAGTACGTTGATTCTCAGTACTGATGCTGATTTGTTGGAGTACTTAAAGGCTACAGAGTAGCGCAAAACAACAGAATGCTGGACTGAAACTCCTGCGAAACTACACCTTTGTATAGGCCGTTCTCGTTTATGTGTTGCGTATGCCGTTACGTACGGCCACAATTTGAGCCATCACGGCAATAGCAATCTCTTCTGGGCGGCGCCCTCCTAGATCTAGTCCAATGGGGGCATGAATTTGAGTTATTTGCCCAGTAGTAATTCCCATTTCTTCCAGAGATGCAATCCGCTTAGCATGGGTCTTTTTTGATCCGAGTGCACCGACGTAGCGACAGGGATTTTCCAGGGCCAATTTCAAGGCCGGGGTGTCTAGTTTTTCATCATGGCTCAACGCCACAAGATAGGTGCCCTCATTAAAGTCTGATGCCGAGAGAGCCTCGTGAGGCCACTTTGCGATGAGTTCATCAGCATGGGCAAATCTTTCTGGTGTGGCAAAGGCCGACCGGGGATCTACTACGACAGTGCGGAAGCCCAATTCCTTAGCAAAAGTAATCAGATGAATTGCCACATGTACAGCACCCACGATAATGAGCTGGGGTGATGGGGGAAATATTTCGATAAAGATTTCAGTCACTTCTTCCTGAGAAATTTTGAATCTTTGAGATTTTTGTTCTTTAAAAAGGCCATTGACAAGTTGAAGTATCTGTTCTTTAAGATAGGATGAATTCAGGCTCCCACTGATTTTCCCGTCTGGCCAAATTAAAAGTTTGCCACCAATTTCTTTGCCTTTAATTACGGTGGCAAGAGCAAAAAGTTTTTGATTCTCTAGGGACTTGGACAATTCGTTGAAAAGACTAGACATAATAGATCAAACACTTAAAAAGACTCTACAAACACTTCAATTTCTCCTCCACAAGTCAGTCCAACTGACCATGCTTTCTCGTCGGTAATGCCGAATTTTATTAATTTTGGCGTTCCTGTTTTTATTACTTGGAGGGCTTCTTCGGCTACTGCACCTTCCACACAGCCACCACTGACAGAACCAGCCATGTCACCAGCTGAAGAGAGGGCCAGTTTGGCGCCCAAAGGGCGCGGAGCGGAGCCATATATTTTTACCACAGTGGCAATTGCAATTTGCTTGCCTTCTTTTTTCCACCTCTCAACATCTTTACTAATTTCGCGCATTTTAAATCTCTTGTTTTCTAAGGAACTCTGCCCAACCCATTGTATCTCAGTTTATCCCAGTACCTGATCATTATAAGCACCTTGTGTTATTACATGAACTGGAGGCCGTGGAGTACAGATATGACAATAGAAAGAATCACTAGTCCAAAGCATGCTAAGGCTAGAATTTGGTGGTCTGTACGTTCAGGTTCTAAAGGGTCTAGCCACTGCGCTACGAAATAGCCCCCGGCAAATCCACCCAAATGTGCCCAGTTGTCAATACTAGGCATAAGTAGGCCGAAGGCACCGAGAATAATGGCGAAATGAAGCGCTTGTCGACCCAAAGCGCTGCCTATGCCACGACGTCCTGAATACACTAGTGCTCCTAAGAGACCAAAAATAGGGGCAGAGGCTCCAACGGTGAGTTCCGCACCTCGCAGAGGCCAAGGAAGGAAGCTGAACATTCCAATCCAACTGCTGAGGAAGAAGCCAGTGATGGATGAAACCGTGTAGATGATAACGGTTCGGCCGATACCATAGGTGTCGGCCGTGACTGGAGCCAAAGATCGGATCCACATCATATTGAAGAGGATGTGGAGAAGTCCTCCGTGAAGCCAAGCCGCACTGATCACTGTCCACCATCTACCTGCCTGGAATAGTGGGATAGAACCACTAGCACCAAAAAGAAGAAGACTAGTTTGGCTGGGAGCTAGAAAAGACATGAGGCCGCGACTCTGAACATTAGCAGGATAGACCAAAAGTGTGAGGACATACAGGATGATACAACCCCCAATCACAATTTGGGCAAAGCCGAAATCCTGACCAAGTCGGCGCAGAACCGACGTGTAGCCCCACATTCCCGGGCTTGGACGTCCACAGTGATAGCACTTTTCTTCGTTGACACCGACCAGTCGATGGCAACCGGGACAGATCACCGACCCCTTGGTTTGACGCTTAAAAATGTTCATAAAATGAAGAGACTACCTTTTTGATTTGTCTAGTGTTCTAGAACCCCATGGCTATACCATCTTTTCGAGATTCGCTGGCTCCTCGATACAGCTTGTTGATGGGATCATATCCAATGGCTTGATAGCCTCCAAATACACCAGCCTCGGAGACTAGGCGATGCCCCCGGGCCTCAAGATTTTTTCGGATCTTCTTTGGAATACCAACTTCCAATACCAGCTGTCCCCCATCGGTCATGATGTGTCCTGTTGGCGAAGATGACCCACGGTGGTAGAAGCGAGGTTTGTCCCCAGCCTCCTGGAGATTCATTTCAAAGTCAATTATGTTAATCAAAATTTGCACGTGTCCTTGTGGTTGCATGTCTCCGCCCATGACACCAAAGCTTAAAAAGGGTTGCTCTTCGTGGGTTACAAACGCTGGTATAATAGTGTGAAAGGGGCGTTTGTGAGGAGCATAGCTGTTGAAGTGATTATCCTCAAGATTGAATAGAGCTCCCCTATTTTGCAATCCAAATCCCAAGCCATCCGGTACCAACCCTGATCCAAAGCCCATGAAATTGCTCTGAATCAGGGACACCATGTTTTGTTGTTGATCCGCCACAGTAAGATAAATAGTATCACCAATCTGTAGTTTAGGATCGCCAGCACAAATGAAGGAAGAGGCTTTTTTAGGATTTAGCAATTGACGGCGTTCGTTAGCATATTCTTTAGAAATTAATTCCGCGAGGGCAATCGTGTTGAAGTCTGGATCAGCATAGAATTTGGCTCGATCTTCAAAGACGATCTTTTTGGCTTCAACCAAATGATGAAGAAACTCAGTACTGTTGTGTCCCATTGAGCGTAGGTCAAAAGCTTCCAGAAGGTTTAACATTTGTAAGGGCGCAATTCCCTGGCTATTGGGAGGTAATTCCCATATTTCGTAACCGCGGTAGTTTGTAGACACGGGCTCAACCCAGGTCGAGGTGTGTTCAGTCAGGTCACGAGCTTTTAGGAAGCAACCCACACGCGCACAAAAATGATCTATGGTTTTTGCTAGTGTTCCTTGGTAGAAGGCATTTCTTCCATCTTTGGCAATGGTCTCCAGCGTAGTTGCTAAATCAGGGTTACAGAAAATATCCCCTTCAGAAGGGGCTTTCCCTTCCAAAAGAAAGGTAGAAGAAAAATTTGGCTGATCCTTAAGTTTTTCTACATCTGCTGCCCATAGGTTAGAAATGACTTGTGTGACTGGAAAACCCTGTCTCGCGTGGTAAATGGTCGGCTCCAGTAGTTTTCCAATCTCTAGCTTTCCAAAGCGTTCGTGTAGCTGAAACCATCCATCGACAGTTCCAGGAACCGATACGGATAGGGGTCCGATTAGGGGGATCTCCTGCAAACCTTGTCTATTGAATTCCTCAATCGTCAGGGAATGCGGGGAGCGACCACTGGCATTCAAGCCATAAAGCTTTTGTTCCCGATTGATCCAGACGAGGGCGAATAGATCTCCACCAATGCCAGAGCCTGTTGGTTCCACGAGGCCCAATGCAGCATTGGCAGCAATGGCGGCGTCTACTGCACTGCCTCCTTGTTTGAGAATGGTAACCGCTATCTGGGTAGCTAGGGGATGACTTGTGGCGGCCATTCCTCGGTGGGCAACAACATCAGAGCGAGTGGTCGCTGAATACTTATTATGCGGTTTTGCGCTTCTCATTTTTTTTCTAGAGTAGCTAGTTGTTCAGCTTTTATAATCATGTCTTCAATGGACGAAAGGCCTTCCTGCCAGAAATTGGCATCGTTGAGATCAATACCCAATTTGCCTAGGAGAACATGAGGCCAATCGGATCCGCCGGATTCTAATAGATCCAAATACTGATCAGCAAAGGCATCTCCAATTTTCCGATAGCGAGAATATAGGGACAAAATTAGCAGTTCGCCGAAGGCATAAGCGTAAACGTATCCAGGGGTATGAATGAAGTGAGGAATATAGCTCCACCAGATTTGGTAGTGTTCTCCTAACTTAACGCTGTCTTGAAACATGTCCTGTTGAGTTTCCATCCACAGTTTGCTGAAATGATCAGGGGAAAGCTCACCATGTTTGCGACGATGGGTGTGGATACAATCCTCAAAACGGTTCAGGGATATTTGTCTAAATACAGTCGCCATGATGTCGTCAATTTTACTGACAAGCAGAGGGAGCAAAGCCTCGGATTTCGATTCTCCAACCAGGCTGTCGAAGACTAGCATTTCTCCAAAGGTCGAAGCTGTTTCTGCCAAAACCAGTGGGGTACTAGCTTGCAATACCCCTTGTTTTCGTGAGAGGTATTGATGGACTCCATGTCCTAGCTCGTGTGCCAGGGTGGCAACATCCCGAATACGACCAGTATAATTCACCAATACATACGGGTGGGCAGTTGGGACAGCGCCATGGCTGAAAGCCCCCCCTATCTTTCCAGGTTGAATAGGAGCATCAATCCATTTAAGCTCGAAGAAGTCCTTTGCTACGGATTCCATAGTGGGATGAAAGGAACCGAAAGCTTTCAAGACGATTTTCTTAGATTTATCCCATGGGTAAAAAGACTGCCCCTCTTGTAAGGGAGCGTATCGATCATAGTCATTGAGGATTTCAAGTCCCAGTAGTTTCCGTTTCAATTTATAGTAGCGTGCTACAAGATCATAGCGTCCCGAAACAGCTTCAATCAGAGATTGAACCATTTCAGTAGAGACTTCATTAGCAAGATTACGGCTGGAAAGCCAGTTCGGATAGTTTCGCAGGCGGTCATCAGAAGTTTTGTCCGCCAAAATGACGTTGAAGATAAAGGTCAGTGCATGGAGATGATCTTGTAAACCATCGGTCAAAGATTGGGCTGCCGCTTTTCGTATTTCTCCCTTTGGGCTGTGCAGCTTGGCAAGTATCTCCTGTACAGTGAACTGTTGACCATCAAGTAAAAATCGAGCAGATCCCATAGTTTCATCGAAAAGTCGATTCCACGCCTGACGTCCCGTCATAGATTTTTCAGATAAAATCTTTTCTTCTTGTTCATTCAGAATGTGTGTTTTTTTTAAGCGTTCCACCTCAAGATAGTGACGATAGGAATTAAGCTGGGGGCTCTTGAGAAGTTTCTCGCTCACTTCATCTTCTATTTGGATCCACTCCAGTTCGAAGAAAATGATTTTTTGTTGGATTTGGTTGCCTATTTCCCTGACCTTCTGGAGTAGGGCCCCTTTCTCGGGGTCTTCCATGTCAGTACACCACATGAGATAGGCGTAGGTGTGGGCCTGACCTAGACTCTCATGGATTGTTTCAAATTCTTTGAGAGCAAGGCTGAGATCTGTGGCATCCAAAGAAGGTACTAGATCTCGATATCGTTGACTAAAGGATTCTGCTATGACATCAATTTTTTGAAGGTCCTCTTCTAGTGTTTTGATATCAGGATAGAGATCTGTTAAATCCCAACGGATTTTTTCAGCACCCGTTTGTTTAATTTCTTTTGTCGTTTTGTTCAATAATCACAGCTCCACGGTTGTTGTTTGTCAT
>JAYZCG010000046.1:0-70211 GCA_036338435.1 Acidobacteriota bacterium
CTCCAACTCTATTACTCAAAATTCTTAAGAATTTCCCCGACCAAGTAAAAAGAGCCAGCAACAACAACCGTCTTAGCCGAAGTATTCAGAGCTCTAGAGTAGGCAACCAAAGGATCTGCTACTGGTATACCTGAGGGGAAAAGTCCGTTCATTTCTCTAATCGAGGCAACTCGATCAGAGCTCATAGAAGTAAGATAGATGTCCTGAAAACAGGCCATCACAAGTTCTCCCACCGGGGTCATATCTTTGTCTTTCATCATACTGAAGATTAACGTTCGAGGCTCTTGGGTGTGCTCGGTCAAAAACTGGACTAAATTGTTGACAGCATCAGAATTGTGCGCCCCATCTAAAACAATTATTGGATCATGACTCAAGATCTGTATCCTCCCGTCACAACAGGCTTTTTCAATTCCCTGTGTCAGCAAGGCTTTGGAAACTGAAATTCCACAACTAGACAGCAGTTCAAATGCCTGACTGGCCAGTGACGCATTCTCAATCTGATGACAGCCACACATGGAGAGCTCATACTCTGTGCCGTGGAATTCAAAAGTATACTTCCCAGCAGTGGAAGATTTGTACTGGATGTCTGAGGAGTCCAATTGTAAAAGTTTCACCCGCTTCCTAGTTGCTTCACGCACAAATACCCGTCTTACCTCGGATCTCTGTAGGCCCATCAATGCTAGGCCGGTTTCATGGAGAATGCCGGCCTTCTCAGTCGCTACGGCTTCAAGGCTATTGCCCAAAAACATTTGGTGATCAAGGCCAACAGGTGTCAAGATGGAAAGGACAGGATTTACCACATTGGTACTGTCCAGACGTCCCCCCATGCCCACCTCTAGAATGGCAAGTTCCACGTCGTGCTCAGCAAAACAAAGAAATGCAGTAGCGGTCAAAATCTCAAAATACGTTGGATTTGAAGGTAGTTGCAGACAATTCACAGCCTCAGCAACTCGGGTTATACAGTTCGCAAAGACTTGGGATGTAACAGGTAGACCATCCACAACAATGCGCTCCTCAGGCTTGATGAGGTGGGGGGAAGTATAGACTCCGCTCCGGATCCCAGAGGTGACACACACAGAATCTAGAAAACAGGCGACTGACCCCTTACCGTTGGTGCCTGCAATCAAAATAGATGCATATTCTAAATGGGGATCACCTAAAAACTTCAGAAGTTCTCGAGTGGTCTCCAAGCCGAACTTCATAGTCAATACTTCACTGCCAACCCGATCGAGATAGGCAAGGCATTCATCGTAGTTCATGTGGGTTTAGTTTACGAGAATCAAACAAAAGACAGAAGGTTGACGTGCTTGAGCACAGGCAATCAGGACAGCGAAATGGATTCAGTGCAAGAGCACAAAAATTGAACCACAATCAATCAGTTAACAGTCAGGACTTCCCATTACTCATAAACACAAGCCAGTCTGCAATAAAATTACAAAGCTCTTTTCGTGGAACGACAGCATCAAGCATTCCACATTCCAGCAAAAATTCACTTCGCTGAAACCCATCGGGCAATTTCTGTCGAATGGTTTGCTCAATCACCCGAGGACCGGCAAATCCTATAAGGGCTTTTGGCTCAGCGATATTTAGGTCTCCTAACATAGCAAAACTAGCTGTAACGCCACCAGTAGTCGGATCAGTAAGCACTGAGATATAGGGGATGCGATCCCGGTGCAATTGTGCTAGGGCAGTGCTGATCTTGGCCATCTGCATAAGTGAAAGTACTCCTTCCATCATCCGAGCACCACCGCTGGCGGAAACAATGATTAGAGGTTTCTGTTCCTGAAGAGACTTTTCAATCGCTCTGGTAATCTTCTCTCCGACTACCGACCCCATGCTTCCCCCAATAAAGCCATACTCCATAGCTGCACAAATCACCTTGTGCCCTCTTATAGATCCCGTAACACTTACCACTGCCTCATTGACACCTGTGGACTCGATGGCCTCATCCAAACGATTGCGGTAATCCTTTGTGTCGACAAATTGAAGTGGATCTGAAGATCTTAAATGGGCATTAAATTCATCCACCTGGCCATCGTCCATCATCAACTCAAGACGCTTGTGAGCAGTGAGCCTAAAATGATAATCACATTTGGGACAAACGTGCAGTAAACCTTCCATATCCTTTTGCCAAATAAAATTATTGCAATCTGGACACTTAGTGAAAAGTCCTTCAGTCTTGATATCCCTCACTTCCTCAGCAGAAGTCTGAACAGAAGGTTTATCCCGCCTGAACCATGCCATTTGTCCATCATAGTTTAAAAATGCCGTGAGCAACAGTGATCCTTTCATTCCATCATATGAGCGTTTCTAGTTAGCCTTGCACTCAGTCGGTTACAGAAGTACCCTACGTTACGTTTTGAAGCATACTTCAACTATCAAACATGGGGTCTCAGCGTTTCTTTCCCTCACCGGTGCTTCCTTCCTCATCTTTGGCTATTTGTGGTGGGGGCGCTTCGAATACCTCCATAGTACCTACCTCACAGTCACTATGGGCGGAGTCGTCCTCATCATAATTGGCAATCACTGGTATTTCGGAGATTCTCTCTCTGAGTTGGGCATTCGAATCGACAATTTCACTCACGCCTTACGGCTTGTCTTGCCCGTCACGGGATTAGGCATGCTCTTGTTATTAATAGCTGCAACTCTGAATGGAAAATACCATCTAGAACGCTGGGGAGACTTACTCATCTACCTCCCCTGGGCTCTCATTCAACAACATTGTCTCCAGAACTTTCTATTTCGTCGCTTCCAAAACATAATCCCCCATCCCATTTTAGCCCTAATCTGCGCCTCCATTTTATTTGCTGCATTGCATTTACCTAATCTTCCGCTAGTGGTGGCGACTCTCCTCGGGGGGCTACTCTGGTGCTGGCTTTTTCAGAGAATTCCCAATCTATTTGCCATCTCTATCTCACACACCCTCTTGGTGTCCCTGGCACTGGTGTTTTTCAAATTCAGTCTCTTCAACCAATTCCAAATTGGTCAACCTGGTCATCGTTACGAATCTTTTGGCGATGGGGTTCTGGTTGCCTCAGGTTATGATGGAACAGGGGAACCCTTCATCGCTACTTTGCCCGGCCATGACAGAAGACACCCTTCGTTAGTACGCCTTTTTAGGCCCAATGGGACCTTGCTGACCGAATGGGTAGCCTTTGATGACTATGAATTCAGCGGAAACATAGCCGTTGGAGATTTGGGCTACCAGGAAGGTGATGAAATTGTAGTGACTCCTGGACCTGCGCCAGGAAATCCCGCTTTGATCCGTGTATTTGACAGGTCAGGAAAACGCCTTTCCGAATTCAGAGCAACCTCCAACGGCTATGGAGCAGGCATTGCCATTGGCAACAACAGTATCGTTGTTACTCCTGGGCCCGCACCAGGCCATTCTGCCAAGGTGATGGAGTACTCACCGGAGGGGAAACTAATTCAGAGTTGGAGTTTTGGAGAATTGAAATTCCAAAATAGTATCCGGGCACTAATCCTTGAAGATATCCGTGGAGAAAAGACCGTTGTTCTATGGGGCACGCCAATTTCTACCAACCCCTCGCACATCACGCTCTTTCAAGAACCAACCAAATCCTTCGACCAATGGGACACCTACGGCACTACTTATGGACTTAGTGTTTCACGCATCCGCCTAGCAGATGATTCAGAAGCCCTGGCTAGTTTGCCAGGGCCCCTCAGTGGCTATCAGGCGGATCTTAAGGTTTTTGACAGGTTAGGACACGAACTATATAATTTTTTGATCCATGAAGACCCCGCCGCATGTGGAGGAAACCTGAGCGCTATTGATCTAAATGGAGACGGCAGGGACGAAGTACTTGTGGGGGAAGGAATTTGCCCAGGACGCCTACCTACAGTACGTATCATGGACCTGGATGGACATCTTATCTATCAATGGGATGCTTACTGAAATAGAATGCAACAACGAAATTTGAGTCTGTTTGAAGAACGGACAATCCTCTCTGTATCCCAAATTGTTCACGATGTCAAAACACAGCTTGAAACTAATTTTAGAGACATCTGGGTTCAGGGTGAAATCTCTAATTTTGTTACTCCCCGCTCTGGCCACCAATATTTCACACTTAAAGACAATAAAGCACAAATCAAATCCGTTTGTTTTCGATCACAGAATCGACTCCTGAAGTTTAATCCCGAGGATGGAATGGACGTTATCGTCCGTGGATCGGTCTCCGTCTATCCCCCTCGAGGAGAGTTCCAATTGATCGCAAACACGATAGAACCATTAGGCCCCGGAGCTCTCCAACTAGCTTTCGAACAACTAAAAACTCGTCTTGAGTCGGAAGGTCTATTTGATTCGAAGCACAAAAAACCACTACCACTTTTGCCTTCCAAAATCGGTATTGTGACCTCCCCTACAGGTGCTGCCATTCAGGACATTCTTAAAGTCTTGTGGCGACGAAATGATCGACTAAATATTCTGATATTCCCATCCAAAGTTCAGGGGGCAAAAGCCACATGCGAAATAATCCAGGGAATTCAATACTTCAATGCAAATGAAAATGTTGATGTTGTTATTCTGGCACGCGGAGGCGGCTCTCTCGAGGACCTCTGGTCATTCAACGAAGAAGATCTTGCCCGTGCTATTTCCAGTTCCCATGTCCCAGTAATTTCAGCCATTGGACATGAAACTGATTTCACCATTGCCGACTTCGTAGCTGACTTGAGAGCGCCTACCCCGTCTGCTGCAGCTGAAATTGTTTCGGGAGCACGAGAAGAACTAGCCAAAGCAATAGAACACCTGACTCAGCGCTCTGCTCAAGCCATCCGTCTCAACCTCAAAAACAGACGCGAGAAGTTGCGCGTACTCGCGTCCAGTCGTGCTTTTGTGGACGCCGAGAGCAGGTTGAAATTTTTTTTACAACGCCTTGATGAACTCCAGTTGAGGCTGACAAAGATTCTTCCTTCTATGTTCCATGCAACTCGTAATGAACTTTCTCAACAAGAACAACTACTTGAGAAACAAATTCAGTTTTATATTCAATCAAAAAAACACATACTGTCTACCCGTAGTGCCCAACTACAAGCTTACTCCCCACTTTCTGTTTTGGAGAGAGGCTATTCTATCGTCACTACTAAAAACCGTGCTATTGTCCGCGATCCAAATCAACTCAAGAAAGGCGACCTGATAAACATCCGTGCAGAACGCGGACCATTTCAGGCCAAGAAGATCTAACCATTATGGAATATAAAGATTTCGAAAATGCTTTAACCCGTCTTGAAAGCATTGTGGAAAAATTAGAAAAGGGAGAACTAGCACTCGAAGAGGCCCTGAAACTTTTCGAGGAGGGCGTTAAAATCTCCCAATTCTGCAACGGCAAGCTGGACGAAGCAGAACGGAAGGTTGAGATTCTGCTGAAAAATAAAGAGGGCCAACTACACAAAGAGTCTTTTCACCAGGGGGGAGAGAGCGACACTTGACGCTCAAAATGACGCCGACTGGGAATAATAGACTCCCAATCCAGGAATATATAAGTCTCCATCAACAAACCGTCACACGGCGCCTGGATGATTTTCTGCCCCCAATTCATACCAGCCCGAAAGTACTCCATGAGGCAATGCACTACAGCATCTTTGCCCATGGAAAAAGAATCCGCCCTATTCTTGCCCTTGCCACCGGAGAAGCACTGGGGGGGGATCCAGAGCAACTCATTTATCTGGCTTGTGCTCTAGAGATGATTCATACCTACTCCCTGATTCATGATGACCTTCCGGCCATGGATGACGATGACTACCGCAGAGGTCAGCCGAGCACCCACAAAAAATTTGGTGAAGGCATTGCCATTCTGGCCGGAAATGGCCTCCTCACCCATGCCTTCAATTTACTTGTCCAAATTCCTCTGGAAAGCGATATCATCGTCTCAGTGATCCGACAGATCTGTGAAGCTACCGGTACTACGCAGGGTATGCTGGGGGGACAGGCCATGGATCTTGCCAGCCAGGGAAAATCATTCTCACACGAGACCCTCCAACAAATTCATGAAGCCAAAACAGGAGCTCTGATTTCGGTCTCAGTTTCCTCGGCGGCGCTCCTCTCGAAAGCTTCCCAGGAAGACTATGCGAGGTTACAAGCCTACGGTTCCAGCATAGGCCTCGCCTTTCAAATTGTAGATGACATCTTGGATGCTGAGGACCCTTCTGGAAAATCTACCGAAACGCCAAGCAAGGACATACTCCGTCAAAAAGCAACCTACCCTACACTCTTTGGCCTGGAGAAGAGCCGGGAAATGGCTGCCGAATTAGTAGAACGAGCGATTCACCAACTCAGCTTCCTAGGTTCGGAAGGAAAGATTCTAAAGCAACTCGGTCGATTTATTTCTGTCCGAAGGATCTAGAGACCTACCCAAAGGGACGTCTCAAAGACATGACCCATAGTACGAAAAAACAAATGCGACTGGATGTTCTTTTAGTCGAAAGGAGAATGGCTAAAAACATCAAACACGCCACAGCTCTTATCCTAAGTGGGGTAGTTCTGGTTGATGAACAAAGGTTAGATAAACCGGGCATTCAGGTTGGACGAACTTCCACGATACGCATCAAATCCGATAACAATCAATATGTTTCCCGAGGAGGCATCAAACTTGAAGCGGCCTTACAGAATTTCAATATTCAAGTGGAAGGGACAGTCTGTCTGGATTTAGGGGCTTCAACTGGAGGATTCACTGATTGCCTGTTACAACACGGAGCACGCAAAGTCTACGCTATCGATGTCGGCTCTGGACAGCTTCACTGGAACTTACAACGGGATCCGAGAATTGTAGTTCACGACTCTACCAATGCACGTTTCCTCACCCCTTCAATAATCAACAACCCCGTAGATCTGATTGTTATCGACATCGCTTTTATCTCACTAAAACTGATCTTTCCACGCCTCAAGCTCTTCCCGTCGGCAAAGATTATTGCTCTGGTAAAACCACAGTTTGAAGCTTACCGTAATGAAGTAGGATCCGGAGGAATTGTCCGCGATCAGCGACTGCAAAGAAAAATTGTTGATCGTGTACGGGAGCACGCTACAAACAAAGGTTTGGTCTTACTTAATGAAATACCCTCGCCTCTGAAAGGCCGGAAGGGCAACCAGGAGTACTTCCTATTGTTGAAAAGTTAGGCTGGATGCAATGCACAACTAATCAGATCCTCAATATGCTGTGCCAATATATCCATGTTTTGATTGAAGTTTGTCCAAAATGAAGACAGTCCAGAATCGGCCGTATCGGAAATAATTTTGGGAGCAAGGCAGGGAACAGAGTACTCACGCGCTACTTCAAGAGCAATAGCGCTTTCCATGTCGCATACACGTGCTTTGAATTTGTGGTACAGAGCCCTTCGTGCTTTTGCCCTCACAACTGGTGAAGATACGGTCAAGCCACGTCCGAAGATCCTAGTATCCCCAGCGTCTCGAAATGCGGAGAGAATACCGGCATCTACAGAGCAACAGGAACCATCTTCTTTGCACCATTTCTCTGGAACTATAACTTGTCCTACTGTTAAGTTCGGATCCAACTGGCCAGCATTCCCTGTGAAAACAAAGAGTGAGGGAACATGTAATCTGAAGTGGTTTTCTAGAGCATCTCTTGTCCGAGCGGCTCCCAATCCAGTAACAAGGAACTCGCAATCTAATTTCAGGCGTTGGCGCAACGCGGAAGACTCTTTCTCCAAGGCACAAGCAATCAACAACTTCCGAGTTGGTTCTGTACGCAAATTCTAACCTCCTCTATCCACACAGCCCTGTAACAAAAGGTGGCCATTCTTTCATCTTAGTGCTAAATTTTGTAGCATTATTTGCAAATCAAGTGGTATTAGTTTGGTATGCGTTGCCAATTCTGCGGTCACGGTAAAGATCGAGTCGTCGATTCACGGAAATCTCGAAAGGGAAACACGATTCGTCGCCGACGCGAATGTCTTGGTTGTGGCCGCCGTTTAACTACCTACGAACGCATCGAAGAGATCCACCTTATTGTTGTTAAAAAAGGTGGATTAAGAGAACGATTTGAACGCTCTAAACTAATGTTGGGTTTGTCAAAAGCTTCTGAGAAACGACCAGTACCTACCCACAAGTTGGAAGAGATTGTGGAAGCCGTAGAGCAACGTTTCCTGGAAACGCCAGACCGCGAACTCACCTCTCAGGAAATTGGTGCATACACTATGAAGTGCCTGAAAAAAATCGACAAAATTGCCTACGTGCGCTTCGCATCAGTTTGCCATGAATTTAAGGACCTGAGAGAATTTATGATGGAGATCAATCAAATTCTTGAGTAGCTGGTGCCATGAACTCGAATGATCCGTGCGAACTTGATCTAATCGATTGGATCCGTCACCATTCTCAGGATCTTCCTGAATCCCTCATCCAATCTATAGGAGATGATTGTGCGGTTTTTACTCCCCATAAAATGTCCCAGCTCGCAGTGACAACGGACATGTTGTTGGAGAACGTTCACTTCCAACAACACTCTACCAGCCCTACTTTTCTGGGCCAAAAATCACTGAGGGTCAATCTTAGCGACCTTGCTGCCATGGGGGCTACTCCATATGCCTGCTTGCTTAGTCTTGGACTGCCCACTGATCTAAAAAAGGAGTATTTCCGCGCTTTCATGCGGGGGTTTCTAAAAGATGGAGCGTGGTGGAAAATTCCACTTATTGGCGGAGACCTGTCACACAGTGAAACAGTCGTGGTTAATGTGACAGTTTTAGGTAACTTTCAAAGGGGCGTTCCTATTTTGAGATCCAAAGCACAGGACCAAGATGCCTTGATCCTGATCGGTGACGTCGGATTCTCCCGACTGGGACTGGAAATGCTCCAGGGCGAAGATTGCACCTTGTTAGCAACAATGGCCCACGAAGATACCCTAATTAATTGGGCTGGAGATACGTTTCGTGCCCAATGCCTAAAGGCGCATCTACTACCCCAGCCTCTCGTCGAGGTTGGAATTTGGTTGAGTGAAAATAGGCTTGTGAACTCAATGATTGACGTGAGTGATGGGCTTTGTTCGGACTTGCTCAGTATTGGTCGCCAAAATGAATTAACAGCAGAAATTGAGGTCAGCCATCTCCCCATTCCAGAAAAGGGATGGGGGCAAACTACAGCTCTAGAAGCAGCCCTTAATGGTGGGGAAGATTACGCTCTCCTTGCTACCGCTTCCCAAGAGCAGTTGGGCCGCCTAGAGTCAATATATCCTTCTAATTTCCCTGCTTTCCGGGTGATTGGTGCCTTGTCGTCAGGAGAGCCGGCTGTGTATTTGACCCAATCCGGCAAGAGAGAGAGATGTGAACCCGATGGGTTCGACCATTTTAGATAAAACTGTGTCAGTTCTAAATTTTCTCATTTCACAAAAAGAAACTTGGTTCCACAATTAGAAACACAGAGCTAACCCTTTCAAATCTTGAATAGACTGGCGTGGAATGTATAGTACCATTGGTGCTAGAATAGACTCCTCATTTTTCTGCACATGACTCATCTGACAACAAGATCGATCCTAGTTACCTGCCTATTCTTATTCCTCAACTGCCAGTTGTCAGTTGTTTGGACTCAGAATATAGACACCACGGAGGATCTTGCCAACATTAATTTCACTGCAGACGTTCGTGTCTTCGCAGTGATGGCTACACTCAATGCAGCTGGATTTAACTACGAAACCCCAGGCAGAGAGATTTCTCAAACACGCCAATTAATTCGGGAGAAAATTAAGAAAATCGATCCCGGTCTCCTGGAAGAGCTGCAGACCTTCTATCGTAACCATAACCTGAAAGCGGATGACCACGATCAACAGATCGCATATACCTCCCTGGCACTCTTACTTTCCAGTCCTCCCGATTTCCAAGTGACGGTGCAGGAAACAGAACTACCAGAAGATGTAAAGGAGGTCTTAGGATTTGAGAAGCTTGTGACACGGTTCTATCAGGAAGCAGATATCGAATCGCTCTGGCATAGCCAACAACCCGTCTATGAAGAAGAACTGGCTTCCTATCGAATACTCACTAGAGACTTAATAGCACAAACCTTACGTTATTTCAGAATTCCATCCCGTGTAGTTCTTGATCGGCAAATCATCTTGATCCCGGACCTGCTGAATGCTAAAGCAGTTGTTAATGTCCGTAACCTCGATCTTGTTTATTACGTTGTTGTAGGACCTACGGACAACGCTTCCGAGAACTATCGTCAAATACAGCACGAATACCTCCATTTTCTGATTGACCCGTTAATTGAAAAGTTTGGAATGACCCTGATTGAACACGGTGACGTACTGGATATTGCTCATGCCCAACCCCAGCTTAAACCACAATTTCGAAACAAATTTTTCCTTCTGGTGGCCGAATCTCTGATTGAAAGCGTCCTCTTAAGACTTCACGACCCCGAGCACACTGATCGAGAATTGGCAAGACTTTTCCGACAAGGATTGATCTTCGCACCCTATTTCAGTCGAGGACTTAAACGTTACGAACTGGATACAGAAATGATTGCCTTTCCAGCCTATGTGGAAGTACTCCTGGACAATCTAGAAGGAACTATTATTGAGCGAGATGAAAGAGAGATTGTAGCTCTGGAAAATAAAATTGAAGAGACACAACAAAAAGAATGGGAAGCGCAACAAAAAGAGATCGATAAAATTGCCCGGCTCAACCGCTTGAATTCTCTGTTAAACGAGGCAGCTGTGCTTCTCTCCAATAGAGAATTCCAATCTGCAAAGATAATTCTCCAGGAAATCGTGTTGGATGATCCTTATAACGGTGTTGCCTACTTTTACTTGGCTCAGATCGCTTCTCAAACTGAACAGCATGAGCAGGCCTTGGAGTACTATAAACAAGCTGCGAATGCCCCCGGTGTAGCCACCTGGGCCCAGGCATGGTCCCTGGTACGAATTGCAAAATATCACGCCATCCAGGGTGAGATTGAGGAAGCCCTCACTTTTTTTGATCGTGTTTCAGAATTGGAAGGCAATCTTCGGGGAGCAAAAGAAGAGGCTCAAAAAGCTACAGATCAACTGCGCTAGCCCTTATGTAACCAAAAAGCGCTTGAGCTACTTTTCAAGTTTATGTACCATGCCGGAAAGTTAACGGTTTTCGGAGATTAATTATGAAGAATACAATGAAACGTTTCCTGTTAGTGTCCCTAATAGTTCTGAGCACTTCCGTCTTGTGGGTTTCTGCTGCCTACATGCAGTCTGAAGCCACGGAAATCGAGGGTAATCTGTATACTAACAATACTCTTGGTTTCTCGTTCCAATTTCCTCAAGGTTGGGTTGTGGATGAGGCCTCGGGGGACTCAAGTACCATGGGTGGTGATGTGGTCGTACTTAAAGCCACTTTTGGAGATTCGACGTTATCTGCGTTTTCTGTAGACCTACCAAAAGGTCTTCCCTTGGACAAGTTAGCAGGGAGTGCCGAACAGTGGCTCAATGAACATCAGTCTCATTTGCCAGGCATGAATTTAGAGGTTAGGAGCGATGTAGAACAAGTGGCCTACGGCAATATCCGATTCTACAAACTAAAGTTCCGTACCAAGGGCCGACGAAATAGAGTTCACCACACCACTGTGGTAACCGTGACTCCCGGCAAACTTATTGGCTTCGAGGCAATTGCCAAAAGGGAAAAAGACGCTGATCAGGCACTGAATTCTCTTCAGAGCATAAAACTTTTCGATGCGGAGTTCACCGCATGGCAAGCCCATGTAGGTATCGGTGACCCTGAAGGAATCGTTAAGTCGGGTGCCGTCTTCCTAGAACGTTTTCCCGCCGGCAATATTACCCCATATGTCCACAAACGTATGGCGTTCTCATATCAGGCACTCAATGATTACGACAACTTGGTCATTCACGGGGAACGAACAATAGAGTTGCTCCCAGAAGATCTTGATACACGATCAATGCTGGCTCTAGCTCTAGCAGAACGAGGCGACAACAACAGAGCCATTGACCTCGCCCAACAAGGGTTAGCACTTGTGGACTCCATGGAAAAGCCGGCCGATGTCCCCCTGAATCAATGGCTTGTTCGCAAGGCCCGTGCCACATCGGACGCCAACTATGCCCAAGGGCTCGCGTACTTGAAAAAATCCTCTGCTGGAGGAGGCGAAATTATGTTAAAGCGTGCTATCGAATACTTGGGAGAGGCAGTTGAATCGGATCCTGAATCCGACAAAGCGTACTTTCGTTTAGGCTATGCTTATACGCGACTAAATGACGCTGAGCAAGCAATCGTAAGTTATACCCAAGCGGTGGCAGCTGACGGAGTGGCCAAAGACATCGCTCGCGATCAACTGGAAGGGATCATGGACTTTCTCAAAAGAGATGTATCGACCATCGATGCCTTAGTTCAGGAACAACGAGTCATCATCGAACAGAAAATCGAAGCGATAAAGACGCGAAACCAACAACAGGTAGAGGCTGAAGAAGCCAGAATCCAGCTAGAAATGGAACAACAGGAAATGGAACTCCAGCAACAGGCGATGTAACATCAACAGTAGCAGTAGCCATAGCACGCGTGTCATCGCTATGGTAAATCTGGAATCCACAGTCCGGGCTTATAGCGTATCCGATGATGGACCTAAGGAAGTTGGAGTCTAGGCTTGGCTATTCCTTTACGAATACCAAACTGGTTGAGCAGGCTCTGACCCATGCTTCCTCTGCCGAAGGTAACAAGTCAACAGTTCCAGGCATGGTCTCTAAGAACTATGAGACTCTAGAGTTCCTAGGGGATGCCATACTCGGTTTCCTAATAAGTGACTATCTTTTCAAAGCCCATCCCTCCAAAACCGAAGGCGAACTAACCAAGATAAGAGCGCTATTGGTATCTGCCGATCAGCTAGCGATTCTTGCTAAAAAACTAGATCTTGGTGCTTTTGTAAGGCTCGGTCGCGGAGAGGAAAAAACGGGTGGAAGACAAAAAAAGGCCATCTTGTCGAATCTCTTTGAAAGTCTTCTTGCGGCCATCTTCCTCGATGGTGGCTTAGAGCCAGCACGCCGTTTTATCCTTTCACAATTCCACTCTCAACTAGAAAATATCCAAGAGAAGCGGTTAGATTTCCAGGATAGCAAATCACTGCTGCAGGAGCGTCTACACTCCCACGGGTTCTCCGGTCCAGACTACCGTACAATTAAAGAATGGGGTCCCGCTCACAAAAAGGAGTTTATGATCGAAGTCTATATTCAGGACAAATTTTTAGCTCGTGCCCACGGGACTACCAAAAAAGAAACTCAGCAAAAGGCCGCCACTAAAGCGCTGGAGGAACTGGATGAAGTTTTGAACACCCAGGAATCTGACATATAGAGTTTTCTAGACTAGTAAAAAAACCAAACAACCAACAGAGTCGTCACATCAAAAAGGGCATGGGCCACCATCGGGGCAATTAAGTTACGCCGCCATAAGTAAAATGCCCCAAATAACAGTCCCAAAATGCCCGCTCCCACCGCTCTATCAAACCCCTGAACAGCATGTCCAATCGCAAAAAAAATACTCCATAGGACAAGTCCAAGCACAACTCCTAATCGGCGGCCCATTGCTTTGTCATTACAGTTGGGGCGATTTGTAAAATATAAAAAGGGCCGTAGCAACATAGGCCCTAAATAACGTTCGAATCTATCCAAGACAAAGGCCCGTTGGATCTCCTCCTTAATTCCTCCCACATAAACACTACTTATCAGGAACAAGGTCAGATCATTTGGCTCGTCCACGAGATCTAAAAGTGGATTTGTTGTGGATACATATTCGGGATAAAAAGCGTGAAAGAAGATGTTGACGCACATTGTGGAGAAAAAAAGAAAGGGTACACAAACAATTCCCAAGCCACTCTCAGTTCTGATATTTCTCCACACCCAACCCAGTTGCATCAGGGTTTCACCTCGAAAATGCAGGCAACACACGATCAAAATCAGAGTCAATGTCGCTTCTGTCACCATGAACAGAAAAACTGAATAACTACTCTCTAAAACGTTGCGATCAGTGATTAAAAAAATAATTTGGACTAGCAGGGGTGCTGCGAGAGCCACTAAAAAAATCTCAGGTGCAGCTAGGAATCGGTGAGCCTGATCCTGTTGTGAGGAGGCTTGTTGTGACATCTCCGTAGGGCTTTGCATCAAATCCAATATTCTACGATAAATTCAACTTACATTCTTGCACGTGCTCACTGTGAAATGGAGGAAGAATCACCTAAAGAAGACGGCACACATCACATTAAACGTGCACATTGAAATAGTTACGTTGAAGATTCATCTTTCCGGAACCTTAGCGGAGCAGAGATGAGTAATGCCGGACAAATACCATGGCTATATTAGGGCACATGTATAATGACCCACGCGTTACCGCGGAAGTAGCTGACACAAAAGCTATATCTTCTTGCTCGACTGAGATCACCGCGAGATCTAGATAAAGTGCGTTCACATCCTTCTCCCCTTGTGCATTCGGAAATACCACGATTTTTAGATTTTTTCATATTCCACAATGCAAGAATGCATGGACACAAGCACTTGGGTACAATCTACCTCCAACACCATGTCTATTACATACACACATATACTGTTAGCATTAACGGCCACTTTATCAGTTGCCGTTCTTTTGGTATTGACGACAGTCTGGAATTCAAAGCCTTCAGGAATACAGAATCTGCTTTCAAGATACGATGAAAATGAGATTGAACCAGATCATACATATCTGATCTCATTAATGATCTACGAAGAAGCGTATCCAGCGTTCGGGGAAATTATTGAACTAGTTCTCACAAGGTTTCCCCTCAAATACTTTAGCCAGAAAAGTGGTTTCGATAATGCTTTACACTATCTCCACGATTCTGTTTTGGAGGAGTCTAATTCGAAAGATCTAGTTTGGGCAATGGCACATATCGTCAATACTTTCGTCAGTGACCCAGATGTTGCATCAGAATGTCGGCCTTATATGGAACCCCTTGTAGCTCAATTCTTAGAACAGACGGAACACCCATCTCAATGAACGTAAAACCCTCACTGCGGCCGGCAAGAGAAGGTGAGTGTAGAAAGGGGTGTGCTAGCGGCGATGACTTTGAATGGCTATTGGCACGATACGTGTTTTTGATATACGGTCATGAACACATCGGCACCAAGGATCAGCCACGCCCCATAGCAACCCTACCATAGTCGCCACTACGGGTAAGAGCAGCAATATCCTCAAAACAAGCGATAGGAATGGTACTTCTTTGGTATTCTCTCCGACCAACTGTAGATCTGTCAGATACATACCGGGGGTTTGGCCACTTAAGATTAAAAAGAAGAAAGAATTGAAAAAGAAGAAACAACACGACAACAACAGACCCAAATGCAGAGAACTCGAGGCAATAAGTTCAGAGTCCAAAATAAACGATGCTGATAAAGTGAAAACAAAAGCGATCAAAAAGGGAAGTGCTAAATCTATCATTCCAGCCAGAAGTCGAGAAAATATCACTTCAGGTGAAACGCCAACCTCTGTATAGTCTCCTACTTCATCCGCATCTGGAGAGACGACCAGAGGCGCCAAAGGAGCGTTCAAAGTAAATGCCTGCTGCTGAGGTCGTTTAGATCGTACTGTACTAGGAGAACTCAGAGAGGCGCGGATCAGAGGTTTCTCCGCCACCTTGGTGAAAGTATTTTTTCTCTTGGTGAGCCTAACCACCTTTGGCTTTCGTGGCTTCTCTGCTGACTCTGACAGTTTGTAGTCAAAAAGCGGCCGGTCAACAACACTATCTTCGTAAGAAATCTCGTCAGACTTGCCCGATTGGTGGGGATTCCTGCTTGATGCCAGAGACCTACCGGTACGTTCGCTCACCTTGCGCTTGATTTGCAACCGCCAATCAGAAGTGCCTGTCTCGACATCCACCGCTGAATTTGAAAGCTTCTTTACACCCAATTTAGTGCCCCCCGATCGTTGTGGGCTGTCTTCTGAGTTCACCTGCTCAGATCCACAAACCGGACAATGAGTTCCTAAAATCTTAGACTGACAGAAGGTGCACTGCACGGACTAATGTTAGCATAGCCACCCTGGCCGAAGGCCCACAAGGTCCAAATTTGTGAAAAGTCCTCATGGCTCCACTGGTTGACGAAACGAGCTGAGTATTGCGTCCATTTCATCCCGACTTAGTTTCTGGATCTTCTCCAGGCGTTGTGAAAGAGACAATAATTTATCCAGATAATCTTCCGTACGATCGCCGTGTTCTGCCACCTCTCTAGCCATATGAAGAGTCTCTCTAACCTTCTGGGCCGAATAGCTATTTTCCCCCTTCTGTATCAACGTGTTGAGTACAATGCCGTGAACTAGATCTAGTTCATAAGAGCGCATTACCATCATAAACGCCACGAACACTACCAGGAGCAAACAAATGGTGGAGAAAGTCGATTTCTTCAATATCCCGAATCCTATAGCAAAGTGAGCATGTCAAAATAAGTGCTGTAGTCAAGATCTATACTCCGGCGCTTGGCGTGGCCAATTAATACGCTAAGAAACATCGTGCGAACAAAACGGGGCAACAGACGAGTCCTCTTGGTACGACCATGTGCGTGGGGATGCTTGAGGTAAAAATTCAAAATCTTAGTGAGCACCTCATCTTCCTGGCTCATAACTTCTCTCAACGACAGGTCTTTGATTCGGACCTGATTTCCCTGGATCGTAATAACTCGACAATCTAGTTTTTCGGTAATCTGCTCCTGATTACGCTCTGTTGCCTGCACTTTCTTGGTGAGAACTTCGAAAGCATTTTCACGGGTCATGACATCGGTAGTGACATTAAAAGCAAGCGTCCGACAAAATAGATAGTCTGGATAATGTTTGAAAAACTGGCGAGTCAAATTAGTTCGTTCCCCCTCTTTACCTTCCATCAATCCACCATCCTATCAAACAACAGAAGCGTAGCAGTGTTCTACTCTGGGGTACACGTGATAAAATCTGGACAATGAGTGATGCGGTTTGTCTTGTAAGTGGAGGTCTGGACAGTTGCGTTACCGCAGCTATAGCTCACTCTGATAGCCTGTCACTGGCCTTCTTGCATATTAGTTATGGCCAACTCTCCGCCAAACGAGAAGAAGAGGCTTTCACTAAAATAGCTGACCATTATCAAATCTCCCAGCGACTTGTCTCAGATATCACCCACCTTGCCCACATAGGCGGATCAGCCCTAACCGATCGTTCCCTAAAAATGCCCGAAGGGAAACTGGATCGGGAAGGCATCCCGGTCTCCTACGTTCCCTTTCGTAATGCTAATATGCTCTCAATCGCCACGAGCTGGGCTGAAGTTCTCGGAGCCAGCGCCATTTACATTGGGGCCGTTCAAGAAGATAGTTCTGGATATCCAGATTGTAGAGAGTCGTTTTTCAAAGCCTTCAATTAGGTTATTGTAAGGGGGACAAAACCAGACACATACATTAAAATAATAAACCCATTAATAAAAATGCGTAAGAATGAGATTATTAAAAAAGGCATAAAATTGGAGGCACCTTTACATCTAACCTGGTCCTGCTACAGAGATCAAGACATCGCCTGCGGTCACTGCGACAGTTGTCTTCTGAGGCTTCGAGGTTTCCAAGAGGCTCGAATTTCTGACCCCCTGACCTATCAAGGAACCCAGGCTCCTATCCATCAATAAATTTTTACTTATGCTTCAGATTTTCTGACTTCATCAAGGTCGGAGCACCCCTGAACATCATCCTATGGATCGTTGCAACCTCAACAATTCCGATGTTTTGGCCGTTTTGAATTCACCACATCCTACAAATAGATTGAGACCAAAAACCCCGTCAAGGCTAATGGATCCCACTTGACTTCTGGGTGTGATAATTATAGAAAAGATCACGGCGCAAGGAACACACTTAGGTATGTGGAAAAAATCTGAGAGCGAAAGTTCTAAATCTAAATTGGAAACCCCACCTTTAAGGGAAAACCCTATGGCACAACTAAAGGAACGTGCAATTATCGGTTCATCGATCAACGTGAAAGGCACACTTGGAGGTGAGGAGGATCTCATTATCCAGGGCCACGTCGAAGGGAAAATTAAACTCCCAAATAACAGCATCACAATCGGCAAGAACGGACACATTCAAGCGGACATTCATGGAAAGGTCATTAGTATCGAGGGTGACGTCGAGGGCAACCTTTTTGCGAGCGAGAAAATCGTAGTGCGTCAGAATGGAGTAGTGCGTGGAAATATGGATGCTCCACGGATCAACCTCGAGGACGGGGCCAAATTCAAGGGTAGCATCGACATGGATGCTAGCATAGATAATAGGCAACCCACTCTGCATGCAACTTCTACCAAAACAATCGTGAAGAATTCTAAGACGACAACCGATGGTTTAGAAAAACGGAAGCCTGAGAAACATGCAGCGGAAAGTGGGCAAAAAGGACTTGGTCTAAAGACTGGCACGCCTTCATCTCAGGCATGAACATATGGAAGTCTCCGTTGGGGGTGAAAGCCAATCAAGAACTGGCTGAAATATCCTCGGCAGAACCTGAACTCCATACCTCTCTAGCACTCAACGTCCTGTACCACCAACTTCAACACAACACAAAATATCATATTCTAGACCTGGGACCCGCTATGGGAAGGAATGTTGATTTTTTTTCTCAATTTCCCTGTAAAATCTATATCGAGGATCTTTACCATACACTCAATTCTTTTGATTTCTTTTCCCCAGAGGATGGTTTTACCTACAAAACTGTTTTTGAATACCTGTTGCCCTACACCCACAATACCCGCTTCGACATCATTATGGGCTGGGATGTGTTCAACTATTTAGAACGGGATGAATTTAGGTCTCTTGTTAGTCACCTGGGCAATTTCTGCTACAAAGGGACGTTGCTTTTCTCACTAATCTCTACTCGCAAACACATTCCAGAAAAACCCACAACATTCAAAATACTTGATCAGGAAAGCCTGCAATACCAAACGCAATCGTCCGTCTTGCGATCTTGCCCTATTTATGAGCAGTCTGATCTCGATAATCTCATGCCCAACTTCCATGCCTGCAATTCGTTTATACTCAGAAATGGGTTCAAGGAATATCTTTTTGTCTACGAGTAAATCAACATTCAACCTGCATTTCATATGCCCAGTCGTTACAAGCTGTGGACATACCATCCCAACAGAACTCTGGCCAAGGCCCTAGCGAACGTGTTGTATGATATGTAGAGAAAGCTGACCTAATACAGGACAACCAAGCCTAATCGTCGTATTAACTAAATGGAGAAAGGTGGAAATGTGGACTGTAAATATGCTTGAAAGGAGAACACGGCTACTGTGATCCCAATTCTAGCAACTCTTGGTTGCTTTGTACTCTACCTAGTAGGCTACCGCCTGTATGCCACCCATCTAGCATGCCGCGTTTTCCAGTTGAACCCGAAGACGGTGACTCCCGCTCACCAACTTCAGGATGGCGTTGATTACGTTCCCACAAATAAATATGTCCTTTTCGGACATCATTACGCATCCATCGCCGGCTTATCTCCTATGCTAGGACCGTCTATCGCGGTTATCTGGGGCTGGCTACCTGCCATGCTGTGGGTGGTTTTAGGGACGCTTTTCATTGGGGCTGTCCATGACTTTGGGGCTCTTGTGATCTCCTTACGAGCCCGAGGGATGTCCGTTGGCAAGGTGGCCGAATCCATTATAGGGCGAAGAGCAAAAACTCTATTTCACATAATCATCTTCTTTTTGATTGCCCTGGCAATGGGCGTGTTCGTAAATGTTTGCGCCACACTCTTAAGTACCGCATACAATCCGGAAGCCATCTATCCCTCCGCCACCTTAATGTTCCTAGCGGTTGGAGTTGGCTGGTTAGTCTATAAGAAAAGTGTTTCTATCTGGTGGGTTACATCGATCGCCTTCGTCATCACCCTTGCAAGTGTTTGGATTGGAATTAACTTGCCAGCCATCGATTTGAGCCTGGAACGCTGGAGTTTGTTTTTACTAGTCTATAGCTTTATAGCTTCGGTTCTTCCGGTGTGGCTGCTGCTACAACCACGTGATTACATAAACTCCCTGTTACTATATCTAGGCTTGGGTTCGATCTTTCTGGGGTTTTTCTTTTTACAACCTGAGTTTGCTGCCCCTGCAATCCGCATCCATCCCGAAGGAGCACCCCCCTTGTTCCCATTTGTCTTCATAGTCATCGCCTGCGGTTCTATTTCCGGGTTTCATGGGCTTGTGTCTTCTGGTACCACTGCCAAACAGATAAACCGAGAAACCGATGCGCCATTCATTGGTTACGGTGGCATGATCGGGGAATCGATGCTGGGACTGGCTTCAGTATTGGCTTGTACAGCCGGCTTCTTAACCCGTGATTTGTGGATGGCCCACTATAGCTCATGGGAGACAGCTGATGGATTAGGACCCAACATAGGTGCTTTTATTAACGGATCAGCGCTCTTCCTCAATCAACTTGGGCTTCCCCTGGAAATAGGACAAGCTTTCATAGCACTCATTTCAATTTCATTTGCTCTGACTACACTCGACTCAGCAACGCGATTACTTCGATTTAACATCTCAGAAATGGGAGACACATTACAACTCCCAGCACTTTCTAACCGATACCTTGCTTCGTTCCTCGCAGTATCCGTAATCGGATTTTTTGCCTTCTACAAAGTGAATGGTCAAGCTACCGGGCTGGCTCTTTGGCAACTTTTTGGAACCACTAATCAAGTTCTAGGAGGCCTGACGCTTCTTACCATTACTCTCTATCTCCTACAACGGAAACGACCATGTTGGTACACGGCCATACCCATGATTTTTATGCTCATTACGACCCTGACTGCTATGCTGATCAAAATTCGAGACTTTTGGAATACCAATTCCTATCTGCTACTGGTTCTGGGTGGAATGATCTTAGTCCTATCGGTCTGGTTGGCCATAGAAGCAGGAATGCGCATCTCTAAAAGAAAAGTTTTTGTGAGTTCCAATGAGGTTTCAAGTGATTATTAACACTATTTTTTTGGACATTGGGATGGTACTAGTTGGCATCGACTATGAACCTACACTCACAACTCTTGCCAATCTAAATGGCTTGTCGGTCAAAGAAATTATACGGCGCCTAGAAAATGACTCAGTCATTCCCGACTACGAAAAAGGATTTCTGACCACCGAGGAATTTTTCGAACAAATAACTATTCTTCTTGACATAGATATTTCTTTGGAAAGATTCGAAGGGATTTGGACAGGTACTCTGGTTATGGATAACTGGGGCTCCAATGATTTCATTCCGTCGGAACTATTTCAACAACTGAAATGCAACCATCGAGTCATAGCACTTTCTAACACCAATGAAATGCAGTTTGACTATCTCTCGGAAGTGTACCCACTTATCAGAGAATTCGACGACTATGTGCTGTCCCATCAAGTGGGCCACCTTAAGCCCGATCCTGAGATTTATCGAAGGGCTATTCAACAATCAGGAGCTTCTCCCGAAGAATCACTATTTGTAGATGACTTAGTTGAGAATGTCAAAGGGGCAGAACAAATGGGTATTAGGGGGCTCCTCTTTGAGGGAAAGGGTCAACTTAGGCAGGACCTCGAGAAATTGAAAATCCTCTGCGAGTGACTACCTGCCCGACCTACTATAAGACTGTTGTGCCTAGGCACCAGACACCAGGCCATCCCTACATACCTAAAAAAGAGCTACATGTTTTTGTAGTCCGGGCCTCCGCCACCTTCGGGTGGAGTCCAAGCAATGATCTGATAGGGATCCATGATCTCACAGGTTTTGCAGTGAACACAGTTGCTAAAATTTAGTTGCAAACGGAGTTGCTCCTTTTGCTCTACCATTTCATAGACATGGGCGGGACAAAAGTGCTGACAGGGATTCCCGTACTCTACACTGCAACGATTATGGCAAACATCAAAATCCAAAATCTTCAGATGGCAGGGTTGATCTTCCTCGTGAGTAGTATTCGAATAGTAAACATCGGTCAGCTTGTCAAAAGTAATATCGTCGTCATATGACAGTCTGTCCTCCGTTTTTCCTACGTTATCCGTAAGCCGGTTCATCAAAGTGTGTCCGGCATGTGTCGGAAGTGGATCCTTTAGTCCTCTACCGCGGCTAAAAAACTGAAGGGCAACATGGAACATTCCTCTCCAAAAACCTCTTTGAAATGATTGGCGAAAATTGCGTACCTTCCAAAGTTCTTGTTTGGCCCAGCTTCCCTCGAATGCATCCGTGTAATTGCTAAGCTGACCGGCGGAATAGTCGTCCTGTAACAAGGCCTCAAAAATCGTTTCTGCTGCCAGCATTCCTGACTTGACAGCCAAGTGAATTCCCTTCAGACGTTGGGCGTTTAAAAATCCTCCTGAGTCTCCTACAATGAGCAACCCATCTGCATAGAGGCGAGGCATGGAATAATATCCGCCTTCAGGAATTGCTTTTGCCCCGTATGAGAGTATTGTGGCGCCATCTAGCAATTCTCGGACGAAAGGATGCTGCTTGAACTGCTGGAAGAGTTGATGAACATCCAGAGAGGGATCCCTGTAATCCAAACCGACTACGAGCCCAAGATCGATCAGATTATTGTTCATGGTATAGATAAAGCCGCCACCGAATTCCTTTGTCCCTAACGGATATCCAAGGGTGTGGTAGACCAACCCAGCCTCGATTTTCCTGGATGCCTGCCAGATTTCCTTCACTCCAACAGCATAAATTTGTGGATGGCATTCTTTACTCAAACTCAGGCGCTGTTCAGCCTGTCGCACTAGCGTGCCCCGGGGGCCCTCACCCAACACCGTAACTTTAGCCAAAACATCGATTCCTAGCTCTACGTTGGGTTTTGGACGACCATTCTTGTCGATCCCTCTATCTCCCATCCGTGCACCGACAACTGAATCCCCTTCATACAGGAGCTTCACCGCTGGAAATTCAGGATAGACTTCCACTCCGTTTTCCTCGCATAACGTGGCCATCCACTTGACAAGTTTTCCCAAAGAAGCGACATAGTATCCATGATTCTTGAGAAACGGCGGGGTAATAGGAGAACGCAGGCTCCCGTTACGGGTTAAAATATAGAGTGCGTCATCAACAACAGAAGCTTCGTAAGGAGGAGCTTTATCGGGCAACCCATCTAAAAGCTCATCGAATGCACGTGGGTCGATAACAGCCCCACTGAGGGCATGAGAGCCAATATCCCTACCCTTTTCCACCACCAACAATGTAGGATTTTTTATCTTCTCTCCCGACTTCACCCCCAACTCAATCTCTTTGTTATGATCCTGGATCAGGCGAGAAAGATGCAAAGCTCCGGCCAGGTTTGCAGGCCCGGCACCCACGAATAGCACGTCTACTTCAAGTTGGTCACGCTCCATCCGCATTTATCCTAACATACAGGCACATCCTATTTTGTTCCTCTGTGTCTTTCGCACTCCCGAAAATCCTCTGCCTCTTCATTCTTAAATCGTGTATCTTCATGAGAACCTGAAATATGTAAAGTGTAGTCAACTAGTTATGCTCTTGAACTTATCTGCTACTCCTTGCTAAGGTGTCGACCCATGATTTCTGCAACTCAGATTCGAAAAGGAATGATTCTCATCCATGATGGGGACCCGCACCGTGTTCTCGACTTTCAGCATCGAACACCAGGCAAGGGAACAGCGATCGTACGTGCACGGCTAAGAAACCTGCGTACTGGAGCCTCCTATGAACATCGATTTAATTCTCAAGAAGGTGTGGACCGTGCCATTTTAGATCAACAAGAAATGGAATATCTCTATCAGCAAAACTCCCTCTACTATTTCATGAACACGGCAACCTTTGAACAGTTTCCCATCGATCAGGAAATCTTGGGAGACTTCAAGAACTATCTTCAGGAAGGTGCCACAGTTCAGGTAGAATTTTTTGAGGAACAACCTATCACAATCGAATTCCCAGCTTTTGTAGAACTTAAGGTAGTGGAGACTGAACCAGAATTGAAAGGAGCCACTGCCAACAACTCTCCAAAACCTGCTACCTTGGAGACCGGAGTGGTGGTCCAAGTTCCACCCTTCATTCGTCCAGGCGATACGATCCGGGTTGACCCTAACGAAGGTCGCTACCTAGAGCGGGCCAAGTAACTTCACACATGCGTACTGTGACAGTTTTACAAATATACTTGTTCGGTGTTTTCTCATAAAGATTCCTAGACTCCCAGCAGCAGCTACACCTCTGCTCTATAGACTCTTGTCGACGCACACAACGGCGTCAAGACCTGAGTACTCGTCACCACATTTACGGTATGGCACTTCATCACACCGTCAAAATAGCTAAGAGTTTAAGAGTAACCGGACTGATAGAGCATCAGATAAATGATCACACCTGTAACAGAAACATATAACCAAAGTGGAAGGGTCCAGCGGGCAATACTCCGATGTTTGTCAAAGTTCTCTTTCAAGCCTCTTGCCACTGTGACAATGGCCAACGGGACTATCACAATCGCAAGAACTATATGAGAGATAAGGATGGAGAAATACAAACTACGAATCCAACCTTCGCCTAGGAAAGCTGTAGATCCAGCAAAGTAGTGATAGACGAGATAAGAAATTAAAAATAAAATCGAGATGAAAAATGCCCCCAACATACAAATGGCGTGCGCCTTCAGTTTTCTTTGTCGGATGAAAATGTAGCCAAGGATTAGTAACACCCCGCTTGTACCATTGAGACTGGCGTTCAAAGCCGGCAAGTTTTGTATCTCGATCAATTCTGTTCAGTCTCCAATCACGATCCAGAAGTACGGTTAATCCTGACAACTAGAAGCGAGGCCACAAAAACAACTATGCTAAAAGCAACACTCACCAACAAGGCCGTTGGAAAAGACGGCAATTCAGCTTCCAAGTATGAACCACCCCCATAAAAGATGTGTCGTATCGTAGCCACCTGATAAGCCACTGGGTTGATCTTCATAATCCATCCCACCCAGTTTGAAGCCCCTGAAAGTGGAAAGACCGCCCCCGAAAGTAACCACATTGGGAAAAGCAAAAGATTCATCACCGCATGGAAACCCTGGATAGAATCCATCTTCCAAGCCAAAGCAAACCCCAACGCAGTCAATGAAAACGCTGTCATAAATAGGACTCCAGCTAGGAGCACAACTTTTTGAAAATCGATGAACACACCAACAAAAGGAGCCACTAAGACAAACAAGAAGCCCTGAAGAAAAGCCAGCGTTGCTCCACCCAGAATTTTCCCCAAGGCCACTCCTGATCGGGACATAGGAGAGACTAGAACAGAGAGAAGAAAACCTTCCCGGCGATCTTCAATCACTGAAATTGTGGAAAAAATAGCGGTGAAAAGGATAATTAGTACAATCGTCCCCGGATAGAAATATTCCAGATAGTTCATCCCTGCTGGTGCGGAGGGAGGCTGAAACGATGCGCCAATCCCCGACCCAATTAGAAGCCAAAATACCAAAGGAGTGCCCAGTGCACCTAACACCCGGCTACGTTGCCGGTAAAAACGTACCAGCTCCCGCCACCAAAGAGTCCCAAGGGGTAAAATAAAGCTCATCACTCTGAGAAATACAAAGCAAGGCGCAATTTATCAACTTATGTACTGCACCTTACCATTTAGGTTTTAGGTCTACATAAAAAGCACAGAACCACCGACCTTCCAAGGCCGTTGATTAAAACTCACGTCCGGATCAACTACTACATACAGGTAGGGGGATAAATAGTCTGCAACCCCTTTCATTACTAATCGTCCATAAATTTGGCGGCAATTTCTGCAATAGGTTTCCCGATGTGCTCAACATCCTTCTCTGAGAAAGTGTAGACTGGCCCCACTGAGGCAATCCCAAAATCATTTGCCAAGGACTGTTGAAGAACAATCATTCGCCCCCCCACCATTGTCATCAGCGGGCGAATACGCAAGATATCATCCACCGGAATGGTGAAGTAGTCCCGATCCATGACCATAAAGTCAGCCATTTTACCCACTTCGAGTGAACCCAGTCTGTCTTCACGGAGTACATATTCGGACGCCCAGTTGGTAAACATCTTCAATGCGTGTACACGATCGATGCGCTCGTCGGGTTGCCAGACCTCGCCATCGAATTGACGGGCAACAGAAAGCCACAGCATGTAAAAGGGAGGCTGAAAGCGCTGAGTTCCCTGGCGCGTAGCCCCGGATGCAAAATGCTGACCCACAAGTTTGACACCAGACTCGATATAGGTATTGAAAGGCAGAAGAAAATCTTCAATTTGCGGACCATAATCGTTGATCCACTCACGGACGTCATGTAGGTAGTTTGGGCCACAACTCAGATAGACTCCATAGTCCTTTAGACCCTGAATGATGTCCGGCTGTTTCCCTATCACATTGCAGTGTTCACCGGTAAGCCGCATAGAGCGCACATCTTCCATGCTCCAGCCGTTTACAGCTCGCGCATTATCAATCATCTGAAAAAAGGCCCGCGCTGCCTCACTCCCGCATATGTGTACTCCTGCCAATCGCCAGCCTGCCTTAGCAGCATTCTCAAGAGTGTCCCAGGGCAGTTCACCAGGAACAGGACAGACTTCCCGCGCTTTGATGTTGGGTGGCGCCTGTGTATCGGGACCAGTGCAAGATTCAGGATAGATAGAATCCCAACGTTCAGAAGCGACTCCATCAAACCAAAAATAGTCATCTCCAATGCCCTGCAGGACACCGGTGCGACGATATATTTGCCGTGTCTGCTGGGGATCGGTTGGCATACGATGAATCTCGTAATGTCCAGCAAAACGAATCGGCATCTGACCGAGGCCGGCCAAAGTCGCATATCCTGTCATGATTTTGGGAAATTGAATGCGGCTCGAGAAGGTACTAACCCCTAATGCAGCAAAGTCTTCTGAAACAAGTTTGAGAGCCTGTGCCAAAATGTTGGGAGGAAGCTGTTGTAGAAAGAGTTCCCAGTCTATAACGGACATCTCTTGACTACCAACCCAACCTATAGCGGCAATATCCTCATTGATCACATCCCCGTGCATGGTCTCCTGAATTGAGGCGGAATACCCTGGCAAAAACTCATTCAGCATTTCAATAGCCTGGGAATTCACCCAACCTCGGGGACCTGGCCTGACCAAAAGCGGATTCTCAGAGGACCACAGATCAAGCGTCTTGCGGTTGGTCAAGCGTCGCGTAAAGCCCCAGAAACTAGCTTCGCGAGGGGCTTCGGGATTACCTTCAATACGCAGAACTACCCATTGGCCAGGATCCACCTTTTTAACAGCGTCCTGAATGGTATCGCGCATGAGAGCCTGAGTTTTCTCAAGATCCCGATCGGCCTGCATTGAAACAATGATCCCGTCAGGCGGGTACTTGAAGCCCAAACGATCCAGATGCTGGATAGCTCCACCATATATGTGACTGTGGGGTTCAATAATGCCGGGGATCAGTGTTCGCCCTTTCAAATCAAGAATCTGGGTGTCGGGCCCAGCTAGAGCCCTTACTTCCACACTCGTACCCAATTTAACAATTTTGTCCCCTTTGACCGCGACTCCCTGGTACACATTACCCGCACTGGTCGAAGCAGATACATCATCCATACTGACAATTTTGCCGTTTACAAAGATTGTCTCCGGATACCCATATTGGGCCACTTCCGGTGCCAGCTGCCCCTGAGCCTGGGAGCAAGGAACGACAAGCACGAATGTGCTGATCACTCCGACGCATACTAATTGCCTGATGGCTTTATAGTTGTTCATCACAGTCTCCTTCATAAAAGATAGATGTAAAGCGAAAAGTACATACTATTAAATACGAACTATATTCCCTACTAATGAAGCAACACAACCCCATTGTCAACCCAAATTGTACCCCATGCCTTCGTGCTGAGGAGTCGATGATTCTACAGTGCCACAGAGATCACTACGATGATACGTAGAAACACCGTGGGTATAATTGCTTGTGGGGGATAGCTCCGAATTATTTTCGAAATACCCACTGTCCACTTGGAACCTTCAACTCTGAATTTGAATTCATGATTTCCCCACAATGCTAGTATCACACTTGTGACCCTAGTAGAGTTCTGCTACATTGCCACTTTCACTGCTGGAGAAACTTATACCTATGGGTGATGTACTCAAGTTAGCTGTTGTGGGCGGCGACGGAACCGGACCGGAGGTAACCCAGGAAGCATGCAAAATACTCAATGCAGTGGCCCCTTTAGAAGGCTTCAAGTACGAAACCACTGAGTTTGACTACGGGGGTGAACGCTATCTCAAGCACGGCGAAGTCATCACAGAAGAACAGATTGATGAATTCCGTCAGTTCGATGCTATCTACCTAGGCGCCGTGGGTCATCCGGAAGTGCCGCCAGGAATCCTGGAAAAAGGGCTGTTACTAGCCGTCCGCTTTCAACTGGATCAATTCATCAACCTGAGACCCGTGAAACTATATCCAGGAGTGGACTGTCCTCTCAGGGACAAAGGCCCAGAGCATATTCATTTTGATGTTGTCCGTGAAAATACAGAGGGTCTCTACTCCGGAGCTGGCGGATTCATGCGTAAAAATACCATCCAGGAAATCGCCACTCAGGAAATGATCGCTACCAGATTCGGTGCCGAGCGATGTTTGCGATGGGCTTTTGAGCATTGCCAACACCGAAAAGATCGTAACCAACTAACTCTGATCCACAAAACTAACGTTTTAACCTATGCTGGCGATCTTTGGTCTCGGGCCTTTGAAGAAATTGGTGAAGCGGATTATCCCGATATCGAACGAGACTATAATCACATTGATGCTGCCTGCATGTGGTTTGTCAAAAATCCTGAATTCTATGACACACTGGTAGTCCCCAACATGTTCGGTGACATCATTACGGATCTGGGAGCTATGATCCAGGGCGGCCTGGGCGTTGCTGCCGGAGGCAACATTAATCCTGACCCTTCGGGTTGTAGCATGTTCGAGCCTATGGGCGGATCTGCGCCCAAGTATCAGGGAAAGAAAGTCATAAATCCAATCGCGGCTATTGCAGCCATGGGCATGCTGCTTTGGGTAGTTGGGGAACAGAAGAAAGATCCTAAGCTTGTCCAGGCTGGAAATCGAGTTGAGGAAGCGATTTCTAAAACAACACCCAAGATGAAAAGCATGTCGGCAGGTCGAATGGGCTACTCCACTCCAGAAATAGGCGATCTAGTAGCGAAGGCATTGTGAAAATTTCTGTATTCTAAAACTACCTTAGAAGGATGGAACAACGTCCAACTCTCAAAACCATCCACCGAGCTCACCAGCGCATCCGTCCCTACATTCACCACACTCCGGTTCTGACTTGCTCCACCATTAACACCCTGATAGGAAGCCAATTATTCTTTAAATGCGAAAATTTTCAAAAAACAGGATCCTTCAAGATGCGCGGGGCCTCCAATGCCACTATCACTTTAGAATCCTCGCAGGCTAAATATGGGGTTATCACACATTCTTCAGGCAACCACGGGGCGGCCCTGTCATTGGCTGCTCGCAATCTTGGCATTTCCACCTCGGTTGTCATGCCTTCCAACACGCCGGCAATAAAACAGGCGGCGGTTAATGGTTACGGGGGCAACATTGTCTTCTGTGAACCTACTCTCGATGATAGGGAAAAAACTGCAAACAAAGTTCAGCAAGAGACCGGGGCAACTATGATTCACCCCTACAACAATTACCGCATGATTGAAGGCCACGGGACTGCTCTTGTAGAGCTACTGGATGAGGTTGCCAATTTGGAAATCATAATGGCTCCCATCGGAGGCGGCGGACTTTTGAGTGGAACCCTGATTGCGGCTAAAAGTCTCCGAGGAAATATCCGGGTTGTCGGTGTTGAGCCAGTTGAAGCGGATGATGCCTATCGATCATGGCAGGCTGGAAAGTTATTAGCCCCAGAAGAATCTAATACTATTGCCGACGGACTACGAACCAGCTTAGGTAATAAGACCTTTCCCATTATAAGGGAACTCGTTGATTCCATAGTTTTAACAAGTGAGAGAGCAATCTACAAAGCTATGAGGCTGGTGATGGATCACATGAAAATTGTCATCGAACCTTCTGCCGCAGTCCCCCTGGCCGCCTTACTCGAAAAACGGATCGATGTCTCGGACCGTAGAGTCGGTATTATTCTCTCGGGTGGGAACGTGGACCTCAACACTTTACCAATCCTGGGAACTAAACCAGACTAGCCTTTTGGTGACTTCATCCACCACGCTACAACTGCCGCACAACGAGCTCCCTGTTGGAGCTTCCGAGAAATGGCAGAGAACTCGGGCCTTAAATTTTTTTGACCATATTCCCGTCTTGCAGAAAATCAGGTTTTAATTTCTGGATTGGCCCATTACAATCAGACATTTGAAGTATCTGGAGTGCCCTTTTGAAGAGTTGTTGTCACAAGGCTAGCTTTATTATCTTTCATATTCTATTCCTTGTCGTAGTGGCATTATCCGGGCACGTTACCTGGATAGAGGCTCAGACTCCAGACCGCAATATTGCCTTGACCTTCGATGACCTACCCAGTCTTGGGCCCTTGGGATACTGGAGACCAAGGCAAATCAGCAGACCTGTCTTGCGAACTTTGGCAAACCACCCGATCCAGGCAGCGGGATTTGTGGTAGGAGAAAAAATCGACGATGACTCCTCGAATTTTGTGGTCATCGAAGACTGGGCATTACAGGGTCATATTCTAGGAAATCAGACCTATGCTGATGTCGATCTCAATGAACTAGATGCTAATGATTTCCTGGAATACGTAGCCGACGGACAAAACTATCTGCGCCGTCTGTCCCGTGCGTTTAAATTCGACTATCGTTACCTCCGCTTCCCTTTTCTTCACCAGGGCAATACAAAGCGCAATAAGGAAAGAGTTTCGAAAGCTCTAGACAAAGCCGACTACAAAATTGCCCACGTAACTGTCAAAACCTCTGATTATCGTTTCAATCAATTTTACATTGAACGGGAGGGTGACCCTGAAAAACTCTCTGAGTTAAAGACACTTTACCTCGAACACATTACTCGAGCGCTAGAATATGCCGAAAGTCAATCTGAAGCGGTATTCGGAAGAAACATCAATCACATTGTCTGGCTGCGGTGCGGTATTGCAACCGCCCAATTCCTAGAAGATCTAATAGCCCAACTCCATAATCGTGGCTACCAGTTGATTTCTTTCAAAGAGGCTCTTTCAGATCCTGCTTTCCAAACCAAGGAGTCTTATGTGGGCCCTCTGAGCCTGTCATTCATCGACCGTGTGGCTGCTACACGAGGGCTTCCTTTTGATCCCAAAGAGGGGGAACTGACACGCCGGGATCTACAGAGATTAATAGATAGTGAATAAGAAAAGTATGGGGATGATTGACTAGAGGTGACCCGACAACAAAGGGAATGATTCGCAATGTCTGATAGTTTCCTCTTAACATATTAAGATCACAGGAGATACAACTTATGCAAGCTACAGTAAATGACATCACTCTTAACTACAATCTCGGAGGGACCGGCCAGCTCATAGCTTTTGCCCACTCCCTGGGCATGAGCGGTGCTATTTTTGATCCTATCCGTCCTAAACTTGAATCCCATGGTCGTGTTCTCACCTGGGATGCACGCGGGCATGGCAATTCCCAAAAACCCGCTATCGGGTGGAGTATTGAAGATTTGGCGAAAGATCTGCGAGCTCTAATAGAGCACCTGGGTGAAGATCGAGCTGTAATTGCGGGTCTTTCCATGGGGGGTAATACGGCTATTGCCTATGCATTGGCCTATCCCGACAAGGTTGAGGCCTTAATTCTAGTCGATACTACGTCCTGGTACGGGGAAGATGCTCAAGAAGCTTGGGAAAAACGGGCCCACAATGCAGAAACCAATGGACTGGAACCGGTTATTTCCTTTAATCTTAGTCGCTGGTTTAGCGACAACTACCCTGAGATTCATCCTCATGAGAGCAAAAAAATCAGTGAGATCTTGACGACCGGTGATTCGGCATCCTATGCAGCAGCTTGCCGTGCCTTGGGAACTTTCGATGGACGCGATGGGCTCGATCGGATTGAATGTCCCACGCTGGTGATCGTGGGCGCTGAAGACCCAGCCACTCCGCCAGCTATGGCCGAATATCTGCATCAGAACATTCGGAACTCAAATCTTCATGTCTTAGATGGGTTACGTCACATGACACCGGTCGAAGCACCCGATCAGGTCGGAGATCTAATTAGTGACTTTCTTGAGACGCTTTGATCCAGACGTGATTGTAAACCTATCAATGAACGTCTTGTGAACTCTATAAGGAGCGACGGACGCATGTTAACATTGAAGAAATCTTTGCTAGTTTAGCTCGTGAACTTCAGGGGAAAAGCTCTAGATGTCCTCTAGATATCTGGATGGCTGAAATAAATCTCTTACTTAGATCGAAACAAAGGAGAATCTGTTGTGAAAAATTTATTGGCTCCGAATGTTGTCTTATTGATACTTTTCGGGTTGACTGTCTCTCAGCTTGCTACCGCCCAGAGCAAACCCAAAATAGCGGTTTTTTCGGGGGGAACTGCCACCGTCCACAACACTGTTCCTCTGATCACCAGCAATAAGGTTAGAGACAAGAGGGGTCTCCCTCTACTTACAAATCCCGATGGCAGCCCTATCGCATTTGACCACTTGGTTCCCCAGCGCTTAGCAATGCCAGTGGAAGTGCTAATTGATCAATTTAGCGGACATCCCCTAGAAAGGGATGTAGCAGAACTATACGCTCCGCCAGATGGCTATATAGATTCCCAGGGGACTTTTCACCCAACCCAACAAAATCCAGGTGACAGGGCCGTTTATCGAGTCACTCTGAACCCTGAAGACGGACTTTATCTTCTGCCTTACGCAGCGCTTCAAGCCGATGGTAGCGCCTGGGACGGTGGTTGCTCTTCTCCTGGAGCTCCATTTGAAAAGTGTCGACAGACTTTCTATCCGGATGCCTCCCGCCTTTTTGAAGAGATTGACCGAGGCCTTGGGGGAAGAAGCGGATCAGGGAAAGCGGGGGTATTGAGCTCTAAAGCCGACTTTGACTTTTACAGGGCCGTTCCTCCAGGGGGATATACCAAGGGCTTAGCTCACGAATCCAGAACCGATATAGGTGATGGAGATATTCCACCCGAGACCTTGGGAAATGATTTCTTTCCCTACACCCCTTATCGCCGAGATCCTCGAATGGAAGATCTAGCTAAAGCAACCAATAGTGTTCAAAAAGCTCTCGGCAGTGGTGAGTACGCCGGGGCAATCTGGCTAGAAGGCAGTTATAATGTTGCTGAAACCGCATACTGGTTGAATTTACTGGTCGATACTCCTCTCCCGATCTCTGGCAACGCCTCTCAGCGGGCCCATGGAACCGTCGGAAATGATGGTGATCAGAATATTGTAGATTCGGTCGATTATATCCTCTCTGGGATATGGGCAGATGATGCAGGGAAGGATCGCTATGGGGCCGTACTGCTTCAGGACGAACAAATACACGCCTCACGCCAAGTGGAAAAACGAGATGCACGACCCGGAGGCTACGGGCCCATTGGAGGGCACGGCGGTATTCTAGGAACCATGGGTCCACCCGTGACCATATGGTTCCAGCCAACTACACACCACACCTGGAAATCAGCTGTCAATTTGAATCAGATCCCTTCCGCTGTTCAAGGTGTGACAAAACGCTCAGAAAAAATCGAAGAGGTCACCGTCAGGATAAAAGATGATGATGGATGGTTACGGGGAGAAGCCATTCCTAAGGTGATCATGGTGAAATATAACCGCTACGTCAAAGATAATGCACTTGCAAAGGCTGAGGAGGAGGTGGAGGTATTTGCTAGAATCGAAAAAAATCTCAGAGACCGACCTCTCTCTGGCTTTGTAGCCGAGGGTATTGGTGGCACTGTCCATGAACCCCTGGAAAAAGCTTTGGAAATAGCAAGTTTGAGTGGGATGCCGGTAGTTCGGGTAAGCCGTGACAATGAGGAAACTATGGTAAGCCCGAATCCTTTTAATCTCACCATCGAAGGGAGCAATCTATCCCCACTGAAAGCCAGGCTACTTCTGATGGCTACCCTTATGAAGTTCGGAAGCCTACCGTTAGCTACGGACCCCAGAAATCCAACCCCACTAGAAAAAGAGGCCACCAGAGAAAAAATTAAGCAATACCAAGCGGTCTTTAGCACGCACTAGTGTGTAGAGGTGTACACCGCTGTGCCATCGCACCAACATGGGGAAAACAAATATCCCCTCATGAAAGGCTAGCCCTCATATGTTCTCTATTGTATCTTAGCTAACTCGCTGCTGTGGGCTGTTGTGCAGACATATATTCCCACTGGGTATAGTTTGATAACATTTCGTTTGACTTGCCCTCAAAACTGGGCGATATTGACATCTCACTTGTGGTACTATTACGCGGTTTTTGTATACGATAGATGACAGAGATACCCCAGCCTAACCTAGCCTTTACGCCCGAAGTGAAACGTGCAACAGCACCTATTTTTAGACGGTTGAAAAAGATTATCCCCGATATTGAGTGGGCTGTACACGCTCCCTTGATCGCCAAAATTAATGAGCTCAAGCAGCAACGCAACGCCACTATTTTAGCCCATAACTATCAAACACCAGAAATTTTCCACGGAGTCGCCGACATCGTTGGAGACTCCCTGGCTTTAGCTCGCCAGGCTGTAAAAACGGAGGCCGATGTCATCGTACTCTGTGGAGTTCACTTCATGGCCGAAACCGCCAAAATCCTAAATCCCCAGAAGACTGTTTTGATTCCAGATCTAGCAGCTGGATGCTCATTGGCCGAATCGATTACTCCACAAGATGTTCAGCTTTTAAAACAACGCTATCCGGGAACACCAGTTGTTACATACGTTAATACCTCGGCAGCAGTGAAGGCAGAGTGTGATATTTGCTGCACATCATCTAATGCTGTAGAAGTGGTGGCATCTCTTGAGAGCGACCGTGTCATCTTCCTGCCCGATGAATTTCTGGGATTGCATGTGGCGGAACAGACTGAGTCCGAATTGATTCTTTGGCACGGACACTGCGAGGTACATAAACTTTTTACTGGGGAGGATCTACAGTCCTACCGCCAGCAATATCCTGATATTACAATACTAGCTCACCCAGAGTGTTCTCCCAGTGTTTTGAAGGAAGCAGATTTTGTTGGATCCACTTCGGGCATGATCGACCATGTTGGTGAACAACAACCTGATAGAATCGTTATGATCACGGAATGTTCAATGAGTGACAATGTTGCAGTGGAGTTTCCTTCAATCGAGTTCATTCGTCCCTGCAATCTGTGCCCACATATGAAAACAATTACTCTTCCAAAAATACTGAACTCACTGCAGGAGTCGGTCTATCAAGTTGAAGTGGACCCAGAGATTTCCAAGCGTGCACGCCTCTCTCTTGAGCGCATGCTCGCCGTGGGATGAAAGCCTGAACAGTGACCAAAAACTATAATTTGCACATCCAAAAAACACGCCGCACTTTATTTTGCTCGTGTGTTGATCTGTGTCATATCCTCCAGTCTTTCCATGTTCCAGAGCTTGATTTAACCGACAAAATAGAGGGACTGTCTTGAGGAATCCTATTGGTGTCGTGATCATGGCGTACGGAAGCCCATCTTCACTGGAAGAAAATGCAATCTTTGAATATCTACACCACATCCTTATGCACTATCGCAAAGCAACCCCTACTCAAGAGGAGTTTCAGCACTTAAAAGACCGTTATGAAGCGATTGGGAGCTCTCCTCTTCACTCCATTACCGAGAAAATTGCCAGGGCTGTTCAGGAAACACTTGACTTGGAGTCACCAGGTCGTTTCCAGGTCTATGTCTCCATGAAACACTCCGAACCCTTCATTGAAGATGTAGTCAAAAAAATAGCCGAATCGGGACTGACACAGGCCATTGCGGTTGCATTAGCTCCTTTTCAATCGCGCCTAAGTAGCGACGCCTACTACAATATTATCCAACAGACCAATGACCAGTTGGAGAAACCTATCCATTGGTCTTTCGTGGGAAACTGGCATTTACATCCCCTTTTCTTGGAGCTCTGGGGGAAAAATATACAAGATGCTCTCAGCAAACATAATGACACTTCCATGGTTATTTTCACCAATCACAGCCTGCCAGCACGCATCCAAGAATGGAACGACCCTTACGCCCAACAATTTGAGATGACTGCCCAAGCTCTGGCCCAGAGGTGCAACCTGTCAAAATGGAAAACTGCTTTCCAGAGTGAAGGAGGGGGCAGCCAGCCCTGGTTGGGACCAAGCTTTCTAGATGTAATCCAAAAGTTGAAAGCAGACGGAGTGTGCGCATTTCTCCTGGCGCCCATTGGCTTTTTGATGGACCATCTGGAAATCCTCTACGACCTGGATGTAGAAGGGCAAGCAATAGCCAAAAAAATGGGAATTTCATTAAAGCGGACGACTATGCCCAATAATCACCCCTTGCTAGTTTCCCTATTAGCCGATCTGGTCCGTGGAAAAGTTGACTAACGACTAAAAGCTAGCTAAAGGTTTAAATAGGCCTCAACATCTACCCAAAAACGATCATTACCCGTTAACAAGAACTCATACGCCGTAAAGGTCAAGAATACAGATATTAGATCAGGCCCTGCTTTCAATCACTGTCATCACTATGATATCTTCACCACTCAGTGGGGAGTCCAGGCTGTTCAGTGGTTCTCGTCACAACGGTAGTAAAACCGCCAGCCTCACGAAGTGTGTAAAAAGGGATCGTTGTGAGTGGGCGATTGGGTACGTCGGTAAGATCCAAGCGAGAAAAACATAGTCAAACGGATGGCATCGTCAAGGGGAACATTGAATGTCAGATATTCGACAGCTTAATCACTACGCCGTCCTTAGCTTCACCAGCTTCTATTGGCAGCAGCCATCCAAAACTCGTCAGACTTTTTTAGAAGAACTGAGGGTTGAAATCCCTCAACTGGCAGAACGTTCTTTTCTATACAACATTTTTCCTACTCGTTCTGAGGGGGACATAATGATCTGGAGTGCAATCCAGGCTGAGGAGACCCAGGAAGCGGGACATTTCTTTGCCAAATTTGCTGACACAACAAATAGCTGGAGATCCTTTCTTAAACCTCTGAATATATTGTGGGGGTTCACACGACCTACCGTTTATGCCAGTGGAAAATCCTCCCAGGAACTTAACCCATTTGAGTCTGAGCGACGACCCTACCTCGTCATCTACCCCTTCCACAAGACTATCGATTGGTATTTGATGAGCAGGGAAGCTCGGCAAGGAATGATGAACGAACACATTCGCATCGGTCGCCAGTATACTGAGATCACACAACTTCTCCTTTACTCGACTGGCCTACAGGATCAAGAGTTCGTAGTAGTTTACGAGACAGATGACTTAGCCTACTTTTCACAGTTAGTCACAGAACTAAGGGATACGGAAGGTCGAAAATATACCCAACGTGATACTCCTATCTACACAGCCACCTACCGACCAATGGAAGAAATCCTTGCAAACTTGATCTAGCACTCTTAGCCCACTTAACAATGGAATTCAGTCGATCAAAACAGCTCATTGATCAAGCTAAAAATGTGATGCCGGCTGGCGTAAATAGCCCGGTCCGCGCCTTCGGTGCGGTAGGCGGGGAACCCATATATTTTGCCAAAGGCGAGGGAGCACTTCTCACTGATGTAGACGGTAATACTTATGTCGATTATGTATGCTCGTGGGGACCTCTAATCTTAGGACACTGTCATCCTGATGTAGTCGTTGCGATTGAGCAGGCCGCCCACCAGAGTACTAGCTATGGGGCTCCTCATGAAGATGAGATTCAGTTGGCCCAAACAATCATTGAGGCCATGCCCTGGATACAGATGCTACGTTGTGTGAACTCAGGGACCGAAGCTAGCATGAGTGCTATCCGTCTGGCACGTGCAACCACAAGCAGAGATAAGATTATTAAGTTTGAGGGGAACTATCACGGGCACCTCGATAGTTTGTTGGTCAAAGCAGGCTCGGGAATAGCCACTTTTAGTCTCCCAGATAGCTCAGGTGTCCCGAAAGCCATAACCCGAGATACTCTCGTAGCACCATTTAATCACTTGGATGTAGTTGAAGAAATCTTCAGTCAACAGGGAGAGTCAATCGCTGCCGTAATCGTGGAGCCGGTGGCGGGGAATATGGGGGTGGTGCCGCCTCAAGATGGCTTCTTAAGTGGACTTCGCAAAGTCACGGAACAGTATGGAGCCCTGTTGATTTTCGACGAGGTCATCACCGGCTTTAGGGTTGCGCGTTCAGGAGCGGCGGGCCTCTACGGTATCACTCCAGATCTAGTCTGTTTAGGTAAAACCATTGGTGGAGGACTACCGGTTGGAGTTTATGGCGGCCGCCGCGATCTGATGGAGCAAGTGGCTCCACTGGGCCCCGTTTATCAGGCAGGAACCCTCTCAGGTAATCCGTTGGCATTGGCCGCCGGACTGGCTACATTGAAAAATCTTACCTGTGACGTGTATGAAGAACTAGAGAGAAAGGGTGCGCTTCTAGAACAAGGGCTGATTGAGGTGCTCAAACGCTACGGTATCAAAACCACAATCAATCGTGTAGGTTCGATGCTGAGCGTCTTTTTTTCTGATCTTCAGGTGCAAGATAACAAGTCGGCGTTTTCAACTGACCATGCCCTTTACGGATGTCTCTTCCACGAACTCATTAAACAAGGTGTCTACCTTCCTCCTTCAGCATTGGAAACATGGTTTATCAGTGCAGCCCACAATGACTCGCAGATTGAGATGACCGTGGCCGCTTTTCAAACCTCCCTGAAGGAGGTGCTCAATGCCTAAGAGGAGATTTCTTCAATGTCTATAAGTGCAGATGAATATCGAAAGGTCGCAAGTTACTTTGCCACTGGCGTTACCATTGTCACAACTCAGAATGCAGCAAACGAAGCGTATGGCCTAACCGCCACCGCCTTCACCTCGGTCTCTCTGGACCCTCTTTTGATCTTGGTTTGTTTGAGCAACCATCTGAGCGGACTGAAGGCCTTTGAAGAAAGCAATCAGTTGGGAGTTAATATCCTGGCAGCTGATCAAGAAGACCTCTCGAATCACTTCGCCCAATCCGGCACTGATCGCTCGAAGGGTCCTTATTTAAGAGGAAAAACTGGGGTCCCAGTTTTAGCAAACGTGATCGCCCGACTAGAATGTGAAGTAACAGCTAGATATCCGGGAGGCGACCACACAATCATAATGGGTAGAGTCGAGAACGCCGAGGTTGTAAACCCGGAAAAGAATCCTCTACTTTTCTATGAGAGTCGATATCGAGAGTTAAAGTAGTGCTCCAGCAACAGTCGATTGTGTATCGTCTAGAAACCCCCTAATTCCAGATTGCAGACGCTAGATTGTTAACTCTTATTCGCCTACATCGAAACGGGTTCCAGTTTTGTGAAGAAAGACATCTTCTAGATTAGGTTTGCTTATCTTTATTGCTTCGATCTGGTCCGCATAACTCTCCATCAGTTCAGTTGCAACCTTGTGCCCCTGTGGCAACTCCAACCGGATCATCCCGTTTACTACTCTGGGCTCATACGAGAAACGCCTTCGGATGAAGTCACAGAGCTGGTCCGGATCTGCAGTCTGAACAACAATGACATCTCCCCCGATTTCTTCCTTCAGAGCCATCGGACTCCCATCCGCAACCACCTGCCCAGCGCTCAAAATAACTAGATGGTCACACTGCTCTGTCTCCTCCATCATATGGGTGGTGAAAAGAAGAGTAATCCCATCTTCGTCACGTAGTTCCCTGAGATATTTCCAGAAATCACTGCGCACGCCTGGATCGAGTCCCACCGTAGGTTCATCTAGAATCAAGACCTGAGGGGAATGGAGTAGTCCCTTGGCCAGTTCCACTCGTCGACATAAACCACCGGAAAGATTGCCGACCCTGTCTTTGTACCGGCTACCCAACCCAAAACGGCCCATTAGATATTCGGCGCGCTCCTTTAACTCGCTTCCGCCCAACCCATAGAGTCGCCCTTGACATAACAGGTTTTCCTCGATGGTGAGTTGAGGATCAAGGCTATTGGATTGGAAAACGACTCCGATCGTCCGGCGAACCTTGTAGGGTTCCTCCTTTATATCCACCCCGGCTATCTTGGCTTGTCCCTCCTGGGGAACCAGTAGAGTGCACAGAATATGGAATAAAGTGGTTTTCCCCCCCCCATTGGGCCCTAGTAGTGCGAAAACTTGCCACTTTCTAACTATAAAAGAGACATTTCGAAGTGCCCGTTGCTGCCCATAACAAAAACTTAAATTGGTGATTTCAACAATAGTCCCACTCAAAATCTAACTCCTTCAGATATGCATGGACGGGAGGTTGTACTTGCCATTGTTTTATGTAGAAATTACCGCTTGTCAATGACCATAAGAATTAAAAGCAAAGGAAGGTAAACTACGGAGGCCAACAGAACATTCCGGGCAGAAGCTGCGGATCGACGCAACATAGTCGCCACTCCATACCACAGAAAGGCCCCACCCAATAGAAGGGCTCCACTTAGATAAACCATCCCCGATAGACCTGAGGTGACAGGCATCACACTAAGAATCAACAAAACAACTGTGAAAGCCATAATTTTCCTACCGGTTCCACGGCCATCGACATCCGAAGAAGGCAGCATGGTAAAACCAGCTTGCCGGTAATCATCCTTATAGATCCAGGCAATCGACAAAAAATGTGGGAACTGCCAGGCAAAAAGAATCCCAAAGAGAATCCAAGCTTGAAACTCGAGACGACCACTGGCTACTACCCAACCAATAAGAGGTGGCATCGCCCCTGGAATCGCACCGATAGTCGTGCAGATTGGGGTTCTCGTCTTCAGAGGCGTATAGGCAAGAAGGTAAATAGCTACTGTCGCTATGCCTAAAACAGCTGCCATGACATTTGTCAGTAAAGCCAGATAAAGAGCTCCCCCCATAACTAATACCCCACCAAAGACAGCGGCTTCACGTGCTGTTAACCGACCAGAGGGTAAGGGACGATTGCGGGTTCTATTCATTTTACCGTCCAATTCTCGCTCCATAAATTCGTTGAGTGTGGCTGCGCCTCCACTCAACACAATAGTCCCCATTAGAGTGTGAAAAAAGAGTAGAAGATTCAGCTCAGTAGAAGAACCCAGATAAAATCCTGCGGCTGAGGTGAGAACTACTAGCAAGGTTACTCCAGGTTTGGTGAGTTCATAAAAAGCAGAAAACTTCTGACCAAGATGATTTTCCACTGCCGTAGTTTTAGATGTCATCATATTTTCCCAGCAAGAGAGCTATCTAAAAGAACATCTTGATGCTTTGACTCCAGAATTTGTGTCATTCTGAGCCCTACCATCAGGCTAACAGCCAGAAGAAGAGCTCCGACAGCCAAGTGTGCAGTAGCAATTAATACCCGCTCTTCTGTAGGCTGCACCTGATTAATCGCATCAACCCGGACCCAGTAGGCCCCAAGTCCTAAAAGTAACTGGATAGAAAGTAAGCCTCCCTGCGTGTATATGAGCTGTGCAACACGTTTATCCTTAACCCGTCTGAGCAAGGCTTTCGATACGTAGAAGATCAAAGACGTTAGCAGCACTGCACCTATGATATGAAAGACCAGAGTTGAGGTGACAAGTGCAGCCCCCTTGGTCCCTCCAATCGTTCCGGTGTGACGGACGGTAGCACCTAATATGTACTGACCATAGACAGCTAGGATGTTGTACAACACCAGCTTCAGCTCGAAGTTGCCAGGTGCCACACCCTGCCAGTTTCTTGATATTAAAGTCTGGCAAGAATCAACCCAGCTGGGTGAGGTCACAAAAGCAAGTACGACAGTAAAACAAAAAAACAAGGCAGCCATAGAAGCGTGCAATACGGAAATGGGGGCAGGCAACAAATAGAGAACCGTAATGCCCCCCAAGGCTCCTTGTGTAACGACTGTCACTAAAGCAACTAGGCCCAGATAGCGCACCCACAAATGGGGCTGGGCCCGCCACAGCCAAATATTCAGAATGATTGTTAGAAGCCCAACCATAGTAGCGACTATACGGTGTCCATGTTCGTAGAAAACACCACCCACCATCTCCGGCATAAACTGTCCGTGTGAAAGAGGCCAATCAGGTACGGAAAGTCCTGCATCATTACTCGTTACTAAAGCACCAACAATCAACAGAAAAAAGGTTGAAAGGGCGAGCACAACAGCAAAATAATGAAGCCCCTTATGATTTCGATTGTCCACCCGTAGTCCTCTCCAACACATGAAACAGGAAAAGCACATTTTACCAGCAAAGCCATGCTTGTCTACTGGCCCTCATTTATTTATTTTCAAGTAATTAGCCCGACTTCCTTATACCTTCTTATCACGCACTAGGAAAAGTACCAGACTGACAAAGACCCATCTCTGATTCCAACACAGCGATATAGCAAGCCGTTCAGGGATGCCATAAATCAGACTAGACCAATGAGATGGTAAGGGTGATAGAATATCTTGGAAGTGGCGATTACGGGATGTATTAGCCTGAAACACGGGGGCCTTTTTTATACTGTTTATTTTTCCCAAAATGGCTGGGTGGTGGTGGACTTAGCTCAATATTTAGGCGATGTCCTGGTGGCAAAAAATCGTGAGGTAGGCATTCTAAAACTCCTTGGCTACACTATGGAGATCGGGAAAGAATGGCCTGTCCGAAAAGACTCCCACTGGATTGAAATTGATCTAGACAACCGCATTCTCACCACCAATTCGGATCTGATTCGCAAAGCTGTTGACCAAGTCGCATGGAGCCCAAAGGATCCCTGCCCAGAAAACGTTCTTAAACGATTGTATCGCACCCTAGATGAACACGACTTCACAGTCGCTCTACACCCATAGAGATTGGGCTACGGTGTATCAGTGAACTAGGCACGCTCTGACCGAAGGGCTCTCACCACCAGTAACTATAGATTCAGATGTGCCTCATTGTGAAGAGTTCTTTGCAGGCAAGTAATCGGATAGCTTAATTAGATCAACCAGGGCCGAAAGCGCTGTTATAACATGATCCGCTCCCCCGTCGATGAGTTGGACTCTACTGGTGGTGCTGGTAGTCACCCCCACCGCAATCAGGCCAGCTTTCTTGCCAGCTACAACGTCATCGACCGTGTCGCCCACCATGACTGCCCTTGCAGCCGATACCTGCAGCTGTTCTAAAGTCAGTCTGATCGGTTCAGGATCAGGTTTAGCATTAGAAACATGTTCTATTCCAACAATTGTCGAAAAGTAGTGCAGCAGCCCAAAGTGTCCTAAAATGTGAAGGGCTCCGTCTGATCTTCTCGAAGTTGCAATCCCGAGCTTGAGATGAGAGGAAAAGTGAGCCAACATTTCCTGAGTTCCACTCATGAGTCGTGTCAGAGCAAGGCTATCAGTAAAGAAACTGCTACGATACTCGCGAACAAAACGGTCAATGGTATCTCTGGATAAGCCATCCACGACGTTTCCTAGCATTCCCACTAGAGGCCTCCCTATCATGGCGCGGATTTTATGAGGAGCTATTTGGGAAAGCTCACACTTTTTAAGAGCTTCATTAAAGGAATGGCAAATCGCCTCGGAAGTATCGACTAGGGTGCCATCAAAATCAAAGATGATCGCCTGTTTACCCGAAATACTCATTCTATTATGAAAACAGATTTGCCTATCAACATCACCCTAAATTTATCTTTTATCAAACGAGATATGGCAAGCTTGTGCTAGCATAATCAGTCGTTCTCATGTGAAAGGCAGGACATTCCCTCCTAATAGGTCGAAAGAGAAGATGACTCTAAATTTTTTCCAAAAATTAAGCGAAAACCAGAATCGCATGCCTGATCATGTGGCACTTCAGTACATTACCCGTGATACAAGAGAATCCTTCTCCTATAGCAGAGTGGCTGAAGAAGTGAGCAAAATTGGAGAGTTCCTTAAGGATCATGAAATCGGGCCAGGTGCAAGTGTCGGCATTTTAATGGAAAATCATCCCCGCTGGGGGATTGCCTTTCTAGCCATCCAAAGCGCTGGTGCTCGAGTTGTCCCTTTGGATACACTCAATATGACCAAAACAATGGCGGAACTAATCCAGCACGCCGAGTGCCAATTCCTTATTTCGTCTCATACCTTGTTGACTGAGATCGATGAAATTCAAAGGGCTCTCCCTGAGCCACTACCCATCCTCATGACTGGAGAATCAGTTGAAGAGTACTTCCATTGGGAGACCGCTCTCGAACAATACACAGGAATGAACTCCTTCCCCCTGGTGGAAAGACCCCTGGATGATCCCTTTGTCATTCTTTACACCAGCGGCACAACTGGGAACCCTAAAGGGGTAGTGCTGACCCGCCGCAACCTCTACTGCAATGTTGTTGAGGTTCTCAATCAAATTCAGGTGTCATCTCAGGATCACATCCTTTCGGTTCTTCCTCTCTATCACGTTCTAGCCCTGATGGTTAATTTCATGATCCCTCTTTATGTGGGAGCACGAGTTAGCTATCTGGACTCCCTGGATGCCCAACAGATTCTTAAAAGCTTTAACAAGGAACAAATTACAATTTTCATCTGTGTTCCCCAATTCTACTATCTGGCATATCATAGGATTCTCCAAGAAGTGCAGAAACAGACCTTTGTAAAAAGATTCGTGTTTAACCGACTACTTGAGTTGTCTCGCTTTTGTAATGACCGCTTAAGCTGGAATCCCGGCAAGTTATTCTTCTCATCTATTCATCAAAAATTTGGTTCCCGATTTCGGATTTTTGGCGTGGGGGGAGCCCATTTTGACCCGAAAATAGCCCGAGCATTGCGAGATCTTGGATTCACTATAGTACAGGCCTATGGGATGACCGAAACCGCTGCTTTAGCAACCCTTACCCCTCTAAAGAATTCCCATGTGGGTTCGGTAGGAATTCCTCTGTCCCATATGCAGATTCGCATTGATCAGCCCGATTCAAACGATGTCGGAGAGATTCTCATCGGGGGAGAAAGTGTGATGTCTGGGTACTGGAAAAACCCGAAAGCTACCGAAGAAACCATTAGGGCTGGCTGGCTTCACAGTGGAGACCTGGGCTACCTAACCGAGCAGGGACATCTCTACATTACCGGACGAGAAAAAGATGTAATTGTCCTTAGTTCAGGAAAAAACATTTTCCCTGAAGAAGTTGAACACTTCTACCAGAACGCTTGCCCCCAAATTAAGGAAATATGTGTGGTGGGTGTTTGTGCACAGACTTCCATCCAGGAACAGGAAAAGCTGCATGCCGTGATCGTTCCAGATTTTGAATACATGAAGAGCCAGCAAACAACAAATAGTCGTGAGATTATCCGGTATATGCTGGAAACCGCCTCGCAACAACTTCCACTTTCCAAGCGCGTTCATAGTTTTGAGATACGGCGGGATCCTCTACCTCGAACCACCACTCGGAAAATTAAACGCTTTCAGGTCAAAGAGGAGCTAGAGAACCAGGGATCAGCCACAATGCAATCCGACTCAACTGAACCTATCAAGCCAAAAACAATAACTGAAGATGAAATCTTCAAGATCATTCAGGAGATGAAACGCATAGAAGTGTCTCATGACGGAATGAGTCTAGAGTTAGATCTAGGATTTGATTCTTTGGAGCGCGTGGAACTCGTATCTACAATTCAGGAACGTTGTAGGGTGCAAATACCCGATGAGGTTGCCGCCCAAATCCTAACTGTGGGAGAGTTAGTTAAAGCAGTAGAGGGAATGTCTACAGGGGAACTTCAGGAACATCAGGACATCCGGCTCTCATGGAATGAAATCCTCAAAGAACCACTCCAACCAGAAGACCAGAAAAAGGTTCAAGAAATATTAGCGCCGAAACCATTGGTTGAATTCGCTTTCTATCTTGTGGCTAAGGTTACTTATGCTCTGTCGGTCACTTTATTCCGTCTGAAAGTCACAGGCAAAGAAAACCTCCCCCGGGAATATCCCTATCTGATTTGCCCTAATCACTTGAGTTTTCTCGATGCCTTTTTTGTAGTGGCTCCGCTCCCCTATCGAGTGATCAAAAAGATCTTTTTCCTAGGATATGCTGATTATTTCAATCGCTTTCCCTTAACCTTCCTGGGACGCCTTATAAAAGTCATTCCTGTGGATGCGGATCGACACTTGCGCCAAGCCCTTAGGTTGGGAGCCGAAGGCATCATGCAGGGATATTGTCTGTGCGTCTTTCCAGAAGGGGAGCGTTCTATCAACGGTCATCTCAAACCTTTCCGCAAAGGAGCAGCAATTCTAGCTAAGGAGTTGAAAGTCCCTGTGGTGCCAACGGCTATAATGGGAACCTATGAGGTTTGGCCCCGAGGAATCAACAAGATCAAGCTTCACCCGGTCACGCTCCGCTTTGGTTCACTGGTTGATCGTCCATCTGAAGAGGATTCCTATGAATCCTACAATGAACGCCTATTTCACACTATCAACCACCTCATCAAAAAGGATAGAGAGTAAAATAAGCGATCGGGAAATGAGATAAAACCCAGCAGCGCTACCCTAGACCATCACTCCTCAGCCTAGTGGAAAACCATCCCTCCATCCACAATTAAGCTCTGTCCAGTGACCATCTCCGCATCGTCAGAAGCAAAAAAAACGACTGCACCGCAGAGATCCTCAGAGGTGAGGCTACGTTTAATTGCCTGCTTCTCACTGTAAGTCTCGAAATATTCCGACTTATACACCCTTGATGTAGATTTATTTTTTACTAGTCCAGGAACAATGCAATTAACATTTATGCCATAAACCCCCAGTTCCGGAGCAACGGCATGGGTCAACCCCACAATGCCTGCTTTGGAGGTCACGTAATCGAGCCGAAATGGTCGACCTAAAAGCCAAGTGATGGAAGACACATTCACTATTTTGCCGAACTGCTGTTCCTTCATGAACGGATAGACGGAACGGATACAATTCCACAACCCCTTCAGGTTAACTTCCATACATCGATCCCAGTTGTCCTCAGTTAGCTTGTCAAATGCTCCCTCGGGTAAAGCAGTAAACATGGCAGCATTGTTGACCAGAATATCAATACGTCCGTACTCATCCTTACCGCAACGAGCCATCACATCGGTCTCATTTTTTAGCGACACATCAACTTGAACCCCTATCGCATCACCCCCGGATTGTGATATCTCACGGGCTTTGTCTTCTGCGTTCTTCCCATCGATATCCGCACATATCACTTTAGCGCCTTCTTGTGCTAGCCTCTTAGCATAGGCTGCCCCAATGCCCACACCAGCACCGGTGACGATAGCGACACGATCCTTTAATCTCATTTTTCAGCCTTCCCTATATTCGGCGAAAGCGTGGGGAGTTTCCCACAACCGAACGGCGACCACAGAAAGTCCTCGGTTTTTTGCTTCATTGAAAAGCAACTTGGCAATGTTCTCAGCCGTGGGATTTTCCTGCATGATAAACACTTTTTCTCCCATCTCCTTGAGCACTGGAACCAAAGGGTCATCGTGTCTGAGCAACATGCGGTGATCTATTTCGTTATCGAGGAAACTTTCCACCCGTTCCTTCACATCATTGAAGTCACATACCATGCCCCGGTTGTCAAGCTCCGGTGCAGACAGTTCCACTTCAAGAACCCCGTTGTGTCCATGGGCATAGGCACACTTCCCATCGTAGTCCATGAGGCGATGGCCGTAGCAAAAATGAAGTTTTTTGACAATGGTATGTTTCATAGAGTTACCCCTGGACGCTAGAACCCCCGTCGGTTACCACAACAGATCCGGTTTTGGCACTGGATTGGATCAAATAAATGACATCCTCGGCTATTTCTTCTGCCCCTGCTTCCTTCCTCAACGGTATGTTCTCCCGAAGTCGTTGTACTTCTTGTGGTTCCATTCCCAGAGGGGGGATTGCTAGTCCCGGAGCAATACTGTTAACGGTTACCTCGGGGCTCAGTTCCACTGCTAGAGCCTGGGTAAGCCCATAGAGGCCGTATTTAGTTCCTAGGTAGAGAATCCAGTGAGGATAGGCCTGCCCTTTAACAATGACCCGATCCGTAATATTCACAATTCGCCCCCATCCTTGTTGTTTCATCTGAAGTCCCAATCGCATACCGAGATAAAGAGGGGCTCTCATGTGAAGTCGGGATAGCGTGTCGAACTGGAGAGCAAACCTAGCACGATCTGTGTTGAGTTCATTAAGTTTTGTTTGAGGAAAATCAGACGCATTGTTGACCAGAATATCCACGTTTCCGAACCTAGAACAGACTCTATCGATAAGCAGATCGCAGTCATCAAGATCGGTTAGGTCTGCTTTATAAGATGCCGCTTCCACCTTCTTGGCTCGCAAGTCCTCTTCGGTTTTCCTGATCTCTTGCTCACTGCGATGAAAGCTGAGAGCTACATCGACACCCCGATCAGCAAGTGCCAAACTGATCTGCCTGCCGATCCTCCTAGCAGCTCCAGTCACCAGGGCCTTTTTCCCGTGAAGATTAGTAGCCATAGCTTTTATGGAAGTAAAATAACGAACATCTTTTTAGGTCCATGGACGCCAATGATAAGAGTTTTCTCTACGTCGGCCGTACGACTTGGCCCCGTAATTAGGGTCAAGCTGCTACCACGTTGTTCCGGAAGCATGTGCTCAAATAACTCAGTAGAATTCATAATGAGATCCCTCTCTGACAATAGAATAAGCTGAGCTGGAGGAAGAAGAGAAAATAGGCGCCCTGTTCCCGGAACAATTTCATGAACGATAGTTCCTGTTTCGGCAATTCCACAACGTGCTGGACTAACAGAAAGAGAACTCGCTGCCAACTCACTTTTCCCATATGGTCGTGACTCCAAAAGAAGCGGAAACTTGACTTCCTGATCAGGATGGTGGCTATAAAAAAGTAAATCACCCACTCCATGGCATGTTTTGCTTGGTGAAAAAGGGATGCCGTACCGGTGAAACAATTCCTGACTTTCCCAATAAATTTCTGTTGAATCACTAGCACGTATGACAGTAGCAAGATTTTCTGCAAGTTTTCCCGATCTTCGCCCATCTAGGAAAACACCTCCAGCAGCCTCAAGCTCTTGGCAGAACTGCGCTACAGGATCTGAGTAACATGGAAAGTCAGGTATCTGAGAAGGCAACTCATGAACATCAGCCCCGGCGCAGGCCAAGCGAATTCTATTTAACAGGATTGAACGACTATTCACGAGTCCTCCGATAACCGATAAAGCTCTCTGAAGCTATGTGGCGCCGGATGGGGCACCGCTCGATGTTTACTCCAACGACTTAAAGGTATCAATACCAAACCGAGTAAACGATTTTTTTCAAAAACTCTCCAAAGCCTACGGACCCACCGTGTGGCCCCAACATACAGTCTCGGATTACACATGACCCGAGTCCACAGAACAATTCCTAGCCTCTCTACAGAAATAGTAGAAGCTCTATTGTTCTTCTCATTCTGGGCCTGCTCCCTGAGCTTTAACAAGATGTGGGGAATTTCTATCCCGACAGGACAGATTTCTTGACAGGCTCCACACAAAGATGAGGTGAAAGCATGCTCGGGCGCTGCTTTATGTGAAGTGAGTTGGGGAGTCAGAATCGCACCGATGGGTCCCTGATAAGTCGACTCATAAGCATGCCCCCCAATACGTTGGTAAACAGGACAGACATTCTGACACGCTCCACAACGGATGCAAGCCAGGGTTTGTCGGAGAAATTCATCGGCTAGTATTTTGCTGCGGCCGTTATCCACAAGTACCAGATAAAACTCATCAGGTCCTGCAAGTTCTTCAGGCCTTCGCGGACCATTCAGGCAATTGACATAGCTGGTTATTTTCTGGCCCGTGGCGCTCCGAATCAGAAGCTTTAGAAAAACTGCCAGATCACTGGCTCGAGGAATAACCTTTTCGATCCCCATCAGAGCAATGTGGATCTTGGGAACAGAAACTGATAGGCGCGCATTCCCTTCGTTTTCTACAACGACAACAGACCCTGTTTCCGCCACTCCAAAATTGACTCCCGTCACTCCTAGTGGGGCATCTAAAAAATGCTTCCGCAAAACCTGACGGGCAGTGGCAGTAATCTCATCCACATCCCCGGAATACTCCATACCCAACTCTTTAGCAAACAAGTCGGCAATCTCTTCCTTAGACTTATGAAGCGCCGGGGCCAAAAGATGCGAGGGTGTTTCTCCGGCCAATTGAACTATGTACTCTCCCAGATCCGTTTCAATTGATTCAATCTGCATCTGCTCGAGCGTTGCATTGAGATGGATCTCCTCACTCAGCATGCTCTTGCTCTTGACCAACTTTTTAATCTTTCTTTCTTGAGCTAGTTCGACAACAAAATCAACTGCATCCTGTCCGGTTTCTGCCCAAATTACCTTCCCTCCCTGAGCCACTACTTTGCGCTCAAACATCTCTAGATAGTAATCGAGCCTGGATAAAGTATGGAGCTTAACATCCCGGGCATACTGAGACAGCTCGTCCCAGTTGGGAACCTCCGCCACCGACACATCGCGCATCTGCAAGCTTGTCGCTAAGGTATTGCGGAGGTTTTTCTGCAACTGCTTGTCAGACAATGCAGCCTGGACGTTCCTATTAATTTTCGTACTTTTGATCATCAAAATTGGGCTAGTAATTCAGCTAAATGCATAGTTTGGACAGGAATCTGGTTACGCCGCAGTAAGCCATCAATGTGCATTAGACAACTGACATCAGTCGCAATTACATAGTCAGCACCCGTTTCTAGTATCCACTGCACCTTCTCATCACCAATCGCCGCAGAAATGTCTGGGCTTTTCACCGAAAACGTTCCCCCAAATCCACAACACCGGTCACAGTTTTCCATCTCCCTAAAATCCACACCCTCCACAGCACTAATCAACTGACGGGGTTGAGTGCAAATATCCAGTTCACGAATTAGATGACAAGAATCATGGTATGTAACTGCTTGAGGAAATCGTGCGCCAACTGTGTGGATTCCCAGTACTGAACTTATAAAATAAGACAATTCGAAGGTTCGTTTACCGACTTCTTCAGCACATCGCCGCTTCGAAGACCCTTCCGGAAACAAGCCAGGGAAAAAAGACTTGATCATAGAGGCACATGATCCGGATGGCACTACAATATTCTCTGATTCAGCGTATACATCAATGAAATGCTCCGCCACCTCTCTGCTCGCATCGATATAACCACTGTTGAAAGAAATTTGCCCACAACAAGTCTGCCGAGAATCAAAATCAACCTCCACTCCACACTTCTTGAGAACTTTGACAGTGCTAAGCCCAACTTGTGGAAAAAGTTGATCGATGAGACAGGTGACAAACAGGGAAACTTTCATAGCAAATGACAACTGCTTCCTGACAACTGAATGCCTCACCCATGACAAGGGACTGTCCCCCATCAATTTGCCAGTTGCCAACAGATCTAATGTAAGTGTTCCTACTATACTTTGTAAACTTCAGCCCTCATTTCTAGCATCTGTTCATAAGGGAATAGATGATGTCATGGCCTGATTATTTCCTCGCTCATGAAGGATCAATAGCACAATAATATTCTTGCGTGCACTGAAGTCAAATCAGATGTAGGGTAAAGATGCGAACATTTGAACAGTAAATAAAATCCAGCTATGCTACAACCGATGTCAACCAACGGACAGGAAATAAATAAACGTTCAACTCATAGGCTTGGGGGAACTACGGGATTTCTAATCTTGGGATCTCTCCTCTTCCTATCATGTGCGGACCCCTCTACCGATTCCACCATTGCTCCTTCTATTGAGTTGCCTTCATATCCCATTCAATGGGTGTCCGAGAAGGAACGCCAACCTGTAGACCTCTCGGGAACTTTTCAGACCATTGAAGGGGAAAATATTTCTCTTTTGGATGCCAGCGCTGAAGGCAACGTTGTGTTTTTAAATTTGTGGGCTACCTGGTGTGGCCCCTGTCTAGCTGAGATGCCTTCCATGGTATCACTGTACGAAAACCTCTCTGGAAACGGATTGGCAATGGTTGCGGTTTCAGATGAAGATCCTGAAACTGTTCAAAAATTTCTGCAGGGAAAATCCTATCCATTTACTATTCTGCTTGATCCAGAGAATATTTTAGGTCAACGTTTTGAGGTGATGGCAATACCCTCCACACTGATTATCGATCGTCAAAAACGCATGGCGCTGAGGCATACCGGAGCCTACGATTGGACTTCTCCGGAGGTGTTTGAACAGTTTAGGCCTCTCCTCGCCGGCAATTGAAAACCTAATAAGCCTCCCCCTGTTTTGAATTAGTTGCACAATCCCATTAGAATAAGTACCGGTATGTCTAGCAACCTTTCTGTGTTCCGTTGTATTAATGAACTTTGCCGAACGGAGTTCGACATTGGCAAAAAACTCTACCAATGCCCTTCCTGTGGTGACCTTCTGGATATTATCAAAAACTATGCTGATCTTGATCCACAGAACATAAAAGACCGCTTTCTCCAACGTAGATCATCCACAGATCCTATCGATGTAAGCGGGGTCTGGCGCTACCGTGAATTTCTCCCCTTCGAAAAACAGGATCTGGTGCACGTGGTTGCCATGGGAGAAGGTAACAATCCCATTTTGGAAATGCCCCGTTGCGCAAAATATACAGGTCTCAACCGACTACGCGTAAAGCACTTGGGCTGGAATCCTACCGGATCTTTCAAAGATTATGGCATGACTACCGCAGTAACCCAGGCAAAAAAATTGGGTTCCCGTGTCGTGGCTTGTGCCTCTACCGGTAACACCGCGGCATCGATGGCGTCTTACTGTGCACGGGCGGGGCTCCAAGCTGTGGTTTTCATACCAGAAGGGCAAATTGCTTTCGGGAAGCTCTCCCAAAGTCTCGACTTTGGAGCTCTGACTCTCCAAATTAAGGGCGACTTTGATGTTGCCATGAACCTTGTGCGAGAACTCTCCGAACAAACCGACCTCTATCTGATGAATTCCATCAACCCATTTCGCCTAGAAGGCCAACAGACGGTGATGATCGAACTTTTTGACCAACTGGATTGGAAAGTTCCGGATCGAATCGTAGTGCCAGGAGGCAACCTGGGAAATTGTTCTTCCTACGGGAAAATCCTCATGGATCTCAAGGAACTGGGATTCATTGATAAAGTGCCGCGAATTACAGTCATACAAGCTAGTGGAGCCGACCCTCTATACCGAACCCTGGTCACTAGCTCAACAGAGTTAATTCCCGTTCCCGACGCTTGGACTCTGGCCAGCGCGATTAAAATCGGCCAGCCCATCAGCTGGAAAAAAGCCATGCGTGCCCTTAAGTTCACCGATGGTTGGTGCGATGTAGTAGATGAACAGGAAATTGCCGACGCCAAGGCTGTTTTAGGGCAGGATGGCATAGGCTGTGAACCAGCTTCTGCTACAACAATTGCCGGCCTGAAAAAGCTGATTGTGGGCGGTCTGGACGATGTGACGATAGATCCAAACGAAGATGTGGTTGCTATCTTAACTGGTCACCAGCTTAAAGAACCCGATAACACAGACAACTATAACCTTGACAACCTTTACCAACATGCAGTTTATGAGAATGCTGTCGCTGAGAAATCAGGGAAAATTGAATCGACCTTCGCCAACAAGCCTAGAGCGGTTGTTCCCGACAAAGAAGTGATTATTAAGTTATTGGATCTATAGAAAAATCCTAGTAAAACACTAAACGGAATCGCTGGTTTTCGACTCACGGGACCATATATTGATGACCCAGACTAAAAAACAATCTCATAAAGAAACTCTGGAATCTCTTCTAGAACAAAAAAATCCCGCGCCAGCCCTGCCGGACCAGGACAAACTCGCTAAGCTCGATCCCCTGCGCAAGTACTTGCTTGAAATCAGCAAATACGAACCCCTAACTAAGGAAGAGGAACACCGCCTAGCAGTCCTTTACCGTGATCAAGGGAATCAACAAGCAGCCTACCGCCTCATCACCTCAAACCTACGTTTGGTAGTGAAAATCGCCCGACTTTACAATCTAGTTTACTCTAATGCTCTGGATCTCATTCAAGAAGGAAACATTGGCCTCATGGAAGCCGTCAAACGCTTTGATCCTTACCGAGAAGCACGATTGCCCACCTATGCTTCCTGGTGGATCAAAGCCTATATAATAAAATTTATTTTGGACAACTTCCGTATCGTTCGGGTTGGAACCACCAATGAACGACGAAAACTCCTTTTTAATTTGCGCAAGGAAAAAGAAAAGCTTCGCCTTCAAGGCATAGAACCTACACCAACCCTGATTGCCAAACGGCTGAACGTGGATCCAGACGATGTTCGTGAAGTCGAAAAAAGCATCGAATCCTCGGATTTGAGCTTGGATGCCACCTTGAACGAAGGCGACTCCTCTGTACGTTACTTAGATACCCTGGAAGCAACGGAGGAGATGGTTGATGAAAGCCTTGCTCGAGGAGAACTGCAAGGTCTTTTCAATGCGGAAATCATAAAATTTTCCGAGACACTGAATGACCGCCAAAAGACTATTCTCCATGAGCGGCTCATTGCTGAAGACCCTAAAACTTTGCAAGAAATTGCTAGTCTCTACGGGGTTACCAGGGAGGCCATCCGCCTAACTGAAAAATCTCTTATAACCAAGATCAAGGAACACATGCAAGAAGCCTTTAAAAATGTCACTGACTACGAATTTGGGCTGATGGGATAGGAACCTAAAATTCAAAATTGTAAATGATCGGGAACTGTTGGCTACATTGTGAAGACCTGACTCCTTCTCCCCTACTCGATAACTCTTTCTGTCAAACACACATTGCTCAATAAAGAGTCAAATGAAAGAGTAGCCCGCAGACTATAATCTTTATTCACCGCAGGGAGAAAAGAAACATACACTATTATCCTTAATTATTTTCTAGAGGATCAACATCGCGTCACCATAGCTGTAGAATCGATATTTTTGGTCGATAGCCTCGCGATAACATTCTTCGATGAGGTCTTTCCCGGCAAATGCAGAAACAAGCAAAAGCAGAGTGGACCGGGGAAGATGAAAATTGGTGATAAGAGCTCCCGTCACTTCAAATTTGAATCCCGGATAGATAAACAAATCAGTGGCACCTTGATCCGGTACCATATCTCCACGATTAGCAAAGACATGCTCCAACGCACGAGTGGTTGTCGTGCCGACAGTCACGACCCTCTCATTCTTCGCTAGCTGGTTCTTAATCTGGGCAGCAGCATCCTGTCCTACCTTATAGTGCTCTACGTCCATAGTGTGGGCTTCCACAGCATCCTTTAAAATGGGTTTAAAGGTTCCATAACCGACATGTAATGTTATCTCGCAAGTTAACACTCTACGGAGGAGTTCTTCACTAAAGTGGAGGCCAGCCGTCGGGGCAGCAATTGAACCTTCCTCTTGTGCAAAAACTGTCTGATAGTAATGCTGATCCTCTTGTTCAGGAAGGCGGTTAATGTAAGGAGGTAGGGGCACCTCCCCCAACTTGTTTATCCAATCCTGAAACTTCCCAGAATACTCAAATTCAAGTTTCCTAATAGCTGTGCAAGCGTCATCTACTACAGTGGCTTCAAACCGGCCGAGCTCGAACACAAGACACATGCCCGGACGCGCCTTCTTCCCTGGTCTGATCAAAACCTCCCAGACATTTCCAGCAACACAACGAAGCAGCAAAACCTCAATCCTATCCTGCTGACCTTTTCGACTAGCATACAAACGTGCTGGGATAACTCGTGTATTATTCAAAACAACAAGATCTCTTGGGGAGAGGAAGTCGGGAAGATTCCGAAACCGGCTATGTTGAAAATTGCAAGAATGGCGATCAACCACCATTAAACGACATTCATCTCGCGGTTCGTTAGGGTGTTGGGCAATTAACTTCGCCGGGAGGTGATAGTCGAAATCATGAATTTCCATCTATCTATCTTATCCTACTCCGGATCTGCCTCGTGATGACTCCATGATTAAACTGCTCCCCAACCTTATACAAGCTCCAGCAATTATGTAAGAATGCTTTGTTTTAAATGAAAATTCACAGATCAATCCTGACGCTATCTGCCGCCCATTTCTTCATTGACGCCTACGCCAGCATGTTAGGGGTATTTCTTCCTTTTCTGCGTGAATCTCTAAACCTAACCTTGACCGAAGCGGGGATTTTGGGTGGTGCCCTAGTCTTTTCTAGTTCTTTGATGCAGCCCATTTACGGATATCTTTCTGATCGCCTACGCCACAAGATATTCGTAGCTCTTAGCCCGGCAATTTCAGGAATCTTTATCTGCTCCCTAGGCATTGCCCCGAACTTCTATTCTCTTCTATTGCTGGTTGTCCTAGGAGGAGTTGGTATCGCAGCATTCCATCCCCAAGGTGCATCAGTTACAAGAGAACTTTCCAGCAACCGCCCCGGATATCAGATGTCAGTATTCATCGCAGGTGGAATGATTGGTTACGGAATCGGGCCACTTTACATCACTGCCGTAATTACATTGGCCGGCCTGCAACAAAGCTACTGGGCAGCAGTACCAGGAATATTAGTGAGCATCTACCTGCTACTATATGGCCCACAGCCTTCAAAAAAGATCCAACCAGTCGACCAAATCTACATCAAGGAACAGATCCTCCACAAAATCAGGCCGCTATTGGTACACTACTTCCTGGTCGTGGTCCGGTCCCTCAACCAGATGGTTTTTCTCGCGTTCCTCCCCCTATATTTCACGACGCAGGGACTGACGGTGCAAGAAGGAGCCCAGCACTTGAGTATATTCCTGCTAACCGGAGGAGTTACCGGGCTTTGGGGAGGTATCCTTGCCGACCGCATTGGAGGCAGGATTGTTTGTGCTATCTCCATGATTGGTTATGTTCCAGCTGCGCTAGCATTTCTTTTAACGACGGGACCTCTTTCAACCTTGATGTGTGCTCTCGCTGGAGGATTGCTTCTACTAGCTAACCCAGTTAATGTGGTCATGGCCCAAAGATTGATTCCTGAGGCCGCCAGTACAGTTGCGGCACTTATGATGGGTTTTGCCTGGGGGATTAGTGGTTTCGTCATTCCCATCATTGGGAGTTTCAGTGATGCCTTCAGTCTCCACACTACTCTGGTGTGGTTTGTAACGCTGACCGCACCCGGATCCATACTAGTTTTCTGGTTGCCCTCTCATCGGGCCGAAGCACGCCACTGAGCTCATCCTGCTACTTGCAGAGTGAATAACCCTGGCGACGTTATGCTGTTGCTTGTTCCTCCCCAAACGTGACCCTCGCCTTCGGCTGCCACCACGGCCATAACATAATCAAACTGGAATCCATTACACAAGAACAGGTCGAAAATGCACTAGAAAAAATTCCCAAACTGACTTTACGTCATACCCATGTACTCAACTAGGGAACCTAGGAGATTACATGAAACACATTGACTGGATTACGCTTGACTACATGGAGTTGTTCTGCCAGCAAAATCAGCTGGTTATCGGATGTAAATGTGGAGAGGGGGAACTGTGGATTTCTCCCTTGGGATCTCATCCATCAAACCTAACGTCCGACGAGGCACAGGGCATTTTGAGCCAGAGCGCCCAATTTGAGGTGAGGCGAGCTTTGGACGAAGATCTGGATCGATCGTCCTCTCACTTCTTGAATCGGAGGGAATTGGAGAAGCGAATTAGCCGCCTGATGAATTAAGTGAATCTAGTGGGGAAAAAAAGGCATTACTCTCCTAGCCCATAGAGTTCTATCAAATCGATGAAGTCCAGATCGTCCCTCAGTGGTTCAAACGCAACGTCCTCCATCAACCGTTGCCCATCTTCGAAGCCAGCGGACAAAGCCTTTCCCAAGTAGTCCAAGCAGACCTCCTTATTCCCCAGTTCAGCAAAGATGCGAGACATCTGGTAAAGACGCTCGATGGTCATCTTCTCATCCTGGTAGGATAGTTCTATAGCGCCCGACTTTCCAAGGATTTCTGGATCCAGCAGGAGTGCTACCTGATAAATCTCCAGTCCTTCCTCATACTTGTCAGTTCTCAAATAAGCATGCCCTAGATTTACATAAAAATTAGCCTCATCTGGCTTTATTTTAATTGCTTCCTTGAAAGAATTAATCGCCGACTGATTGAAGTCATTCGCCATGTGGATGATACCCCTTGTGTTGTGTGCAAAGGCGTAGTCGGGGGCCAGACGGATTGAGCGATTAATGGCCTCACCAGCCTGATGGAATTGATTTAAGCGAGAGTAAGCAATTGCCAACCGGTTAAAAATCACTTCATGATAAGGGTTTAGTCGAGTACCCTCCAAATATTTAAGGAGCGAGAAGTGTACCTGTCCTGCTAGTGCCAACTGGTCGCCTTCGGCCATTAAACGGTACGCCGCTAACACATTCTCACGGGAAACTGGAAGCTTTTTAATCCGCTCTGGGCCACCACACGAAGAAAAAGCCAGGATTGCGAGAAACAGAAGGACTCTGAAACGCGTGCCCATTGATGTTATCTTACCACCGATCGCCTCCGTTGCAACGATGTAAGACAAATGCATATGTACACATCGCTTCAGCTAACAGTGATCTGCCACCCAACCACACCATGCATCACACATGTGGTTTTGTCTTGCCCATTCTCAAACATCCGGCTCTTATTAGTGCGCGACAAAAATGTGTACCAACTTGGCGCTATCATCCTATTGCTCATCTATACAAATCTAGGTTAGAATGCCCCCTACCTCTAATTACATAGTGATGGCCAAGGCAAAAGGCGTAGTACAAAAGGATCATGTAGCAATAGGAACGATCCTTGGTCAGATTATCGACGAGTGGTATCAAAGAGTAGAGCCTCACTACCTTACTACAGGAGACGCAGAACTCAAGTTTTTCCACGATGCTATGGGTCACCGCATAAAATTCAACAAAGATGGACTTGACTTCACCTATGGCCTCAAGTGCTACGGTAGAGAAAGCGTGGAACAGTCGGGTAACTCAGATTGCATCATTGAAATCAGTGTCAACAACAAGGTTCAAGGCTTCGACTATCAGGATTTTCAAGCTGCCTTGCTCGCCCACTATACGACAATGAAGGGAAATTCCATTACCTCACCCGCGATACTTAAAACATGTTCCTATCAAGATGTCTTTGCCCTAGAACCTAATTTAGATGAGGCTTTCCGTGTTGAAAAGTATGAAGGAAAGGCCGACGTAATGTGTCTTTCCTTTCGTATTAACGCCCCCTTCGTCAAAAAAGTTGCGACCCCCGTTGCTGGCAAACAGCTTATCGAAGATTATTGTGTGGCCCCATTTCGTAGCATCTATGCCACTGTCTACCGTCGCCAGTCAAACTTGTTTTTTTCGTCACAACAATACGGGTAATTTGCCACCAAAATACTAAGGACTCCCTTCTGAGGGAGGATTACTACGGATGAAATTTCCCAGAAGGAGTTTGCTCACCAGCTCACTCGCCAGCCTAGCCACCTCTGCTCTGAATATTCAAAAATTGTCGGGGCAATCAGTACCAACAGCTAAGTTCGTCAATGTAGACGGCATTCGAACCCGTTACTTTGAGCACGGCACAGGAAAAAACCTAGTATTAATTCATGGTGGGCGTTTTGGCTTTCCCAGTTACTCAGCTGATGTCTGGGACCTCAACATTGCAGGCCTGAGTAAATACTTTCACGTGTACGCATTCGACAAGCTGGGACAAGGCTACACAGACAACCCCCCAAATGATGCCTCTTACACAAAAAGGGCATATGTTCATCATGCTCAAGGTTTTATTCGTGCCATGGGTATTAAACGGGTAAGTTTGGTGGGACACTCCATGGGTGCAATGGTTGCCGCTCGTATTGCCGTGGAAAATCCAGAACTTGTTGAAAATCTGATAATTTTGGATAGTAACACCCTGGCACCTCAAGATCCTTCTACGCCAAGGGGCTTCTACGACAAGGTCCTGGAGGGGGCCCCAGATCTCCCCACCAAAGAATACGTGCGGCGGGAACCCGATGCCAACTCCTACTCAAACGCACACGTGACAGATGATTACGTGACCGCCATTTTGAAGATTGCTCTCTTGCCCAAGACAATTGAGGCTACCCAACAAGCTGTACGGCTAAATCCTCTGTTCTTCGAGGATTTGGCTAGCTTGAAAGCTGAGACCATGGAGTGGATTAAGGATGGCCGTCTAAAGGCACCAACCCTCATTCTCTGGGGGTTCAACGACGTGTCAGCCCCAGTCATTCTCGGCATGCATCTACTCAGGGTCATTGCGCCAGTCGTGCCCCGCACCGACTTTCACGTGATAAATGAGGCCGCCCATTATCTCTTCCGAGAAAAGTATGAGGAAGTAAATCACATCATCACTGATTTTATTCAAACTACATGAAAGATCTTAAAAAAGGGGGAAACACATGTTTGAACGAATGTGCTATTTCGGGTTAGTTATTTTTTTTCTGGGAATGGCTCCAGGTTTTGCTCAGGAGGAACCCGATATGATCTTGTACAGCGGGAAAATCTTGACAGTTGATGAAGATTTTACCATAGCCGAAGCTGTAGCCATCAACAACGGAGAAATCACAGCTGTAGGCAATGATACTGAAGTCTTAAAGCAAGCAGGCCAGCATACAACGAAAATTGACCTGGAAGGAAAAACCGTTGTTCCAGGTCTTATCGACACCCACTCTCACGTGCAAAGTTATGCTGAACGATCCCATGGTGGGCAGTTGAGTTCAAAGCAGATGCAAAACTATCCAATCAATTTCAGGATCGTGCAATCAACTGAAGATGTAGTCAACCAAATCAGACAAACCCTTAAAGCTATCGACGCCCAACCGGGAGAATGGATTCACTTCTCCTCTCGTGGAATCAGTGAGCATGAGCATGTGGAAATCCTATTCGACCAACTGGATCGATGGGAATTGGACAAAGCAAGCCCAAATAATCCAATAGTTCTCTCGATGGGTATACCTATTGAGAATGGATATTTCATTAATAGCCTAGCCATAGATATCCTCTGGAACAAGTATGGCGACTTCATTAACAGGTATGGTCGTTACTGGGTAGATGATCAGGGGAGACCTGACGGGCATCTCGAGCCTCCTGCCAGCCGTCTGGTAATGACAGAGTTCCGTCCTCAGCCTGCACCTGAGGACCTGGCACCCGTTTACAACAAGACGCTGGAAGAATGGAGTGCCATGGGAATTACCACGATTTCTACCAAACTTCAAATAGAAGACGTTGAAGCCTACCGCTTGCTAGAAGCGAATGGGACATTAAAGGCCCGTATGGCTTATGGAGCCAATTGGCTCTTCGGGCGTCCGGACGTGGCAGACGGTCTGAAGAACACCAAAAGAGGAGAAGGCAGTACCATGGTGTGGATGTCATCGGTGACACCTGTTGGCTTGGATGGTAGTGGAGCCCGACAGTGTACTGCCCTAGAGAGAAACAACGATGCAGCCGGTGATCAGGGCACTATGGGCCTCTCTCTCATCGGGGCCTGGTACCCCAACGGCCAGTGCCACCTGGATCTAGAGTACCGAGGCAGTGTGGGGCGAGGGGCCCCCATTAGTGGGAACTACTACCGCGAATGGCTTTTTGAAGTAGCGCAGCACAATCACCGAGTGGCTAATATGCATGTGGCGGGAGACCGGGCACAGGAACTCTACATCACGGCATTGGAACAGGTAAACCAGGAAAGACCTTCATCGGTCCAGAACTGGGCGTTAGATCACTGCACTCTCGTTAATCCAGAAGACATTGCCCGAGCTGCCCGCATGGGTGTGGTATGGAGTTGTGCTCCTAAATATATCGCCAATTATCCGAGTATTGCACGATCTTACGGAGAAGAAATTGCCAACCAATATCTGGTTCCAGTTAAAAGTATGATCGACGCTGGAATTCACGTAGCCTTTGAACTGGATCGAGATGCATATGTTTGGAGCGACCTGGAAATGCTGATCACACGTATGGTTGATGGAAATGTATTCGGTGCCCACGAGCGAATAGATCGAGTGACCGCCCTAAAAATGCTCACTATTTGGGGCGCTGAATATGTCCTTCGAGAAAATCAACTAGGATCAATCGAACCAGGTAAGTTGGCGGATCTAGTTGTTCTAGATCGGGACTATATGACCATCCCAGAGAAAGAAATTGCTAAAATCCAAGCACTGATGACAATTCTGGGGGGGGAAACGATGTACGTCCATTCAGACTTTGCTGACGAAATAGACATAAGACCAGACAATGCGGTGATATCAACCTATCAAGCTCTCAAGGGTCGCTCCAACTGATGTACATCCGCAGTTTGAATTATTCCCGTCCTAGATGGAACAGGTGATGCCGTTACATTGCGTCTTGCGCTGGGGAGTGAGCTGAGCTTAGCCCTCACTCCTCAATCAATTCACTGGGAAGAAATGATGTCCGTTACCAGACTTTCTTCAATAACAGGACGGAAAATGTCCGTGAGCCAAGCTATGTGATCAGGATTGCTGCGATAGCTCTGCAAATCCTCATCACTCCTGAAGCCGGTCACTAACCCGTGAGTGTACTTTGAGTCTTTCTGTGCCACCTCGCCGACGAGCACTGATGCGACCTCGGAAATGTTCTGCAACATCTTCCTGCCGGCGTCCAGAATATGTTCAATCTGATCGACACTGACTGCTGGTTTAAAACGAAAGACCACCTGATGATAGATTGTAATATCTGCGGTAGGTAAAGCTGTGCTATCTACCGCATTATCCACCACTGACAGGGCAGGTGTTACGCCAAAATGAGCGGCAAGATAGCCGGAAATGATCTCCGCCTCCCGGTCCATGCCAGCTGAAATCCGCCCTAGCATATCGTAGACGGTTGCTTCCCATCCAACCTTTGTTTTTTGTTGACCAACGATAAGACCAAGTCCGTGACAACTAGTACAGATGGTTTGGACGTATCCCTTGCCCTCGCCCGGGGGGAGTTGATCTGCTGGATCGGCGGTTCCCATCTGAGGTGAAGAGGATCCAGGAGCCCCAGAAATAGGAGTGCTAATGAAAAGTGCAAGGGTGAGACCGAAGAAAGTAAAGTAAGTTGTCGCTTTCATAATCATCCTTTTCCAGTGTTGGTTTGTAACTTCTTTGGAGCTGAGACATTCTACCAGAGAGAGAGGGTTACACCTTCGAAAAGTTCGGAGCACATCCAAACAACGGCTGAAACCTCGGGAGCCTACCTTCCAAAATGCTTACTCAAATAACTCACGATCTCGTCTATATCTTGACTTCCCGGCTCCATCATCCCCAAAACGACAACTTCCCATTCCGCCTCCTCCAGCCGCTGTTTCAAAACGACTTGGAGACTATGACAGGCGGAACATTGGGCCAGCACTAATTCTCTACCCTGATCGAGTGGAAACTCAGCAGCCTCCTCGACTGCAACCTGTTGATTTGTAATGATCTGTTCCTCCTTGCCAGTAGACAGCAAGCCTTTCTTAAAAGGATCCAGCATAGGGAGATTGTCGCGATCAATAAAACTCCCAGCGTAAACCACCTGCTCAATCGATCTGGAATTGCTTATGTCCTCTAGAGGATTATTGGTCAGAATCAGAAGATCTGCGATTTTGCCCACTTCTACCGTTCCAAGATCGCTCTCCTTGCCTAGATACTCAGCGGCCTTACGGGAAGCTGCTACAATAACATCCATGGGCTTCATACCCGCTCGTACCAGATGCTCCAATTCACGGTGAATGTCAAATCCATAGAACATGCGATGTGGAGCACCCGTGGAATCTGTTCCTACCAGGATGTTTACGCCCATGTCGTAGAGAACCTTGACCGTCCGCAATCGAATTTCATAGCTGTGGCGGGAATTTTCTAAACGAGACATTAGTCGCGTGCGAACAGCAGGATCTTTGATCATGTTCCGGTAGACTGATGGAACACTTTTAAGCACATCGGGGTCAGACCAGATTTCAGGGTTGTCGAATAATTTCGCCGTTGATTCCACGTTATTCAGGTCGGGAAGCCAAGACGCGTTCCTCCGGACGATCATCCGAGCTACGTCACTCTCCGAAGTGAGTTCTTCGGAAAAGCCGTGCGCCAGTAGATCAACGCCTCCCTTTAGGGCATCCCGCACATCTGAAAGTCGACTAGCATGAGTGTACACCTTCATGCCTTGGCGATGGGCTTCGTCTACCAAAGTGGTATACGTTTCTAAAGTCATCCGTGGATAACCTAAATCTCCTCCACTTTCCAGAATCGTCTTGATCGTTGCGACCTTGAATTCTTTGACATATTTTTGCACCTGCCGCACGGCATCTTCTGGATCCTTTACTTGAGTTAAGGTACGAGTGTCGATAGTTCTCCCTAAGGCTCGATTAACAGGAATGGGATGCCCTCCCACGGCCGTTAAGGTGGGGCCAGCCTCGAATAATCTTGGCGAAATAAACTTGCCTTCCCGTGCTAGCTTCTTGAGCCCTGAGCCGTGAATCAAGCTCACGCCGGTATCCGAAATATTGAGAACTCCGTAGTAGAGATAGTTTGTGAGAGCTTGAGCCGCTGCTTCCAAGCCCTGTTGGGCTATGTGAGTATCAATGTCAAAGAGAGCTGGAATGATGGTTTTACCCTGAACCGAAATAACCCGAGCACCTACAGGATAATCTTGTTCTCCTCGACGGAAGACCTTGAGAATTCGATCCTTTTCGATCACCACCACCGAGTCCACGATAGGCGCGCCACCGGTTCCATCAATTAGCGTCGCTCCTTCTATCACGATCAGAGATGAACTCTGACTAGCCACAATCCAGAAAAGACTCACTGAGAATAAGCTTGCTAGGCTGATTACGACAAAGTGAATGCGTTTTACGCTCATGAACAGGCTCCTTGGAGGAACAAGATATTAGGGGTACGGGACATGGTCAAACCCCTATATTTTAATTAATCTGCCGTACGACTATTGTCCATCAATACTGTAGGCATAGACGTAGTATTGATGTTTTGGTTCCGCGGGAAGTCCACCTTCACCATTACTGGTATAAAGATTTCCGTTGGCAATAACAATGCCACCTCGCGAGGTACTTTCGATCTCTGACTGCCAAAGTTGCTTGCCATTTTCAGCATCAAATGCCTCCAGCATCCCATTCCCCAGGGACTGGTAAAAAACACCGTTGGCAACACAAACAGGAGCTCGATTCATACTATCGTTATGGTGCCACCAGACGATCTCACCGGTGTAAGCCTGAAGGGCCGCCGTGACTGATTCCGAGAGTCCCCGCGAACGGCTGGTGATAGGGTCCCGGTCGGTAATCGCATTAGAAACGACGTAGACTTTATTGTAGGCAGTAGCCGTGCTGTTCCACCATGGCCCTCCCTGGGTGGCCCAGTTGGTCAACATCACTTTCCACAAAAGCTCACCGGTATAGCGATCCCAAGTAAAGAAGGCCGTCTTGTTGCCAGCCCCCACACACTTCCGAGTGGCGCCCCGTTTGCCAGGACTCACGGCGTCAAAAAGCATGGGATGACATGAAAAGTCCAGGTCAAAAGGATCGGTAGCCCGAACCTGATAATGCCATAACAACTCGCCCGTCTCCAGATCATTAGCCAGAACACTGTCGCTAAAGAGCAAGGGGCCTGGAGGATTGTAGGAACTAGGATTACCGGTAACACTATAGACGATGTTCTGCTCTGCATCCACAGCTGAAGCCGTCCAGGCAGAACCACCACCACCGTCTCGATCAGGAATAATTTTGAACCTCCAGCGAACAGCACCTGTATCGGCATCTACACAAATAATCTCCGCATTACCTCCCGAGGTGCCGATGAATATTCGATCTCCGTAAATAGTGGGGGAGGAGGAAATATTCAATCCAGGACCCATATTAGTCTTCCAGATCTGTTTCCCCGTGGCCCCATTGACACAGTTCAGGTTGCCGCCGCCCGTACCGAAGTAGATGCGTCCCCGATCGTATTCGGCCGTTGATTTCAGGGTCCGAAGGCCCCAGCGCGGTTCCGGCTGGACGTCAGCATCATACTTCCACTTAGGCTCGCCAGTTTCCGCATCTAGAGCGTGATAATGTCCATCCCAGGCTCCAATGAAAAGCGTGTCTCCCACCACAGTGGGGCTGGTCTGGATGGGGGCCGGGATCTCACGGCGCCATTTGGGTCTAAGTCGGGCAACATTGCCTGCATCGAGTGTAGCCTCCTGCGAATTAAAACGGGTATTGTGTATATCATAGGCAAACCGGGTCCAATCAGAATGGCCGGCAATCGGGAGTTGCCCTTGGGCCCGGACCTGAGGCATCATCGAGGCCGTAGCCAAGGTCGCCCCCACACCTTGTATAAAATCTCTGCGATTCCATGGCAATCCATCTTTTTTTCTCATTAGCAGCTCCTTAATTTGTTTAGCTAATCCGTTGCTGGCACATCAAGAACCTCCCGGTAACCGCGGGTTGGATACCAGAATTCAATCTCCTGGTTGGGATCAGGATCGGGATTAGTGTAAACAAATTCCCCGCCAATCATGGTCTTCATCACAGGAATGTCTTTGATCTCAACCGATGGAACCGTGAGGATATCACCCCCCAGAACCACCAGGTCAGCTAGCTTTCCCACTTCAATGGAGCCTTTCAGGTTTTCTTCAAAAGTGGAATAAGCTGGCGTGATGGTTACCGCCCGGATAGCCTCTTCCACCGTGAGGCGCTCTTCGGGATTGATGACCTTACCAGAACGCCTGAGACGATTGACCGCCTCAAAAATAGTGAACATGGGACCAACGGGATTCTGATCCGATCCGGTCATGACGGTCACCCCATGGTCTAGGTAGGTTTTAAGAGGGGTAGTGATATAGGCCGGCCGCTCGGGGTTGGTGTAACGCTCCTCGTAGTCATCACTCATATTGTAAATACTTCCCGTCTGAGGCTCTACGATGATGTTGTAGCGCTCCAGTACTTCCAGGGTATGGTCGGTCGGATAGCGAGCATGGGTAATAACATGACGGGCATCTTCTCGAGGAAAACTTTCATAAGCCTCCTCAAGCCCTTGGATGGCGGTATCGTAGGACTCTCCGCCCCCAACATGGATGTACAATTGCCAACCGGCGGAGTGGACCTTCTTTATAACTGCCTTGATGTCCTCCTTGGGCACCTGATAGTTGGGATTGGAATCGTAGACGGAGATTTTGATCTGTCCGAAGCGAAGCGTCTCGTTACCAAATCCTGGATCGAGAAAGAGGTTATCCATCCAATCCATCGCCTCCTCAAGGGGTCGATAAAGAGCCGGCAGACGTAGAATGCAGTTGACCCGGACCGTCAGTTCCCCGGCCGCACTGAGACGCTGATAGGCTTGGGCCCAGTTGTGGTTATCCAAAACATGGGACATGTTGGTATTGGGATCTCCTATAGTAGTGATTCCATAGGGGAGCACAAGTTCAGCAGCCCGCTTGGTAGTTTCAACTAGAGTCTCGGTGCTGTGTCGAACCAGTACGCTGTGTGGCTGTGAAGAAGCTCCCCGGCCTCGAAACACTCCGGTCGGTTCTCCGGAAGCATCTTTGATGATTTCGCCCATCAACCGCTGGGTAGAAGGCTGGGGGGAGTGACGAGTAATGCCCGCCTGCCTCAGGGCCATGCTGTTGGCTGAGGAGTTAGCGCCAGACCCTCCAAACTCTAGTAGAATCGGGTGAGTGGAAGAAAGAGGGTCGAGATCCTTGCGATTGGGATAGCGTCCCTCCTCGAGTGCATCGGGAGATCCCGGACCTAGGAAAAACCAGACCAGTGCTCCGGGAGGCGTCACAGCGATTCTCTCCTTGACTACCTCTAGCATCTCCTTGATTGATGTGGAAGTGCGGAACTTCTGGGTCAATTCGTCTGCCACGAATCCCAGGCTGTGAGCAAAGTGAAGGTGTGGGTCATTGAAGCCGGGCAAAACTGTTTGTCCTCCCAGATCCATCATTTCTGTGTCCCGGCCTGCCAGACTCTGGACCTCAGAGTTGCTCCCCACCGCCACAAATCTTCCATCCTTGATGGCCACGGCCTCGGCGATCGAAAACGCCTCGTCCACGGTGACGACCTTGCCATTGAAAAGAATGGTGTCGGGGTACAGCACACCCAGATCCCCTCCACAACCTGCCAGAAGTCCCAGCAGGATCAGACCATACGTTAGCCAGGTTTGACTCGCCACTCTCGTCATGATTTCCCCCTTTTCTATTGATTGGGCCCTACCGCCACGGAAAGGGTTTCTTGACCAGGTTTTGTAGGATAAGCCCCACTTTATCGCAAGCTATCTCCGTCTGGTATTTTCAGATCCAGAAAGCGGGAACGGCCCGGATCCCAATACAAAACTTCCTGATAGGGATCTTGGTTTTTATTCGTATATACGAACTCCCCATCGATCATAGTGTGTAAGATAGGGATGTCCTTGATTTCCATCGGAGGGACGGTCAGAATGTCCCTTCCCAGGACAACAAGATCAGCAAATTTGTTACGTTCGATGGACCCTTTGAGATCCTCTTGAAAAGTCGCGTACGCAGGGGTAATGGTTGTTGCTCGAATAGCCTCCTCAACAGTAATGGCTTCTTCCGGTACGATAGGATTCCCAGAACGTCGCACTCGGTTGACAGCTTCAAAAATGTGGAACATGGGCCCCACTGGCTGCTGATCCGAGCTGATCATCAGCCCCACTCCCCTATCTAGATAGGTCCTCAGAGGCAATGGCCCGTATCGATTTTCTGGTAGCTCAGCATCATCTGAATAGTCCCACAGTGTTCCAGGCTGTGGATCCACCATGACTCCGCGTTTTACCATAATTTGGATATTCTCTTCGCTCGGCTCTCGGGCATGGGTGATTAAGTGACGACCAGGGCCCTCTGGATAATCATCATAGGCCTCATCAATAGCTTCCATGACCACGTCAAAGGACTCTCCTCCGGCCACGTGAACCATCAGTTGCCAACCTGCTTTGTGGATTGCCTTGAACACTGCCTTGACATCGTCGTGTGGCAACTTAAAACTTCCTCTTGAGGAATTGACCACTACCTTAACCTGCCGCATCATTACGAAATCATTTCCAAACCCAGGTTCGACTGGTATCGAATCCAAATAATTAAGATTTTCCTCCAGGGGAATCGTGAGGAAAGGCACTCTGGGAATCACGTTGGCACGGATCGGAAGTCTGCCTTCGGCAGCCAGTTTCTGGTAGGCGCGCATCATGGGAATATTATCGTTAGTACTCGCCACAGCCGTATTAGGATCCCCTATGCTGGTAATGCCATATTTGTGTATCTGTTCAGCCGCTCGCAGGATGTTTTCTGCCTGAACATCGGTTGGATAAAGTTGAATATTCCTGCGTACCAACGACTGGCCAGCCCAGCCCAAAAATACTCCGTTAGGTTGTCCCTCTGAGTCTTTGACAATTTCTCCCTGCATTCCCTGATCACGAGGTTGTGGAGTCCTGCTATCGATTCCCAGATCGCGGAGCAACTTGGTATTAACGATGGCATCACTTCCGGCTCTACCCAACGAAAGCAGAATAGGGTGGTCTGTTGAGACTGTGTCCAAGTCATGGCGGGTAGGCCAACGTTTTTCTTTGTATACATCGGGACCCGAAGCGCCTCGATCAAACCACAGGAGTTCTCCTTCGTCGAGCATTTCCATCTTTTCTCGAAGGACATCCAGGACCTCTTCAATACTGGTTGCATTGCGGAATCGTGTTTCAATGGGATCTACTTTCTTGCCCCAAGTCAAGGTCACGTGCCCATGCCCATCGTTGAATCCCGGAAGCACTGTATTGCCAACTAGATCAACGACTTCCGTGCTAGCCCCAACCATGGCATTAATTTCGGCATTATTCCCCACAGCTACAAATTTCCCATCAGAAATCGCCACCGCCTCAGCAATACTAAAATCAGCATCCACCGTGATAATTTTCCCATTAATCAGCACCAAATCGGGTGCAATAGAATCAAGTACTGTGCCTCCACAAGAAAGGGCAGTGCCTACAAAGATTAAAACTAAACAGGAGAATAAAATCTTCGAATATTTCATGCAATTACTCCAGTAAAAATAAGCTAATAGTTTATCCAAACGTCAGGCCATCGACTTGTGGTTTGAAGCGACCTCTATTGATCCTATGCTCACGTCTACATTAGGGGATGTCAAGGACAAATATTGAGCAAAACGACTTCCTTGCACCCATTGTGCAGATTGGTGCAATGCCCCAAATTCAAGCAAATGTTTGCCACAATCCCACCTTCTCACAAACTAGGGATCTCTGTGTACCAATCATGTCGCCCAAAAAGATCTTCGCAACACCATCTGGAAAAATTAAACCATGTTGATGCCGATACTCTAAGGGCCTTTGATCGTAGAAGCTTCTGCCATTTTCTCCACGATATCCCGCATCCTATTCTTCCGACCCTGGTAGTCGAGTGAAGGTTCATCAATATGAGAATTCT
>JAYZCG010000047.1:0-39572 GCA_036338435.1 Acidobacteriota bacterium
TGCTTTTAGAATTGCGAAAGAATGGGCAATGACCTGAGCAGAAGCCCGATACGAATGATCTTTTAACCACCAGCCCGTTTAAAACCATGGTACCCTAAGCACAGGATTAACTGGAGATATAATGGAACTTGCAGTCGGAGACAAAGCCCCTGACTTCAAAGCTAAGCTTACAGACGGCACAATGATTCAACTCTCCGAGATGCTAAGTTCTGGAGAGGGCATTATCCTCTACTTCTACCCGAAAGATAACACGCCTGGGTGCACCTCCCAGGCGTGTGACTTCCGTGACAACTTTGACCGACTTCGGAGTGGAAATTGGCGTGTAATAGGAGTTTCCAAAGATTCAGCGAAGAGCCATACGAACTTTACCGACAAACATGGACTTCCTTTTGACTTGATCGTCGATGATGATATTTCCCTTCACAAAATGTACGGAGCATGGAAAGAAAAAAGCATGTATGGCAAGACATTCCTAGGTTGCTCACGCTCCACTTTTGCGATTTCCCAAAATGGAACCCTTGCATGGGTTGGCTATGGGGTACGTGCAAAAGGCCATGTCGACCGACTCATAAGCGATCTAGGCTTGCAATAAGTCCCGTGCAATCCACCATACTCGAAAGTCCCTTCCAGAATCTGTTTATTTATTAGGGCCAGGGGTGGAATTTGAAGCGCAAGCCTCCCTACCGATTCTAGACATCTCCATCGGTCAGATAAGCCATAGTTTTCATGCCTGACACTTCGATGCGGCAACGACAACGATTGCACTCCACGACATCATCGATCAAAACCATGTAGCTTACAAATTTGTCGAAGTGATTTCGCACCTCTTGGTTAGCATTGGAAGAAATCCGCTTCTTCTTGCGACGAACTAACCACTGTAACTGGTAGCTATCTTTTTCTCTACACCTCTGACAGGACAACATAGCCGGCTTAGTTGTTCTGGATTCGTCACAAAACTGTCGTTCGTCCATCACACCACTTTTCGCTGGGGAAATGATATCGTGAGTCTCTCCCGACAACAAATGAAAAGTCCTCGAAATGCTATCTATTCTTTCGGACATAGTGCCGACCTGAGGCCTATTCAAGATACCCACGGCTAGGTTGTCGAAATGAATGTCGTCTTGGGAAAACTATCATCACATAAATCTGGTTGACTCCTCCAGTACACAAGACTAGTCTTGTGTACATGGAGGCGAGAGGGCTTCCTCTCAAGTAAACTGGGGATGCATCGATCTAATCTCAGACTGGAAAGCTAGAAATCATCGAGATAGAGCCCCGCAATTGTATTGAAAATGGAGACTACCATGAAACATTGTAAAAACACTTGCAGCCACCTGATTGTGTGGGTGGCCATGCTGACTATGATTGGGACCAGCGGAACGCTAGCTCAGTTGCCCCCTGATGTAGCCAAATATGGTTACGCAGACACCATTTTCATCAACGGCAAAGTGGTAAGTATGGACGATGAATCCACCTCGACTGAGGTAGGGAGTATCTATCAAGGTATCGCCGTCAAAGATGATAGCATCATGAAACTGGGAACCACCCAGGAAGTCCGTTCCGTGGCGGGACCTGATACTCAAGTCTTTGACCTCAAAGGCAGAACCATCATTCCCGGTATCATTGAACCCCACAGTCACATGTACGGCCGTGCAGTCCAGTATCTGGATCGATTAGGATTCAAATATCCTCCAGATGGAGTCTATATGACCCAGGCTACGGCCGATCCTAACGACCTGGAAAAAACCCAGGCCATCATGCGCGATGCCATCAAAGATGCGGTAACCAAAGTTGACCCGGGAGACTGGATTGTCCTTCGATTGGGACGTCATCCTGAAGAAGCGCCTCAACAACTGCGCCTGTGGCAAATGACTCGGCGTTTGACCAACCGCAAGACCATGGATCTGTGGTCGCCAGAAAACCCTGTGTTGATGGCACCCGGGTTGCGAGGGAATATTAATTCTAAAGCGTTGGAGGTTCTGGAGGATTTCTTCCCCGGATATTCCGACTCCATTCACGAGACAATGCATGGAGATGTGATCGGTGAAAATATTCCTGAAATTGGCTGGGTCGGTAGTCAAGAAATGTCAGTTATCACCTGGGAACTCTTTTTGGAACAACTCCCTTTAAATACCTTGGCTCAAGCCATCAAGATTATCTCGGAAGAGGCAACCACCAAGGGGATTACGACCTTCTCAAGCCGTATCCAGTTCCCAAAAATTATGAGCGGATATGCAACGCTAGCCAGCTTAGGCCAAATGCCAATCCGCTTGTCAGCACACTATGAAATCCATCGTATGCCAACCGATCCTCAACAGACCCGTCAGATCTACCGTCGCACAGGAGTCCTACAGGGGATTGGAGATGATTATCTTTGGATTGACGGTGTAGCCTCCGAACGGTGGGATTCGCTCTATCCAGAATCCTGCACAGGACCGGATACCGTAGCGCCTCCACATATAAAGGCAAGAGAGGTCTGCCCTCAACCTGGAGAGTTACCCTGGGACACACTTGAAAATGCTGCAAAGGCGGGATGGCGACTGGCAGGAGTCCACATGTGTGGAAGCGAAAGTGCTCGCGCCTTTTTCCAGATGATTGACAATGCCCGAGCTGTGAACGGCTGGACCATGCAGGATGTGCGTGACATGAAAATGACCGGAGAACATTGCAATCTAATCGGTCAGCAACCCGACATCATCAAGAGCCTGAAGGACTATGGCATTATTTTGAGTTGTGGTCCTGATATTGTGGGAGAATCTCCTGCCTGGATTAAAGATTATGGGGAATCAATCGAGCCCTTTATCATCCCCTTTAAGACCTGGATTGAGTCAGGTGTCAAGGTGGTTGGTCAACATTATGGTTCAAGCCCTCCCTTTAACAAGCTGTGGCAGGCGGTGACTCGTAATTTTCAAGGTCGGGTCTGGCAACCGGAAGAGAGAATCGACCGAGTTTGGGCCTTGAAGATGTGGACCTCCTGGGCTTCTGAATATATCCTCAAGGAAGACAAATTGGGCACCCTGGAAGTGGGCAAGTTGGCTGACCTGGTCATTCTTGATCGGGACTACTTCACCGTTCCAGTGAACGATCTCCTGAAGATCCGAGTACCCATGACTATGGTGGGTGGAAAAATTATGCAGATACAACAATCTCTAGCAACTGAGGTTGGGATCGACCCGGTGGGTCCTGTTTACGACTTCAATGATGAAGAAGTAGCTGCTCAGTTTCTAGGCAACTAAAGACCTAATGAGTAGGATACAGAGGCCGCCAATGCTTGGCCTCTGTATCCTGATTTTTCCTATTGAAAGTGTGGCAGGACTTCTTCTCCCAATAGGGTGATAGTCCGCTGAACCAGTTCAAAGGGCATATTGCCCGGGCTGACACGCAGATTGAACTGGTCAACCCCGGCCTCATCATGGTACCTCTGGAGGCTCTCCAAACATTTCTGAGGGGTCCCTACGAGAACGATTTCCTCCCCGACCGCCTCAAATAAATCGTCTTGTGGATCAAGAGGATTGCCCTGGTGATCTTCAATTGAACCCATCTTCCCATAGAAGTTGAGGACTTGGCTCACATAAGGTTTCCCTTCGCTTCTAGCCTTCTTATCGGTCTCGGCTAAGAAGGCTGTTCGATTGACGGCAACCGTGCCATCGGAAACATTTTTTCCCTGAGCTAACAGGAGTTTCCGGTAACGGGCAGCCTGCTTCTTGACGACCTCCAGATGGTATTGACTGGCGCCATACCAACCATCGCCCAACTCTGCAGCCCTCTGAACAGAACGACGAATCTTTCCACCCACCCAAATGGGAGGACCTCCAGATTGGATTGGCCCCGGATAAACATTTCCCTTTACCTGGAAATGTTGCCCCTTGAAACCTTCTTCTCCCGCCCATAGTTTTTTGAGCAAAAGGAGTGCTTCATCCATCCGCGAGCCGGCCTCATCCGGAGGCACTCCATATCTTCTCATAACCCCAGGACTGCCTACCCCTACCCCGAGGATAAACCTACCCTCAGAAATTTGATCTAAAACGAGGCCATCATAGGCCAACTTGAGAGGATGCCAGATGGGTAGCAAAGTAACACCAGTGCCCAAACGGAGCCGTGTATGTCTAGCCAGGGCTGACAAAACTAAAAAAGGCGATGGAACATGGCCAGGCTCGGCAAAGCGCGGACGATACTCCCCAGCCCACACCGAATTGAACCCATATCGCTCTGCTAACGTGACCAGCTCTATATAGTCATCCAACAGGGAGCCCAATGATTTGGATGTACTCCAAAAATCAAGGGCCAAACCAAATTGAACAGACAAAGCCACCCCTCCCCGCTGAAAGGGCTCCGCACAATACAGCAGAACCGATTTTTACTTCACTACTGCTTTAATATTTTCGAAATGCGTTTATTCTTCCGCCACGGCACGATATATAGCGTGTCCTAGAAGTGCGCCAATAATCGGTCCCACAATGAATACCCAGACCTCTGCAAGTGCTGTTCCGCCCTGCAAAATAGCGGGTCCAAGACTGCGGGCTGGATTCAGGGAGGCATCGCCCAGAGGAACCCCAATCATATGGACTACAAGGAGATATCCTCCAATCGACAATCCAGCAACTTGAGGATTGGCTTTTGCAGAAGTAGCATTAAAAATGACAAAGAGGAACAATGCTGTGAGGACTACCTCGAAAATAAGCGTAGAGGAAACACTCGAGCCTCCAGCAAGACCATTAGCCCCCAAGCCATGTGTAGCAGCGTCATATCCCGTCACACCGTTCATAGCAGCTCGAAGAATAACACTTGCGAGAGTTGCACCGATCATCTGCGCAACAATGTATCCAATCGCAGTGTTAAGTTTGATCTTCTTTGCCACAAACATAACAATCGTCACGGCTGGATTGATGTGGCAACCCGAAATAGGTCCAATGGTATTGACCAAAACCATCAGGGTAACACCAAAGGCAAAGGCCACAGCTAGATTCCCCATACCTTGATCGCCAAGAAGCCCTACCACAACTGCCGTTGCAGTTCCAACAAACACAAGCGTGAAGGTCCCGATCAATTCTGCAATATTTTTGTTCATTTCCCCTCCTTCGAACTGGTTGTAAGTGAACCTGAGCACTCATCCTAACCGAGGCCTTCGTAGAGAACAAGAAAACAATTGAACGTATGCACAACCGCAAGCACTCAGCCATCAAAAACTTTTGGTCCTGGTAAATCTAGGCTGTGAACAATTGGCCCATCTCGTGTCAGACTTAACAAAATTTCCGCAACCTGTTTGATTTGAAATTGGTTGCCCCTGACCCTGTTTAGGTATTAGGATTTAGGATGTAATCACTACCACTTTATTTTGAAAGTCAAAAGAGGACTTAAACCATGAATCGTAAAACATCTTCACTGATCCTACTGTGTGCGTTGTGCTCATCTTCCAATATCAGTTACGGGGCAATGCAAGACCCGGACGCTCAATCTCAGAGTCAATCCGCATGTGAAGCCCTCACGTGGATTCCGGATCTGACCATTACCCTGGCCAGAATTATGGAGTCAACGGACTCGACTCCTCGTTATTGTTATGTCAAAGGAATCATTTCTCCAGCTATCAGCTATCATGTGCAGCTTCCTCTGCCAAAAGATTGGAATGGTCGATTCGTAAACTGGGGAGATGGTGGCAAAGATGGAGATCTGGATTTTGCTGATCACCGAGTTTCGCAAGGCTACGCTGTAGCCAACAGCAATACGGGTCACGACAATGGCTCTGAGCCAGGAGCTTCCTTTGGCTTCAACAATCGACAGGCGGAAATAGATTTCGGTTATAGAGCAGTACATCTTACCGTCAACGCGGCAAAAACCTTGATCGAGGCTTACTACGATCGACCACCCCGCTACTCCTATCACGAGGGTTGCTCTACTGGAGGCCGTCAGGGATTAATGGAAGCACAGCGTTACCCGTATGACTTCGATGGGATAATTGCTGGAGCCCCCGTTCATTATTATCAAGAGTTGAACACCACTCACGTATTTAATCTACAGAGGGTGTTCCAGAACAATCTCGCCGGCAACCTAGCCTATGATGTGAATGGTGATGGCACACCAGAGAGTTTAACTAAGGTAAAACTGCTACACAACAAGGTGCTGGACAAATGTGATGCTAACGATGGGATAGTAGATGGAGTGATCGACGATCCTCTGAACTGTGACTTCGACCCTGACGTCGATTTGGCAACAGCAATGTGCACGGGAGATATCAACAACGATGAGTGCCTGACCAAAGCACAGGTTCAGACGATTAAGGATTTCTACCGCGGCAGCTACACGAGTACAGGAGAGAGCGTTTTCAAGGGGAAACCGCTAGGATCAGAATTTTCCTGGTCCACCAGTGTTGTTCCCCACAAAGGGAACTCCATGACTCCAGCGCGCATGAATACCTCTGGAGATCATGTTAACTATCTCTTCTACGAAAACGATCCGGGTATCGCTCCACCTGACCTTTCAGATCCAGCGTACAGTCCAGACAAAGACCAAGTTATTCCGGAGTGGGCCTGGTGGGAATTTAATATTGACGAAATTGCCGCAGGGGCAGGTGACTTCATGAAAAATATCACCAATGCCACTGAGACTGACATGTCACGTTTTCTGCTGGAAAACGATGGGAGACTACTCCTCTACCACGGCTGGGGAGATGCGGATTCCCATCCTGAACCCACCCTGGACTATTACAATGAGGTTGTCCAAGATACTTTCGAAGGAGATCTAAACCGCGCTAAGAGCTACACCAGGCTTTTTATGGTTCCAGGAATGGCACACTGTGGAGGGGGGCCCGGACCTAATGACTGGGACAAACTAGCTCCACTGATAGATTGGGTCGAGAATGGAAAGCCGCCAAACCATATTATCGTCACTCACAAAACGGGTGGAGTGGTGGACAATGAACGACGTGTGTGTGCCTATCCTCAACAAGCTACTTATGTGGGCCCCTCCGAAGGTAAAAATAATCGGGCTAACTGGGTGGAAAAAAACTTTGCCTGCCGGTGACTATCGACGAACCACTGAAAAGAGTCCTTTCTCCTAATTCAGGCTTCCAGTTAAAGACATCCTAACATGCTACTACCTAGAGCCCGTAAGCCCAGTCCAGTCGGTGTGGACCAATCCATCCTCTGGTCTATCCGCCCGCTCATAAGAGTGAGAACCAAAGAAATCCCGCTGAGCCTGAGTTAAATTTTGAGGTAAATTGGAAGCACGGTAACTGTCAAAATAAGCAAGACTTGTCGACATAGCAATGACCGGAAGTCCCAGCAGTTGTGCTTCGGAGATTGCTTTCCTCCAGCGTGGCTGAGCTTCCATCACCCAGGTACTAAGCCGACGATCCATTAGCAAGTTGGTAAGGCTGTCATGACTGCGATAGGCTCGTTTTATCTCGTCTAAAAAGCGAGCACGGATGATACACCCCCCTTTCCAAATGCGGGCGAGTTCTGCCAGATTGATGTCCCACCCGTAGTACGCAGAACCTGCTTGGATAAGGGCAAATCCCTGGGCATAGGAGCAAATCTTACTGGCATAGAGGGCATCATGAATAGCGGCGATCATCTCCTGCTTGTCACCCTCATAGTTTCCATTAGGTCCGGACATAGATTGGCTTACTAGTATTCTTTCCTTTTTCAGAGCCGAGATAAACCGAGCTTCGATAGCCGCATGAATGGTTGGAATAGGAACACCCAAATCCAGTGCTGTCTGCGAAGCCCATCGGCCCGTGCCCTTTTGCTCAGCTTTGTCCAGAATAAGTTCTACAAGAGGCCGCCCGCTATCCTCATCTACTACGGTAAAGATCTTGGCCGTAATACCGATCAGATAAGAATCAAGTACGCCTTCATTCCAACGAGCGAAGATATCCGCTATCTCAATACTTTCCAAACCGAGAACGTCCCGAAGGATGTGGTAAGCCTCAGCGATGAGTTGCATATCCCCATATTCGATCCCATTGTGAACCATTTTGACAAAATGACCCGCTCCGTCAGACCCACAGTAGGTTACAGAAGATCCATCTTCGAGCTGGGCAGCGATGGCTTCAAGAACAGGTTGGAGTTCGTCATAAAGCTGCCGCTTTCCCCCCGGCATCAAAGAGGGCCCCAGTAAAGCTCCCATTGCCCCTCCAGAAATTCCCATTCCAAAAAACCGGACGTTGCCCGCTGCCAAATCTTTTTCTCTGCGTTGGGTATCTTTAAAATAGGAATTGCCGCCATCAATAAGGATATCAGCCTTTCCCATATGGGGCTTCAGGAGATCAATCGTTGAATCAACAGGGTCCCCCGCCTTAACCATCATTAGAATTCGACGCGGCGCATCGAGTAATTGAACAAAGTCTTCAATGGATTTGGCTCCGGTGATCTGTAGGCCTGCAGCCTTCTTCTGAACAAACTTATCAGTCCACTCCTGCTCCCGATTCCACACTACGGTCGGATAGCCATTACGTTCAATATTGAGAGCTAGATTTTGTCCCATCACCCCCAGCCCCACCACTCCAAATTGAGCGATTTCTTTTGCTCTCCCATCCCTTGACATTGTCATGACCTACATTTTCTCCCAGTATCTCTACTATCCAGATTGCTAGTAGATTTCTATCTATCCGTCTTTGGATTTGGTCAGCTGGTCAGCCGGCTGGTAAGTTAGAGTTATTGTTCAAATCTACTTACTTCAAGGCAACGGTGACTGTCATTCCATCACTCAGTCCAAGTCTATCCCGTAGGGCGATAGGAGACAAAATTTCCACAACATCCTCCGGATAAGAAGGCACCATAGGGAAGACTGCGGCAGCAGAAATTTGCCCCTCCACGCTGAGAGGATAGCAACGCCCCGCACAATAACCAGGTTCGGGCTCTAGAGATGTGCCCGGCGTCTGACGAAGTAAATGCCAAGTAGACAAATCCTCCTGATCTTCAAGATGGATGTTCAACGTGCCTGGATAGGGTTCGAATCCGAACGCTTCTTTGAACTGCTCACGCACCCAAGCCAACTGGGTAAAGCTTGCCGCCTCCCTTCTGCCAGAAACTACTTTGCCTCTCAACCAGGATCCAGATCGGGCCAATGGAAGTAATGCCCTCAACGTAGAAATCTTCGGGGAATGATTGGCGGCTAAAGATATGCCCCGCTGAATCAACACACCACGAATGCCTAACTCTGCGGCTGATTCTATATCTCTCTCTAGGTCATCACCAACATGGATGACTTCTTCTGGGTTAACCCCAGCCTTCTCAAGCGCGAGCTCGAAAAGCCGAACCGAAGGCTTGGCATGTCCCTCTACCTCAGAGATTATAAAAAAATCAAGATATGACCCAATCCCAAGATTCTCACACAGTTGAGGTAAACGCGGTTCCCAATTAGAAACTACCCCCAAGATAAAACCCTGCTCCTTGAGCTGTGCTAAAACTGAACGTGTCTCTGGAAATAGACGAAAAACAGGTTCTCGCACCCACGACTCCCACATCTCTTCCCGGCAATCTTCTTCATATTTATCGACACCAGCTTCGCGAAGAAAGATGGAGATTAATTGATCCCGTCGGACACGTTCTGCTTTACCGGAGATAGTGAATTCAGGAGTAAGGTTAACCTCTTCTCCGCCACTCTCGATCTGCGAGGTCCTAATCCAAGAGAGAATCTGTTCCCTGGAATGAGGATAGCCATGCCGCTCAAGAATCTGGGCATATACGACCTCTGGCTCTGCCAAGTCAAGCAGGGTCCCCCCAACGTCCAAAAATATTGCCTTAGCGAAACTCACAGGGATATCGTACCACTGGAGACGATTCGAACTCTAGTTTCTGAAGACACGAAATAGGGGTAAACCCTCTTATTATTAATGGCTTAGCCAGGCTTCTCACTACTTTCATTGCCTCTCGGTATTCCCCCTAAAATCGAATGCTTACGGTTCGTTGTGATTTTAAGTGGTCAACGAATGGTTAATAGTTGTTTTCTCGTGCCGAATGAGAGGACATCATCACTGTTTACTAAGAAACGTGGATTCCCTGCCTCATTTTCATTCTCTATGTACGTCAAGCATACCGTCTATTGAAAGGTGCTACCCCCCCCATATTGATGTTAGTGATGTTCACGGGGACTGGTTTCAGTTGCTTCGGGCTCAACCTCGAACTAACATGAGGGAAGCTGGACAGTGTTGGATCGTTCCTTTTTTATGAAGAAAACGAGGAGTTACCATGAGAAAAACCCCGAGTAGTCTGAGACAAATCCTTTACCTGGGGCTCCTGTCGAGTCTTTTAATGCCTCACCTGAGGGCCCAGTCCGATACGGTCTCCGTGCCTCAGGAGCTGGTGCAATATGCGGATGTCGTGATCAGAAATGGCAAGGTGGTTACCGTCGATGAGAATTTCTCAATTGCCCAGGCCGTGGTCATTCGGGATGGCAAGATCATCACCGTGGGGAGCAATGCCCAGGCGGATCGTTATGCCGGACCCAATACTCGGATGGTGGACGTTCAGGGACGAACGGTCCTGCCGGGGCTGGTGGACACCCACTCCCACCCCCATGAGAATGGTCTGGATCACTACGCCAGCCAAGCAGTCCCCGAGCTACGCAAGCAGGTGGTGGAAGGGAGTAACTTTGAGGACTTTCTGGTTGGCATTCGGGACATCGCCGAGAAGGCGGATCCGGATGAATGGGTGCTGGTCAACCTCCAACCGTCGCAGCTGGCCAACGCCTTCTGGTTGAAGCACACCTACCGGGATCTCGACAAGGTGGCTAGGGACAAGCTGATCCTCGTCGATCAGGGAGTCCGGGGTTTGACCACGTCGGCCGGATTGGCCGCCTTCAAGGACCGCTACGGGTTCGAGAGCGAGTTGATGAAGCTGAAGGCCCTGCTCGATGAAAACGGTCAGATGGCCGGACGGTTTCGTGCTGAGGTGGTTCGAGTGTTCAAGGCCGACGTCGTGTTGGAGAACCGGATGGGCGTTTTGCAGGACACCTATTATCGGGAACTCAAGGACCTAGCCAAATACGGTGTGACTACATGGGCTTCCTCGCTTCAGCCCATCCAGGCTTTCCAAGTCTTCTCGGAGCTGGATCGGCAGGGACGGATGGCGGTGAGGTTGGCCTACGTCCACGCAGCGGGATTCACCTCTTTTCCTCATGCCGCGGGATTCTACGAGCGGCTGGGACCCATCCAGGGTCATGGCACCGATTTTTTGTGGAACATTGGTGCGGGCCCCGGAAACATCGACGGAGCCTATCCCAATGTGTGCATGAGCCTGGACGCACCTGCCAGTATTAAGGAAAGGGAGCAATGTTTTGCCCGACCCGGCGAGTTCAAGAACGAGGCGATGGCGGCCATCATCCGGATCGGGGGGCGCATTGCCAATAATCACATCGCAGGTGACCTAGCCCTGGATCACATGATGGATGTCATCGAGGAAGCCAGCCGGGAGGCCGGGTTCACGCCGGAGCAAATCCGCGCCAAACGCCATGCCACTGACCACTGCGACTACAACCCCCGGCCCGATCAGATCGAGCGGGCCATCGGCCTGGGCTTGTACTTCAGTTGCAAGATCAACACCATCTATCGAGGTGGCGCCGTGCGGTTCTTGGCCGATTACGGCGAACAGTACGAGCACATGATCACTCCCGTCAACAGCATTTTGAAGGCGGGCGGCAAGGCGGTGATCGAGCTGGACCACCACCTGACGGACGAGTTGAACCCCTTTTACGATCTGCAGATCTGGATCACCCGAAATTATCAGGGGAGAGTCATCGGTCCCGAAGAGAGGGTGGATCGCGAAACGGCCCTCAAGATGATCACCCGCTGGGCGGCCGAATACGTTTTGAGGGAGGATGTGCTAGGCTCCCTGGAAACGGGAAAATGGGCCGACCTGATCGTGCTCGACAAGGACTACCTGAGCATCCCGGAGGACCAGATCAAGGACATCGACGTGCTGCTGACTCTGGTGGCCGGGAAGCCCGCCTTCATCAGCTCCAGCTTTCAGACGCAAGCAGGATCGCTGGGGAATTAGAAGAGCTTCAAACTCTATTGTGGAAGAAAATTCTGCCTTTCCAACCATTGGGCAACTAGTTGGGCCGTTTCCTCTTCCACCTCGAAATAAGAGTGTCCTTGGTACGGAGTATGGGAGGAATCTGGGTCTTCGACTTCGATATAATCCATTCGATCACCGGCCACTTGCTGCAAGGCCTCCTGCCACTCGACCCTAGCCAGTTTGTCGGTACTATTGTGTAGTAGGAGTATAGAGCGCTGAATTTGGGGAATCCATTTCACGGGAACTGCATTGGTGTCCGGACCCCGATAGTTGAGGAATGTGTGATAGGAGAGGGCTTCAGTGGTACCAAAAAGAGTAATCAAAAACATCTCGTCACCACGACCCTGATCCAATCGCATCTTGGCCAACTGGACGACTTCTTCATACTTGTCACGGGAGCCAAGATGCGTTTCGATGGTGGCTTGCCTGAGATCTGCAATAGCCCCGGAAAGCCCCACCAACTTTACCCGAACATCACCCGTCATCGCCATGTAGTAAGGAACAAAAGTCGTGCCCAAGCTGTGTCCCATCAAGAACACTTCCTCAGCTCCCTGGGAAACAAGGAAATCTACTCCTGCTTTTATATCCTTTAGACCATCCTCAAAAGTTGACCGATAATAATCGTGCCCATGGTCCCGCCGATTCATGCCCAACCCGAGATATCCCCTCTCAGCTAACAAGGGTGGAAGAAACCCAGCAATGCTGCCGTAAAAACTCCCTCCCGTCCCATGAGTAACCAAAATTGCTCTCTTGGGGTGTGGATTAACTTGGGGGTCTGGTCTGTAGAGTGCCCCGTTAAGTTGTACGCTGTCTTCGGTTTCAAAACGAACTAAGTCGGTTCTCACCTTCTCAGAAATTTCCCAGCCCAAAGCTGAATCCAGGGTTAATAGTGCCATTGTTGCCGTGAAAAATACTCTCGTAAACCATTTCCCCATACACCCTCCCAAAGTTTTCAGCTCTATTGTTCCCCAGTTCAAACACCGACGTCAACAACCACAATAGGCCAGAACTAAAGAGCAACTAACTATAGAGTGACCGCATCGATTCCATTTCTTCTGTTAAACTATGGTTCCCCATAACACGGAAGTTTGTCATGTCTAGCGAAGAAAAAGTTAACTCTGCTCGTCACACCATAACTGGTGCTCGTCGTATTGTGGTAAAGGTCGGCTCTGGCATTCTTGTAAATGATGATCATCATCTCGATGAAGAACGTATAGAAGCCCTGGTAAAAGACCTATCCCATCTACTTGCAAACAAGATCCAACTGATCCTAGTCAGTTCTGGGGCAGTGGCCGCAGGGGCCCCCATCATGGGACTTGCGGAACAAGATAAAACGATACCTCAAAAACAGGCCTGCGCTGCACTAGGTCAGAGTCGTTTGATGGCACTCTATGAAAGACTTTTCTCCCAACATGGCTATCATACCGCTCAGATCTTGCTCACTCAGGACGACGTTCGCGATCGTGAACGCTACCTCAATGCTAAAAATACATTTGAGACCTTGCTCTCATCAGGCATTCTCCCGGTAGTCAATGAAAACGATTCGGTCGTAGTAGAAGAGATCAAGTTTGGTGATAACGATAACCTTTCGGCCCAAGTTTCGGCTCTAGTGCAGGCTGATCTGTTACTCATGCTCTCCTCAATCGGCGGGTTCTACAACAAGAAACTGTCCGAGGTAGAAGAAGACGAAAGGCCAGTGGCCGTTATTGAGCAAATTACTGAAGAACACTTCCAGAATGCTCAAGATGAGAATACCAAGAACCACATCACAACCGGTGGCATGAAATCCAAACTCATAGCAATCCAAAAGGCAGCCCATTACGGTCTCCCCTCTATTCTCGCAAACGGACTCCGGGAAGGCATCATTCAAAGAATTCTCAAGGGAGAGCAGGAAGGAACCTTGTTTCTAGCAGAAGAAGAAAGTCTCTCCGCACGCAAGCACTGGATTCTACATTCACTGGTTCCTCAAGGATCTTTGACTGTGGATGACGGAGCACTCCAAGCAATCGTCGAGCAAGGAAAGAGCCTTCTACCCATCGGGATTATGGGAGTGTCTGGAAATTTTAGATCCGGCAATGCCGTGCAGATTCTAGGTCCTGACAACAAGGAAATAGCCCGAGGGCTCAGCAACTATGACTCTAACGAAGTCCAGATAATCAAAGGTCAAAAGAGCGAAAAAATTGAATCACTACTGGGCTATTCCTATTATGATGAGGTAATCAATCGAGACGACTTAGTCCTAGTGCGGTGAACCAGCGAGAACAAGTTATGACGACCGAAGTAAATACTCCACTGGCAAAGCTGATCTTAGAACTCACCACTGATGCCTGTGTGGCCAGCCGCACACTTGCCGATCAGGACACTAAAACCAAAAATGGAATTCTCCTTGAAATTGCCAACACGCTAGACTCCAAAACAACCCGGCACCAGCTGTTGAAAGCCAATGAGAAAGATTTAGGGGCAGCTCAAGACAAGGGGATTGTTGGGGCTATGTTAGACCGACTGACTCTTGATGACAAACTCATTAACAGTATGATTCAGGGCCTGGAAGACGTTGCCAAACTTCCCGATCCTGTGGGTGTGGTGCGCAAATCGTGGACACGGCCAAACGGATTGCAAGTGGCCAAACAAACTATCCCTATAGGAGTAGTGGGCATCATCTACGAGGCTCGCCCCAACGTCACCATTGATGCTTTTTCTCTTTGCTTTAAGGCCGGTAATGCAACTGTACTCAAAGGTGGATCAGAAGCTATTTACTCCAACCGTGCCTTAGTAGAAACAATATCAAAGGTTTTGGCTCAGTCAGATCTGGAAAATACTTGTCAATTTATTGACTCGACCAATCGTGAGGCGGTCTCCATACTACTCAAACAAGAGGAGAATGTAGATGTTGTTATACCAAGGGGTGGTGAGCAGCTAATTCGCTTTGTTACTGAGAACAGCCGCATTCCAGTCATTAAGCACTACAAGGGAGTGTGTCATGTCTATGTGGATGAAGTAGCTGATATTGACATGGCCGTAGCAATCGCTACTAATGCCAAAATCTCTCGACCTGCTGTCTGCAATTCTCTAGAGACCTTATTAATTCACGAGAAAGTGGCTTCTACCTTCTTGCCCATCTTTTCAGAAAAAATGAAAGATGCAAACGTGGAACTCCGTGGAGATAACCACAGTCAAACCATCCTCCCAGACATAAAAAAAGCTACGGAGGAAGACTACTATGCGGAATATTTAGATCTAATCCTAGCGGTACGTGTTGTCTCCAGAATGGATGAAGCTATTGACCACATTGAAAAGTATGGCTCTTCCCATACCGAAGCCATCGTCACAGAAAGTACCCCTCGAGCCCAGAAATTTTTGAATCGTGTCAATTCATCGGTGGTAATGGTAAATGCCTCAACGCGCTTTGCCGATGGTGGTGAACTCGGATTAGGAGCTGAGATCGGGATAAGCACCAGCAAATTGCACGCCTACGGTCCAATGGGATTGGAAGACTTGGTTGCTGAGAAATTTGTGATCCGGGGCAACGGACAGACACGCACCTAGCCATCAACACAAAGGCATTGCACATGGAAGTCTGGCATTGGTCCTACATCCCTGCCTGTTCTCGCTCCTGGAAAATCCGGGCGATGTCTGACAGGGGCTTGCCAATATGCTCTACATCCTCATCCTCGAAATTGTAAGGGGGACCCACTGACTGCACCCCAAAATTGTGAGCCAAAGATTCCTGTAAAACAATAATTTTGCCCCCAACCATTGTCATCAGGGGGCGGATCTTCAAAATGTCATCCTCAGCAACGGTGAGGTAATCTCGGTCGGTAATTAGCAGATCAGCCAGTTTGCCCACTTCGAGAGAACCAATCCGATCAGGCCTTTGAACGTATTCAGATGCCCAGGAAGTAAACATTTTCAGGGCGTGTACCCGGTGGATTCTCTCTTCTGGTTGCCAAACCGTACCATCGTATTGACGGGTCACAGCCTGCCATAACATAAAAAATGGAGGCTGGAAATTGCGACTTCCCGGATTGTCAGCACCGGCTCCGTAGTGTTGTCCGACTAGTCTCACTCCCGACTTAATCCAGGTGTTGAAGGGCAAAACAAATTGGTTCATTTGCTCCCCGTAGTCCTTAATCCAGTCAGGCGATTCGTCCACAATGTCGGGGCCACAACTCAAGATAACCCCGTAGTCAACAAGCTTTTTAATGATATCTGGTTGTTTGCCGATGACACCACAGTGCTCTCCCGTCATCTCCATTTGTCGGACTTCATCCATACTCCATCCATTGACAGCACGAGCCCGATCAACCATCGTAAAAAATGCACGAGCGCTTTCGCTCCCACAAATGTGTACACCGGCCAACCGCCAACCTGACTTCATGGCATTCTCCAACGTATCCCAGTGTAGATCTCCCGGCTTAGGACACGTTTCTCGAGCTTTGATGTGAGGTGGAGCCGGCGCGTCAGGTCCCGTACACGATTCCGGGTAAAAGGAATCCCAACGCTCGGAAGCCACACCATCAATCCAAAGGTAATTATTACCAATCCCCTGTAGTACCCCGGTCCTGCGGTACATCTGACGGGTCTGCTGAGGATCGGTTGGCATACGATGAATCTCGTAATGGGCGGCTAATCGAATAGGCATCCGGTCAAGACCTGCAAGCGTTGCATACCCACTCATAATTTTGGGAAATTGAATACGGCTGGAAAAGGTACTGACTCCTTTGGTGGCAAAGTCTTCTGAGACCAGCCTCAGGATCTCGGCCAAAATGGAGTTAGGTAATTTCTCCAAAAAAAGTTCCCAAGTGATGACTGACATCTCCTGACTACCAACCCATCCAATCCCCGCAATGTCCTCGCCAATCACATCTCCGTGCATGCTTTCTTGGATGGAGGCCGAATAACCGGGGAAAAATTCATTCAGGACTTCTACGGCCTTGGAATTAATATTACCCCTCAATCCGGGACGCATTAAAACTGGATTATCTGGGGCCCACTGATCAAGGGTTCTGCGATTTGTTAGGCGGCGGGTCATACCCCAGAACTGTAGCGCTGAAGGAGTTTCAGGATTGCGTTGCATTTCCAAGACAATCCAGTCTCCAGGATCCACCTGTTTGACTGCATCCTGAAGGGCGTCACGCATGATGGCTTGAGTCTTCTCAAGATCTGTATCAGCCTGGGCCCGGACAACTATCCCATTAGGAGGATATTTAAAGCCGAAACGATCCAGATACTGAACGGCACGCCCATAAATATGACTGTGGGGTTCAACGATACCGGGCATCAAAATCTGTCCCTTCATATCGAAGATCTGTGTGTCAGGTCCCGCTACTGCTTCCACTTCATCACTAGTTCCGAGCTTCATAATGATGTCATTTTTGATAGCGATAGCCTGATAGATGTTACCCACCTCCGTAGATCGGGAATAGTCATCCATGCTAAGCACTCTACCATTGACAAAGATGGTGTCCGCATACCCATACTTGGCCACCTCGGGGGGACCTTGCTGAGCAACAAGTTGGATGCTCGGGAAAAGAAATACCGAAACCAGAATGACACATAAAGTGATAGGTTTGAGAACGTGTAGATTAATTTTCATGAAACCCCCTGCTGTCTATAGTGTATCGCTAGTACTTACTTTTTTCAGAGAATAAGGCTGACCTGATTTTCAGTGTTAGTAGTTTGATACTACTACAATGCCAGGATCGGCCGATAGACTAACGTGCATCTGACCTCATATGTGTTCGAATGGCTACAAAAACTACAACACAGACTTCAATCCAAGGGAACAGCCCCTTCTAACTATTTACGAAGAAGTAGACTGTTAGTGAGCACCGTAATGCTACTGAAGGCCATAGCGAAAGCGGCTAGGATGGGATGAAGAGATCGTAGTAACACTGGGAGGGCTGTGAAAGGATATAGAGCCCCCGCTGCGATGGGAATAAGAATGATGTTGTAGAAAAAAGCCCAGAAAAGATTCTGCTTAATAGTACGGAGGGTGGATCGGCCGATAGTGATGACCTGGGCAATCGACCTCAAATCTCCACTCATGAGAGTTATATCAGCCGTCTCCATAGCAATATCGGAACCAGTCCCTATGGCAATACCCACATCTGCTTGAGCTAGAGCGGGGGCATCATTTATCCCATCCCCTACCATGGCTACCAACCCCTCCTGTTCTTGCTGAAACCTCTCAATCTGCATAGCCTTCTCATCTGGCAACACTTCTGCTACCACACGGTCAATTCCCACCTTCTGGGCGATCGCCTGAGCTGTAGCTTGGTTGTCCCCGGTCAGCATCGTGACCGTTAAACCTAGTTTCCGTATCTGGGAGATTGCTTCCTTCACTCCTACCTTGAGGGTATCAGCCAACCCAATCAATCCAACGGCCTTGCTTTTAAGAGCTACCCAAATAACGGTTTTCGCTTGGGACTGCAAGTGCCGAGCTTGCTCCTCAAGCCCGTTGAGGTCAACTGAATGTTGTTTCATCATCCTAATATTGCCCAACAACACCTGTTGGTCATCTACCCGTGCTAGAACCCCGCCACCCAACTGAGCTTCAAATTCCTGCGGGGATCTTACTGGAAGGCCTCGCTCTTGGGCCGCTCTGACAATAGCTTCACCCAAGGGATGCTCACTGCCACTCTCCGCTGAAGCAGCAAGGGTCAGCAACCAATTAGTCTCCCCAGGATCAGCAGTCCAACAATCGGTCACGGCGGGTTGTCCAAACGTAAGAGTGCCTGTTTTGTCCAGGACAACAATGCGGAGAAAATTAGCACGTTCCAAAGCCTCAATGTTTTTAAAAAAAATGCCCTTTTGGGCTCCCCGGCCAGTGGCCACCATGATGGCCGTCGGCGTGGCTAAACCCAAAGCACAAGGACAGGCAATTACTAAGACTGCCACCATTCGAATCATAGCCGATGTGAATCCGGCAGAGAGAATCAGCCACCAAATTAAGAAAGTTCCAACGGCAATTAAAATGACACCAGGAACAAATACCCCGGCTACCCGGTCAGCCAGCCGTTGCATTGGTGTACGAATTTCCTGGGCAGCCTCAACCAGCCGAACAATTCGAGCGAGAGTAGTGTCCTTCCCTACTTTCCTTGCTTCAAACTGCAGCCTCCCCTGCTTGTTAATAGAGCCTCCAATTACTTCGTCTCCCGGTTGTTTGTCGACTGGCATGCTCTCTCCAGTGATCATACTTTCATCGACGCTAGACTTCCCATGGGTGACAACTCCATCCACGGGAATCCGATCTCCGGGACGGACAATCACCTGATCGCCTACAGAAACATCCTCAATGGGGACCTTAACCTCCTGACCGTTTTGAACTATACGGGCCATTTTGGGAGACAATGCCATTAGTTTCCTGATAGCTTCGCTCGTCTTCCCCTTGGCCCAGACCTCCAAAAGCTTGCCTAGTTTAATTAAAGTGACTATGGCTGCCGATGTTCCGAAATAAACATGAGTCCCCAAGTAATCGTTCCCGAAGCCGAGGGCAACTGCAACTGGAAGGCTATAAAAATAGGCAACGGATGAGCCCATGGCGACTAAAACGTCCATATTCGCGTTACCATTGCGCAGGGACTTGAATGCCCCAACATAGAAATCCCAGCCCACATAAAACTGAACTGGAGTGGCTAACAACGCCATTAACCCGTTAACCCAGGGCTCGTGAGCCCAGTTGCCAAGTAACCCAAAGTCGCGTGCCATGGCGAGAAAGAGAAGGGGGACCAAGCAGATCATACCGACCCAAAGCTTGATGCTCTGAGCTTGTATTTCCACTGCCAAGGGCTCCTTTTGCCGATCTTCCAATCCTTGGTCCTCGACCACCCCATAGCCGATCTCCCTAACAGCTTGAGTCAGGACGCCTAGATCAACATGGTGAGGAACGTATTCGATAGTAGCCCTCTCAGTAGCGTAGTTAACTTTAACATCCACCACACCCGTGACTTTCTTCGGTAATACCGTCTCTATAGTGATGGCACAATTAGTGCAAGTCATGCCGGTTATAGACAGAGAGACCTGTTTATTGTTGGGAGATTCTGTCATTTGGGGAACTCTTTCATCATTCCTCATGGTGGATCGAGGCTTAATCCAAATTCGAAAGAACTTCCATCAGCGAGAGGGGATCTACTCGGGTGCCGTTAAGGCGAACAGTCCAATGTAGGTGAGCACCAGTTACCCGTCCTGTAGCTCCAACATCTCCAACTCTATCCCCGTGCCAGACCATTTGTCCTTCTTTTACGCCAAAGCGTGAAAGATGGGCGAAGTAGGAATACAGCCCCTGCCCATGATCTAAAATAACGGTATTGCCGGAGTAGTAGAGATTGGATACCAAAACTACTATGCCCTGATTAGGGGACTTCACGGGAGTCCCCTCTTCCGCCTCGAAATCAGTTCCACTATGGGGGCTACGAGGCTGACCATTCAAAATACTCTGCTTTCCAAAGCCGCTGGTGGGTGCACCAGGGACTGGAGAAAGGAAGGAATGTTCCCAAATCTTATCAGGATTTAGGGTAGCGAACACCTCGGCAACTCTACTGGATTCCTGGTGGATACGCGATAGCATTTCCTGAGGAGGGTTGACAAACTTTTCGTCCACGGTAAGTCGGCGGATGGGAAACGCCTTATGTTCGACATGGAGCTCATATCTTTGCTTAACTGGTGTGCCGTCTGATGCAGCACCTCCCAATAGAACTGAATAGTCGCCCGGAGGGGTTGTTAAATCAATCCCAATCAATCCTTGCCAAACCGTATCTGTAGTCGTGGAATGGAAAAAAAAGGTCTTTTCAAAGACTTTTCCTTCCATTCGTGTCAAAGGGAGTTGGCTCTTAACAGTAACGAAAACCACTTCGCCAGGTTGAATAGATCTAGCCAAATGAGAAACCTCTAATGGGCTAGTTTCATTTTCGGCTATGCCAGGAACAGCTAAGAGTATAAGAATCATCAAAGCGTTCAAGATCTTGCCCTCTGCATTTTTTGTTGAACGCTTTGCACCTTCTCTCCCAAAGTTTGTTGGCGATCCGTGCGGGTTCCGATTCGGAGGTTAGTGACAATTCGAGGGGCTCCCATTTCATGGATCCGCTGGTGACATTTTTTGACCGCTGCCATTACCTCATCCCAGTCCCCTTCGATATTTGTACCATTAGCATGCAATTCTACTTTGAGCCCAGCATCCTCAAGTTCCTCCTCACAAACAGCAATGTATTTAGAAAGACTGACACCGATGCCTAAAGGGACTATGCAAAATTCTACGATTACATGCATTGTTACGACTCCTTTTCACAAAATGCCGTTCAGAGATCTAATCGGAGACTATCTAAAAGAGAGCTAAAGGATTCTTGGGAGCGGCCCACTGTGTTCTGAGGGCCAGTCAATTTAAAAAACCAAGGCCCCCCTTGACCCTCTACCACAGCCGCTATCATTCGATACCCCGGATGAGACTCGACTTCAGTCATCATCGGCCCTTGTGATCTGTTGTAGGTTCCACTGACATCGGCGAGGGTGATCCGAACCCCATTACCATCCCTTTCGAAGATCTGGGCATCATCCGATACTGGACCTCCATCCGCTGCAGTAAACTGACCCACCCATCGATCCATGTTGGCTTGAACCGAACCTCCCCCGCCGCCAAAATGGAAGACCACCATTTCCGAATCAACATTGTCTCCATCCATATGAGGAATCCGATACTGAGCAACACGCATCGATGAAGATGGGGCTTCGTGAATCCAAACTTCAGGAACCTGGAATACTAGACCTGCAACTGATACAGGCGTCAAAAGTAGGGGGGATTCAGACGGGACAGAGGACGATAGCGGCGAGACATCTTGTTGGAGCGGTTCCATATCGGAACACCCAACTACAAGCACTATCATGAATCCAAAGCCCACTAGGGTTATCTTACAATTGATGCCACTCATAATTTCTCTTCCTCTATTGCAGTTAAAACCTAATCTTCTATCAGAGGAACTCGACCCGGAAATCCCTCGTTCACTTCGTGCCAAAAAAAGATGTCTTCCTCACCATACTTCCAGCAAAGATAGACCTCACGCCCATCCTTCAAGTGGGGAAAATCGATTAGGCCCTCCTCGAGACTCTTGACCATGCACCCGGTCTCCTGGATCTGATCCAGGCAGTTTCGCATTCCCGCCAATGTCTCCAGATAAGCCGTTCCCTCCGGGCCTCCCGAATCATTTGCGGAATATTTAGCGAATTTCTCAACTACTGCCCGTTGCCCCTCTAGGCGCTCGGTGATCTGCAAGACCTGGCTTATCAGTTCTTTCAGAGCCGGCAGAAGTGCTCGAGCCTCTGATACAGTAAAAAAGCGCTTTTCCATGGTTTCAAATTATACCAGTGCAGATGAAGCCGTGAGGAATAAGATTATACTTTGTTGCCGGAATAGAGGAAAATACGGGCGGCTCATCATGAAATGTATCTTGTGTGACCAGAAGAAAGGCAAGCGATTCTGTCCAGCCAAAAACACCTATATCTGTACTCAGTGCTGTGGAGAAAAGCGTGTTGTCGAGATCAGTTGTCCTGCAGACTGTGATTATCTTGACTCAGGACAAACCTATCAGTCCATTAAGAAATATTCGGCTCAGCTTCGTCAAGAACAGGACCCGATTAAACGCCGGAAACTCTATGCAACGAATCAGGCCTTTAGATCTGTGTTTGGTAAAATAGAACAAAGCATTATCAATTATTCCGCCAATTTACAGACCCTGACAGATAGTCATATTCTTGAAGCTATCTCTCTCCTCCGGAAGACCTACCTCACTGAGCAAAAAGGGGTTATCTATGAACACACCTCAAGTAATCCCCTCGTCCAGGCCCTGGTGAAAGATTTAAAGGAAACATTAGAAACAATACGTGCCCAGCAGGAAGATGGCAGGCCGACCTTGCGAACTGCCGACCTGTTAGACTGCCTAGCAGTCGTGGAGACCGATATCAGCTATCACCTTGATTCCGCCTCGGAACGAGAAGGCTATCTAAGTTTTATTCGAAGAAATCATCCGGAAATTTCATCTGAAGCGGCCTCAAAAGGCGCACTCATTCAGCCGTAGCCGTGGACAGCACGTGCATAGCAAACCTCATGTGGGTAGCACAATACTTACACGCCTGCACAGAGTGCATCGATCTTAGCAGCCAAGATAAAGTCGCTTTCACTTAGACCGTTGATTTTGTGTGTCCAAATCTTGATCTCTACTCGCCCCCATGCCAGATAAAGATCTGGATGGTGATCCTCTTCTTCAGCGACACCCCCAATCTGGTTCACGAAATCCAAAGCACCTACAAAATCCTCGAAAGTGAAAGTCTTCTGCAAATGTTTATTTTCAAAGGCTTCCCAACCGTTCAGTTGCACCAGTAAGGGCTGGATCTCTACAGCACTCAGCGGAGGGATTCCTCCCTGACAAGGAACACATTTTTTACTCGCCAGTTCGCTCATCGCCTATTGCTCTTTAAAGACCGCAGACAAAAAGGCCCGCTCCAAGTAAAGCGGGCCCTGAAACTCATAACTACACGCCCAATGAATCAGTTGGCAGTCAAATCTACCAGATCATTCTTCTTTTTCTTCTTCAATACCATCTCTTCGTAGTACTCGCGAACCATGGCTGCTTCTTTTGCGGCCTTACGATGCGCAAGTTTTTCATCTCGTGCTGTCTGTGGCTTCTGACTTTTCTCCTTTACCCGACCGGCATCTTGGTCATTAACGCTAAGTATATGGTCATAACTATTCAAATTAACGTCTTTCCCACCAGCAAAAATCTCATGTCGGCCATTCTCTTTGTACCAATCAGCAACAGTAGAATTCATATGCATGTGCTCAATGATATTTCTCCATCCGTGGCCCGTATTGTAGGCACAAAAGGAAATCTCTCCCTCTTGAGTTCCATACGGGATAATGCACATCTCGGTGCGACGGAAATCATAGTTAAAGAGATCCTGAAACCACATCCCGGCAATGAACAAGAAATTCCACGGGTCATCCCGACGTTCTTCAGACGTATCACCGTACTTCTTACCGCTAAGTCCAAAACTCTTATCAAACTTCTTCAGGATATCTAGTAGCGTCAAACGCGCAGGCCCGCGGAATGGATGGTAGTTCTTGAGCAATGCCAGTCCCATCATTGCGTTGGAAAACCACTTATTTCGCCCTGCATCGGTGATTTGCTGCATATCTGCGACCAAACCTGGAATGTTCAAAAACTGGGAAACAGGAGCGGCATCACCTGTCTCCTTGTCAATCATCATGGCGGTACCAACTCCACAGTTGGGATGACATCCACAACTAACCTGTCCCCAATCAGCCGTTGGTCCGTGGGCTAAATCGGCAAAATCTGCGAAGGCACCCATTAACGAAAGAGGAAACCAGTCCCTCAAAGGCTCTGTCAATCCCGTCTGACTCTTCACATCCTTCGCCAAATGAGAGAGAGTGTAACGCTGTCTAAGCCTTCTCTCATCAGTAATGGCCTCATCACGCCCGGTAAAGGAAACAGGCTGAAAGGCGATAAAAGCAATCTTTTTGGGGTTGTCCATAGCAAAGCGGACAATCGGTCCCACCTGATCGTTGTTAACATCATTGACCAGAGTGATTACCAGGACAATCTCAATCCCTGCCTCGTGAATATTATTAATGGCACGCAACTTCACATCGAACAGATTGCCGATATGGCGGTGACTGTTAGCATCATTCCCTATACCATCAAATTGGAAGTAAACGTACCGCAAACCAGCCTCTGCAGCCTTGCGAGCAAATTTCTTGCTTTTGGCAAATTCTATCCCGTTAGTAGCACACTGCACACTGTTGTATCCCACCTTCCTCGCATATTTAATAGCTCGGAAAAAATGAGGGGAGATGGTAGGCTCGCCACCAGAAAACTGTACGGACATCTGCCGCCTCGGCTTGATCTTCAAGGAATTATCCAGGATCTCCTTGACTTCTGGCCACTCTAATTCATGAACAAAACCAACCTGATTAGCATCCATAAAGCACGGATCGCACATCATATTGCAACGATTGGTTAAATCTACCGTCAGCACCGAACCCCGACCATGCTTGATAGTACTGGATCCGTGGTTGTGAAGATCTTCATCGGCATGTGCCCGAATATCACGTCCCGGGAAATTTGACTCAATCCAACTCAAAAACTTCGAGTCAATAGCCATGATATCTTCGAACTTGCCGTGCCGAGGGCACTCTTTGACCATCCACACCTGGCCTTCGCGCTCAATGATCTCCGCCTTGATTTCACCCACTTTCTCGTTGATCAGGATCTTGTAATCTTCCTGACCTTCGATAATCTTCTCACGTGCCTCCACGACACATTTGGGACATAGAGAGTCGGTCTCACGAGGCCAGCCCAGGGTGGGTTTCGATTTTTCCCATGATTTGAGAAGCGGCTTGTCCGACCATTTCGGGATAAAACTGGGCCTGGGCCTATACTTATTGAAGAACTGAATAGAATTGAAAGCCGCGCGTGCTCCAAGACAGAGCGCTGAATCAAAGTACTTCCATGCTGTTGCGTTCGTTGGCATATTATTGATTTTCCTTCCAGCAACGAGCTTGACTAAACAGTAAAGCTCTATCGCACCATTTGGTTGTAGCTGGTAGTATGGAGGGATCGCTGTTTACTTTCAACCCTATAGGAATGCTTCAGATGGTCAAGTCAACTTTTTTTGATAAAATTGATTCTGTTTATAAAACGTGCAGAGGAGAGATGATTTGTGCTAGCTTGGCGGTCAGCCTTAGTAACTGTGCAACGCGAGCATGGTCACGAGTTGATCAAAATTTGTGTTAGCCACCTGAAGTAAGGAGTACTGGAGAAGCATGATTGAGTTGACCCCCGCCGCCAAAGAGCAAATCAGCACGGCCCTAGTGCAACAAGAGGACAAAACTATCCTTCGCGTAGAGGCACAGACCAAAAACGCAAGCGAATTTGCATACCAAATGAAGTTAATTAGTGAGGATGAAGTTACGAAGGAGGACACAGTAGTGGATCATGGTAGTGTCAGAATTGCCATTGGCCCCGACAGTGCACAAAATCTTAGGGGAGCTACCATTGACTATGAAGACCATTTAGTTAAAAGTGGATTTAAGTTTGATAATCCTAACAAACCCGAAACACCACAGTTGGGTGTAGGCCCTAGGGCCGATCTAACCGGCCCTGTAGCCGAACAAATCCAACGCCTAGTCGATACCGAGCTAAACCCTGCGGTTGCGTCTCACGGTGGGGCCATCAATTTCCACGGAGTGGAGGATAATAAAGCCTATCTGAGTTTCGGCGGTGGTTGCCATGGTTGTGGAATGGTGGATGTTACGCTCAAAGAAGGGGTGGAAAAGCGTATTCGAGAGCTTATTCCAGAAGTAGACGAAGTGATTGATACTACCGACCACACTACCGGAGAAAATCCTTTCTATACCTAGCTGGTATGATCTCAAGCGGTGGGGCCACGGACAGATGGAGGACAGCAAATTCGAATTTTGATAGGCGTTGTGTTGACATCAAAGTTTTGGTATAAGTGCCTGTCTTCAAGGGGAATCAATGGATAAAAAAATATTCTTACTTCCTGTGCTAATCGGAATGTTGTTGCTTGCCGCTTGTGGGGAAACATCTGTGACACTTAGCAACATTCGTAAAAATCGACTAATCGCAATTGGATCAGCTCCTTTTGAAGCTCCATTGCTATATCAGATAGGCCAGGATTGGGTCGGCGCCGATGCCCAGTTGGGAGAGTTGATTAACGAAAGCATTCGTAAAAGTCTGCAAGAGGAAACGACTCTTGATATCGACGCCGCTTGGATTGGCCTGCCGTACGGCGACCTCGCTCACAAGCTTGAGAATGGAGAAGTTAGCTATGTGCTTGGCGTTTACGGGATAACTGAGGAGCGCAAGGAATTGGTAGCATTCTCAGAGCCTTACTACACGTCCGAACTAGTGCTCATCATCAATCCAATCAACTCAGATATCCGAGCCGATGACCTGGCCGGGTTAACGATAGGCGTTAGGGAAGGGACTGCAATTGAACAGTTCGTCAAGGCAAAATTCACAAGTAGCCAAGTGACTCCTGTTACAACCCTGGATGATGCTATTTTGGCTCTCCGAAGGGGGACTATCAGTGCGGTCATTGATGACCGCTATATGTCCGCTTATTCACTGGATACAATGCCGGGCGCAAGTGCCTTGGAAGTTCTCCCTAACACCCTGGGAACCATTGAAATTGCTGTTGCTGTTCACAAAAATGCGACGCAGATGCTGGAGATGGTTAATACAATTATCACCCGAGTAAAAAATGAAAACCTGTATGACCAGTGGCTTGATGGAGAACCAAAGGACCAGGTGGCACGAGTTGAACAGCGCCATCCAGACCGGCTGATACTTGACCAAAAGGCTGTAGAACCGAGGCAGGTGATCATTCGAGTCAGCAAAGACGCCAGCTACGATTTTGATATTTATCGGCTCGCCAATCTGGGCTTTACCTTGACTGATCAGGATAGTGGGAAGGTGTTCACTTCTTCTCGAATCGATTTTAAAAATCGTGTAGGCTCTAGCAGTATCAGAATTCCTCCAGGAACCTACAAAATTGTCCTCCCAAAATACAATAACTGGTCTCCAGGAGTACTTGACGTTCAGCCCTCCGATCCTGATCGAGTTACCGTCACTATTCGATTACGTAACGGTGGCCAAGTGCAAATGACTCGAAGCTAAAAACCAACACATTGTAATAAGGTGAGTGAGGGCGGCCTTGTCTCTAGGGAATAGAGATTAATGTTCTGCCCATGCCTATATTTCCGACCGAATCTACCACTCGGATAGTTATAACATGCTCTCCTGAGCTTATTTTTTCAGCTCTGAGCATGTATTGTTCCAAGCGACTGTCGGAAATTCCATCTTCTGGAAGAAGGATATTCCACTTGCCAGAATCTATAGCATACTCTACTTGGTGGACAACACTGACGTGACTCTGTGCTTTGAACCTCAAAACGACCTGGGCGCCATCTATCCGGGGAACTTCCAGTGCCAGCACCGGTAAAGTATTAGCCACCACCAACGGTTTACTGATCAGTTCACCCTCCAGAGCCTGTTGAGCTGGATTGCTGGCTAGATCCGAGGCCACTACCTTAACGGTGTAGATTCCATCGGGAAGACTGACGCCATCCATGGTGTAATGGCTATCAGATGCCCCCTCCTCTAATAGCCTCCAAGATTTCTGTCCAGCACTCCGAACATAGACTGAGTAACGTAAAATGTCCTGGTTTGCATCTTCTGCGATCCAGGAAATACTCTGTGCCCCAGGGATGTAAACCCGGCGGGGAGGAAGTGTAGAGGTTGAATCGCCAAAAGTACGGATTGATCGTGGCAACGACTGCATATGAGATTGGTTAGGTCCACCCGGAATTATTCCCATTCCTACATTGGGAGTTACGACTTTCACCAAAGCGACACCAGGCGGATAGACAGTAATAGAATTCACCTGGGGAGCCATATTGTGCTGCATATAACTAATAGAGACTGACTCTACTGAGTTTTCTCCAGAAACCAAGGAAGTAGAGTTGCTGTCTGCGGAAAATTCAATCTTCCACTGCAAAAATCGAGCTGGAGCACTTTCAATTTGGCTTTCTTGGGCTTCCATGTGGGCCCTTTCCCAAGTGTTCCAAGTCTGATCAGGAACCCCAGTGTTACCAGAACGTGTGTAGATCTCAATTGACGACGTATCCGGCTTACCCGTTCGCCAACTAATCATTCCCCAAGTGGAAAGCATTCCAGAATCCAAGACAGTGGATTTGTAAACACCCGTTCTCGAGGGTTCAGACCACAATCTAAAAGCACGTCCCAGATTGCTGGTGGCAACCAAAATATTCCCCTGCCACTCGAGTAGTTGAGTAACCTGTTGTTCGGGAGCTTCGGCCAAAAAAGTGGCGAATTTGCGCGAATCAATAGAGATAATCCGGCCCTTATTCCCTGTACCTATTAATAGGCTCCCATTGCTTCGTATCAGCAAATCAAAGGCTAATTCGTCGTCGGAAGAATATAGAACATCTACCAAATTGTCCTTGTCGACCTTGTAAATCTGTAGTTGTGCCCCCTCTACTGTTTGTCCAATCTGGACAGAATACTCGCCCACAACTTTCGGTGGGCCATCTTGTTGACGAAGAACATTGTCCGCCTGTGACAACTGCTGAGCTGGCTGGGACTGGATTATTCCCTGCGACCTGGAAAGTCCTGCCGCATAGATATTTCCGTAACGATCTACAGCAATCGATTTGATCTCTTGAAGTGCCGAATCGTAAATGACAAAGGGTGTGCCTCTAGGTGACATACGAATAAGCAAGCCTCCTGGAGAGGTCCCAACCAGAAGGTTGTCATTCAGGTCCCACTCCAGGCTGGTGATGTGGGTCTCATTACTATCGTAAAAGATGTCACCCTGACCCCGTGAATCAACCTTGTAAATAACTCCGCGGGGACCTGTGCCCACCAACACGTTACCCTGCTCATCAATAGCCAGGGTCCAAATATATTGCTCCTGGGGATCGAAGAAGACCTGGGCTTCGCCCTGGCTGTTGATAACATAAACCTTGCCATTGGGCCCGGTGGCTGCATAAAAATGACCGTCAGAATCAATGGCAAGGGCATACACAGCTGGTTCCTCAAGCTTGGACCACTCGATTCCTTGTCCCTGTGAGTTGACCCGGAAGATTTTACCGTTGTTTCCAGAACCCAGGTAAAAGGCCCCGACATCATCCACGACAGCGGAGTAAATAAAAGCTTCCTCGGTCTCAAACTGTGGCTCAAGAAGAGGAGCCAAAACAAGCTTGCCGTCACTGGTAATGGAGACTCCATCAAGATCTCCCATGAGAAATTCTTTTTGCTCGGAGAAAACGACCCGGACTGGCTCAGTGGCATACAAGAAAGTGGTCCACACACAAAACCACATGTATAAAGCAAATATAAACACAGTGTTTGGTTTCATAACGATTGTGGGTAAATTTAAAAGCTCTATTTAACCCGAACTGTTATTTCCTTCCTGCCCTGTAGGACTAAATCAATGCCAGGAATCTCATGCTCCACATAAACCACTTGAGAAAGAGGTCGGATCTCTCCCATAGTCTTTTCCGAACTATACAAAGCCAACAAGGAGGGAGGAAGATTAGTCATGTCCTCTCCCTCAACCATGGCTCCTGAGCGATCCCGGACAAGACGAATATAGAGACGGTTATTTCTCTTCAAATTGTTAATGGCTTCAATCAACTGCTCTAAATTTTGCGGGATAAAGGTTCCTCCATCGGCCTGGGCATCCAGTGCCTCTAACGAGATTCCATCGGCAATGATCACTTTCAAAGGCCCAGGGGACATTTCTTCTGGAATTTTCACTGGGTACTTCTTGACGATGGTCTCTCCGCTTGATTGACGTAAAAAGAACGTTAGATTTATTTCTTTTCCAGGATCGACCTCCACACGATCATGCCAAACCTTCTCTAAAATGGTCTGCTGGATACGTTCCTCAACTGTGATTTCCACATTAACCTTCTCCACTTCGATATCATCAAAACCACTATTGAGTAAAAACTTTAACGGTGAAACCGCCATCATGGCAGCTAGTATAGGTGTAGAGAGCTGATCGGAAATCACATTTTCAAAACTCACATCCTCTTGACCGACAATAGAGATCGTAGACTTCATCTGAAGTGTCTGATCGCCAATTGACCGTTCGGAAGCAATAATGCTGTTCTGGAGAATGAGAGTCATCAGGAAAGGAGTTAAGAACCGGTCTCGGGCTAACTCAAAATTGAATTGCTTTAATTCATTGCGACTAGTGCGAAGCCTCAGCCCCAAAGGCACGAGCTTCGGTTCTTCTCCCATCACCCCCATGATCCCAGTAGCACGATCTTGCTTGACACTTCCAATCAGTTCTCCCGTGGCAGAAATCTTCTGGCTGGTCATCAAACTCGGGATAATAGTTAAAACGGAAGCTTTAGCCAGGGGCAAGTCAGTGTAACCTATGCTCAAGAAAGGATGTCCGAAAGCGTATACCTTGTTTCCGCTGACATGGGTGACCGTGCCGCTAGCGCTGACGTCAGCGTCTCCACGAACCAACTGAACACTAATGGTTGATCCCGCTTGAAACAGTGCATCATCGCTTTGACCTAATTGGGGGGTTCCCATGCCCTGTGCCGGCATCCATCCCATCAGGTTTAGTTCCGAGGCAAACTCCTTTATCGTACCGGCATTAAATCCAGATAAACTCAGAGGCACGGCAATAGGCTGGAGCCTTCCCAGGTTCAGTTGACCCATCAGAGGAATATCCATAGGTGACAGAGAAGGTTTGGAACCCTCGGGGATTTCCGAGAGGTTGGCCATCTCGTAAAGGTGATAAGGGCTGAACGGTCGTACGTTTTCGGCCCGCCCTCTTGGATTTTCGGAAAACGTGTTAATCATTTCATGAATTGGTGTGATGCCAACAATAGGTTCCGTGATAAAAGTGAAAGTGAATGCCACGGCCCCGACCAGCTGATCCTCTAGGTAAACAGGACTTCCACTCATCCCAGCAAAAACCCCTGTTTTCTCAACCATCTTGCCTGACAACCGGGCCAGAATCATGTTGCGCTTAGGCTCAACATTCCTTAGGACTCCTAATATCTCCACCCCAAAACGCTCCACTTTAGTTCCCTGAAAAACAGTTTTGCCGTACCCCTCCTGTCCTGGCTGGATCTGATCAAGTGGGAAAAAGCCGACCGGCTGTGCAACCATCGACACCCCTCCAACAAAAAACCATGCCAGAAAAACCAAAAGCCTTGGATAAATCATTGGGAAGGAGTCCTTTTCAATATCCCAGTCAGTATACCGAGTGCCTTTTATTTCGGTCAATCTGCGTCTCAAGAGTTCAGCACTTTGGCACGGGTCGTGTTCCACCACATAGTTGCCCCACCATGTGACCAAGTGATTTGTCAGTGGGGCCTGTCATCATCGTCAGGCCATGTTTTCCTTAGCTGGCAAGGCCTATGGAGTGTATCTAAGATGAACGGAGATATGCTGAAACTTGATTGGTTGCAAGTCTCTGGATTTAAGTCCTTTGCTAACAAAACTCTAATTAGATTTGATCAGGGAATCAGCAGCGTCATTGGGCCTAACGGTTGTGGCAAGTCTAACTTAGCCGATGCCTTAGGGTGGGTTCTGGGCACCGGCAGGGCATCGAGCCTACGCGGGGAAAAGATGGATGACGTGATTTTCTCCGGTACCCGTAAACGCCGTCCTTCCGGAGTCGTTGAGGCTACTTTGAGCTTTTCACGTTGTGATGGTGGCACCATATCCCTCAAGGAAACAGAGTTTTCGGGAAACAACCTGGAAATTAGCCGGAAACTCTATCGTTCCGGTGAGAGCATATATTCTATTAACCAACATCGCTGTCGGCTAAAGGATATTCGCGCTATTTTAGATGAAGCAGGTTTGGGGTTTGCCTCCTACGCATTGATTGCCCAGGGCAAAATTGGCTGGTTCCTGCGTGCCAAACCGGTTGAACGCCGAACCATTATCGAGGAAGCCGCCCGTATTACTGGATACAAAAGCAGGCGCCGTAGCGCTGAGCTTAAACTGGAGCTTATTCAACAAAATTTACTGCGAGTCAATGACATCATCTCCGAGATTGAGAGAGGCCTTCGTTCACTAAAACGGCAGGCGGCCAAAGCCCGAAGTTATCAGAGAATCAAAGAAAAATTTCGATTCATCCAACGGCAGAAACTAGCCTTGGAATCGAACCAGCTGAAGGACCAACTTCAGGCTCTCAGCCATGAGTTGAATAAACTGGGGGCCACCGACCAAGATCTAACCGAAAAACTTACCCATCTGGAAGAGAGTCACGACGAAACATTAGAGAAACGGGAAAAACTGGAAAACAAACTCTCCGAGTTACGCCAGAACCAATCAGAGACCCGACTCGAGACCGACCGTACAGAAAATTCCATTCGGTACCATGAAGAACAGATTGAGACAGCCCGCAAGGCCCTTGTTGCAAATACCTCCGAACAGCAAATCATCACTCAGTCGCTCGACGGAATTCTGCTAGAAGTCACCAGCCTTCAGTCAGAGCGCACTACCTTAGAGGAAGAAAATCAACAAGTCATCTCCATCATCCAAGATAAAACTCGACTCCTGGCCCAACATGAAAAAGAAATCAAAGAGGCAAAGGTTAGGGTAGAAAAATTTCAGCATCAACTGGTTCAGCCCTCCACTGAAATAGCTTCCATGAATACGCTCAAGGGCGAGCTTTCGCAACAACTAAACATAGCCTGTGCTACCCACGACCGTCTAGAAAAAGAGCAGAATCAGTACTCACTCAGGCAAGAGGAGAGCATGAACGCCCTAAGCGAAGTACGTCAATCGCTCAAAGATAAGCAAAGCAAAATAAACGAACTGAATGGGAAGTCACAGGAGCAGAGAGACAAAAAACAAGCATTAGAAAACCAAGCCGAGGAAACCCAGGAAGAATTAGCCGAGATCCAAAAACGGCTCATTGGCCAACAGGGGCGACTTCACTCTCTCGAAGAAATTGCACTTAGTCATGCCCAATGTAGCGAAGGGGTACAGAAACTCCTCACCCATCTCGATTCGAGTCAAGCCGTCAAAACTGGCGGTACGCTAGCCGATTGTATCGAAACCGATCCAGAATATGAACGATTAGTGGAAGAGTTCCTCGATGAGGAACTCGAATACATCCTAGTTGACTCTTTGCAGGAAGCTGCCACAGGGATTTCGGAATTGCAAAACCTTAAGAGTGGAAGGTGTACCTTTCTTACTCTCTCCTCATCTAACGGATTTAATCACCAAAATGGCCACAATCAAAACGGCGGCTTTTCCGAGGATGGTGTTCACGGCAAACTGAGCGATCTACTTCAGATGAAAGACGAAGTCAAAGAGGCTTTTCACCGCGCCCTTCCCCATCGAGCCGAAGCCATTGTGGTTTCTAACCTAGATCGAGCCTTCCAACTGGCCCACCAATACCCAGAGAACACTCTAATTACCCTAGGAGGTGAATCTCTGACGCCTCGAGGATTGTTGTCAGCCAGCAACCCCCAGACCAAAAAATTAGGATTGTTAACAATCAAGAGGCAAAAGAAAGAACTGGAAAGCCGTATTATCGAGGAACAAAAGCTCCTAGCAAACCTCCAAAAAAAGGACGCTCAGCAACAAGCGGTACTTAAAGAGGCTTGTCTGCTTTTTATGGAAAATGAAGATGCTCTTTTGTCTATGGAAAAAGACATGATTGGCCTGAATCACCGGGTCGAACAATGGGAAAAGGAAGAAGCCCAACAAGGGAAAACTCTCCACGCCATCATAGAGGAACTTAAGGAACTAGATCTCGAAAAAAAAGAGAAAGAAAAGCAAGTTCGTGGGGTTGACCAGGCACTCAGTCAAAAGAGTGAAGCCCGGACATCTGATGAAAAAATTCTTTCAGAAACCCAGGAAACACTGCAACTGCGACAGGTGCAGTGTGACAGCCTTCGTGAACAGCTACATCTGGTTTCTTCCGACCACAAGGTTCTAGAAGAAAGACTCATGGCATTGGAAAGAACACTTGAACGTATTGAGGAGCAAAGGGTCAGCTTTTTGACCCAAAAGAAGGCTAGCCAGACCAGCCAAAGCCACAACGACGAACGACTTAAAAAAATGACCAAAGATCTGGAAACCCTCAAATCAGATCTCGTCAAATACCGCCAGAAAGCAGAGGAGCAAGGTGTTGTCTTGGCGCAAAAAGAGCAAGACTACACGAGGTGGAAGGAACATTTTCCACAGACCGAAAAAGAACTTGGTCAGTTACGAAAACAAAAGTCAAAGCTGCAGGACGCCCGCTTACAACTTGATGTAGAAAAAGCCAGGGTTGAGACTCAGTTTCAAAATATTTCTGAGCAATGCCAGGAAGTTCTTAGGATACCTCTGGACGAAGCAGTTAGTGGATTAGATCTCGCCGAAATTTCGTCCGCCGATGAGGTGCTCCGAGAGTACAATGAACTCAAAAATCGGCTAGATAAATTCGGGCCTCTCAATATGGCGGCTCTCCAGGAATATCAGGAAAGTGAAGAACGCCATCAGTTTCTGACAGATCAACGTCAAGACATTGAGGGATCGCTTGCTGACACTAAGCGGGCCATTCAGGAGATTAATCGCCGGAGCCGAAAGCAGTTTAAAGAGGCCTTTGATTCTATCAATACCAACTTCAACACAATTTTTCAAAAACTGTTTGGTGGTGGAGAGTGTGGGATGCGTCTACTTGACGAAGAAGATCTACTCGAAAGCGGTATCGACGTCTATGCCCAACCACCTGGGAAAAAACTACAAAATGTAATGCTTCTCTCGGGTGGCGAAGAGGCCTTAACCGTCTTCTCCCTATTGATGGGCATCTTTAATTACCGTCCCAGCCGTTTTTGTGTTCTGGACGAGGTAGACGCTCCTCTGGATGAATCCAACGTTTCCCGTTTTAACAATCTCATCCAAGAGATGAGTTCAGAAACTCAATTCATTGTCATTACTCACAATAAGCAAACTATGGAAACATCAGATTCATTGCATGGTATTACCATGGAGGAAGCTGGCGTTTCGAGTCTGGTATCGGTCAAGCTTTAAAAGAAAATCTAGAGATCAGGTTTCAGAACTCTATTTTTGATCATTCTTGTCAATCCCATGGTGGCGGATTTTCTTAGAAAGTGTATTACGGTGTACCCCCATAGTCGCAGCAGATCGACTCAGGTTGCCACCATTTTCCCGAAGAGCACGCAAAATAAAAAGTTTCTCAAACTGGGATTCTGCCTCCGACCAATAGATCCCCTTGGCCACCATTTCATCAATTACCTCTTCCAGTACCTGTTTGATGTCGATCCTCATTTCTTACACACCCTCACCTGTGGATGCAACTCAGCGGTGCAAGTTGGCAAAGAACATTCATCAAAATCCCTCTCCATTATAACCACTTCCGACGGCATGTTTACGCACTAAGTGAGTTCTTTACCCGTCAACAAAGAATAGGCTTCCAGATAACGTCCAGACACGGCTTCTACCACATCATTTGGTAGGGTCGGACCGGGGGGCTTCTTGTCCCAGTCGAGCGTTTCCAGGTAATCACGAACGAACTGTTTGTCAAAAGAAGGCTGAGGTTGTCCAGGGCAGTACTCATCAGCGGGCCAGAAACGTGAAGAATCAGGAGTGAGAGCTTCATCGATCAATAGCAAATCATCCCCTCTCAAACCAAATTCGAATTTGGTATCGCAAATGATAATTCCCCGCTCCATAGCATAACGCCGTGCATGGTTGTATATTTGAATACTTAACTTCCTTACTCTCTCCGCAATGTCGCGGCCCACAATCTCAACCGCCCGCTCAAAGCTAATATTCTCATCATGTCCCGAAGTCGCCTTCGTGGATGGGGTAAATAGAGGCTCCGGAAGTTCGTCGGACTCTCCTAGTCCACTCGGGAGTGGGATTCCACAAATAGTTTGGCTTTGACGATATTCCTTCCAACCCGACCCCGCCATGTAACCCCGCACAACACACTCAATAGGCAAAGGCTCACATTTGTGAACCAACATAGATCTTCCTTCCAGATTCTCCTTAAAAGGCTCAAGAACGGCTGGAAATTCCTCCACGTCAACTGAAATGATGTGATTCTCCACGATTGAAGTAAGTTGTGAAAACCAGAAGGCTGAGAGTTGGGTCAGGACTCTGCCCTTGTGGGGAATTCCGTTAGGCAAGACCACGTCAAAAGCTGAGATGCGATCGGTTGTCACAATCAGAAGCTGGTCATCCAGATCAAAAATCTCGCGTACCTTACCTTGATTAACCTTTTTGATGCCAGGCAACTCCTGGCCGACAATTACCTGTCCCGGAGGCACATTCATTGTTTTATTTTCCCTTCCTCATTCTCTTTTGCCAAATACATCCAGTTAATGCAACACCGATTCTAACGAAAGATTTTTTGCAAACAAGTCCCTACTGAAAAAAGGGAGTATTTGACGTATAAAATCATTGTCTTACTAGACAAACGGTAAGTCTACTTTGGCAGCATGTCATTCCTTCCTTGACATAGGCACACCCAAATCTTATAGGAATGATGGGTCAAATGTGGTGCGCGAGGGCACGGTGCTAAGTGAGTGCACTGAAGAGGCTTTGTTTCCTTGTTCTTAGCGCTTGACACTGCTGAAAGGGTGTTGCTATCCTTAGCAGTCGATTTTGGAGAGTGCTAAAAGTTATTAACAGGTTATTAACAGTCAGTGGCCTTTAGGGGTTGCCGAGTAGAAGGTAGAAGTAGAGTTTCTAAGAACCAAAGAGTCCAGTCCAATAGAACATTCCAGGAAGGAGCATAGATTCAATGAGTATTAAACCTTTGCACGATCGAATTCTAGTCAAGCGACTTGAAGAAGAGGAAAACATCAAAGGAAGTATTGTTATTCCCGAGACGGCCAAAGAAAAACCTCAGGAAGGTGAGGTTGTTGGGGTTGGAGATGGGAAGATCGCCGACAACGGACAGGTAGTCAAAATGGCTGTCAAAACCGGTGATCGAATCCTATTTGGGAAGTACTCGGGAACAGAAGTCAAGATCAAAGATGAGGAATACCTAATCATGCGTGAGGACGAGGTGCTGGGTATTCTGTCGTAATTAAAAGTCGTATGAGAAAAAAACCTCTAACTATAAAGAAAACGAAAGCAATTCAGTGAGTTTAAAGACTCTCTCAAACAAAGGAGAAAGCATATGTCAGCAAAAGTAGTTACTCATGGTGAGGACGCTCGTAGGGCATTGATCCAGGGCGTAAATAAACTGGCCAATGCCGTCAAAGTAACGCTTGGCCCAAAAGGACGCAACGCCGTTTTAGAAAAAAAATTCGGGTCACCTGTCATCACCAAGGACGGGGTTACCGTAGCTAAAGAAATCGAGCTGGATGGTGTGGAAAAAGTAGGTGCCGCTATGTTACGTGAAGTAGCCAGTAAGACCAGTGATGTAGCTGGCGATGGGACTACGACCGCGACAATCCTCGCTCAGGCAATCGTTCGGGAAGGACTGAAAACGGTCACAGCCGGCGCTAATCCTATGGCGGTCAAACGCGGTATTGACAAAGCCGTTGCCGTCGCAGTCGAGGACATCAGAAAACTGTCTAAGCCGGTCAAAGGTGAAATGATTGCTCAAGTCGGATCCATCTCCGCCAATAACGATCCCACCGTTGGTGAAATCATCGCCGAGGCTATGAATAAAGTTGGTAAGGACGGCGTCATTACCGTAGAAGAGGCCAAGTCGATTGAGACCTCACTTGAGGTAGTGGAAGGAATGCAGTTTGATCGCGGCTATCTATCTCCCTACTTCGTGACTGATCCAGAACGCATGGAATGTACTTTAGAGGACGTCTATGTTCTTCTACATGAAAAGAAGATCAGTTCAATGAAGGACATGTTGCCACTTTTGGAACAGGTAGCAAAAACTGGTAAGCCCTTTCTGATAATCGCTGAAGACGTAGACGGTGAGGCTCTAGCTACTCTTGTAGTTAATCGCTTGCGTGGCACTTTGCAAGGTTGCGCTGTAAAGGCACCTGGCTTTGGTGACCGACGTAAGGCAATGCTCGAAGACATTGCATGTCTGACCGGTGGTCAGGTTATCTCGGAAGACCTGGGAATCAAGCTAGAAAGCGTGAAGCTTGCAGACCTTGGCACCGCTAAAAAGATCACCATTGACAAAGACAACACCACCATCGTTGAAGGTGCTGGAAACCAGGGAGAAATCTCGAGTCGCGTCAAACAGATCCGTGTCCAAGTTGAAGAGACCTCTTCCGATTATGATCGCGAGAAATTACAGGAACGCCTGGCCAAACTGGTCGGGGGTGTAGCTGTCATCAAAGTGGGTGCTGCAACGGAAACTGAACTCAAGGAAAAGAAAGCTCGAGTGGAAGATGCCATGCATGCTACCAAGGCGGCCGCCGAAGAGGGAATCGTCCCCGGTGGCGGAGTTGCACTGCTACGAGCTGTGGCCAGCCTGGAGGAGCTAAAACTGGACGAAGAAGATGAACAAATTGGGGCCAATATTGTAAGACGGGCATTGCAAGAGCCCCTGCGGCAGATCGCACTCAACGCAGGTCACGAAGGTGCCATCGTAGTCGGGAAGGTTAGCGATGGCAAAGATTCTTTCGGCTTCAACGCCGCCAAAGAAGAGTACGAAGACCTAGTGAGTGCCGGGGTGATTGATCCTACCATGGTGGTTCGCACCGCACTACAGAATGCGGCTTCGATAGGGGGTCTACTACTCACCACAGAAGCGCTCATTACTGATGCCCCCGAGGAAGATAAACCACCTGCAGGTCCTCCTCCTGGAGCAGACATGGGTGGCATGGGTGGCATGGGCGGCATGGGCGGCATGGGCGGCATGATGTAACGTCTGTACACCACACACTGAGAAAGGGCGGGGCAAGAGCGCTGCTCTTTCCCCGCCCGTTTCTATTTTCACCCGTCCGCTCATATCGCGACATCGTCAACGACTACACGCAAAAAATAGATTTGGGGAGTTCGCCGCGTTGCCACAGAGTAAGTA
>JAYZCG010000048.1:0-11148 GCA_036338435.1 Acidobacteriota bacterium
TGCTGGTTTGCCTCCAGAACTCCACCGGACCAGTAGACGATACAGGAAAGAACAAAGGCAGCTAGGAACCAGATTATTCGTTTTTTAAAATTGGTTTGATCTGGTGTATTTTGACGGGGTCTCGTTGAATCTGGAACATCCATATATTTTAGTCTCTCTGCCTTGCCACATCCTTCCAAAGAATGTGTGAGAGAATGTGTGCCATGTCATTCCTCATTAACACCAAGCAGTCCACATAGATTTGTGCTAACCTGATTTTTGATCAAAGATTTCCTGGTAATAAGCTTCATATTTCGGAATCATCAATTGGCTATCAAAATCGTGGAGTACCCGCGCTCTCGCCTTTTTGCAGAAGGTATCGTACCGGTCAGATGATTCAAGTAAATCCAAAGCCTTTTCAGCCATTCCTTTGATATCTCCGATTGGGAGAAGGAAGCCTGTTTCTCCCTGTGCAACAACTTCCGGTAGGCCGCCTACATTTGTCCCAATAACAGGGATCCCAAAAGATTGAGCTTCAAGAGCAGCGAGGCCAAAACTTTCTTGTTCACTTGGAAGAATAAACAGGTCAGCACAACTCATAAGCTCCTCAACATAATCTTGTTCCCCGAGAAATACCACACTATCAGAGAGATTCAATTCTTTGACTTTTTGTTGTACTAACAATCGGTCTGGTCCTTCGCCGACTAAAAGTAGCTTTGCTGGCACACGTGTCTGTATCCTGGCAAAAACATAAACGACGTCCTCAACTCTTTTCACCGCCCTAAAATTTGAAGCATGCATAAGAATTTTTTCGCCCATCGGGGCAAAGTGTTGCTTAGGGTATTTGCTAGCCCTACCACTGTAGCGGCCCGTGTCAACAAAATTGTGGATTACACGGATCTCACGATTGATATTGAATTCCTGGAGCGTACGTTGTTGAAGGTAATGTGAAACAGCTGTAACACCATCTGATTTCTCAATATTGAACTTAATTGCTTGGTGAAATGATTTATTGGCTCCAACTAGGGTGATGTCCGTTCCATGCAGGGTAGTAATGGTTTTTAGATCATGAGGGGAAAGCATCTGTTTAGCTAAATAGGCGCTTGTAGCATGTGGGATTGCATAGTGAGCATGAATGATATCTAGTCCATATTCTCGGGAAATATCGACAAGCTTTGTCGCTAAAGCGAGTGCGTAAGGAGGATATTTAAAAATTGGATAGGACGCCACTTCCACTTCGTGAACAAAAATATTTTGATGAAAGGATCCCAATCTGAAAGGTGTTGCATAGCTGACAATATGAATTTCATGGCCTCTTTTAGCCAAGCCTACGGCTAGCTCTGATGCGATAACACCACTACCCCCATGCGTTGGATAACAAATGATTCCGATTTTCATTACGAAGACCCCAGAGGGAAATCTTTCGTAGATTCCGACCATAAAAATTTAACAGGGTCATCGATCCGAAGAGCCTCGCGCACAAAAAAGGGTTCACCGTAAGGCACCCCAATTGAGTGCCCATAGCGCTTTGACCGCATTGTCAGATGGTCTAAAAATTCAGGTTGACTTATAAGTGTTTCTTCTTGACCATAGGTCTCTTTTTGTAAGTGGTGAAATTGGGATTTGTATGCTCTGATAGCCTCTATCTTTCGTTCATGACATTCTGTAATATCCACCACGAAAGAAGGCTGAAACTCAAACCAACACGGATAGTAGATTAATCTATGAGGCCGATAAGCATCTTGCTCAGTATTAATTTTTTTTAAGCCAGACAAAAAAGAGGCTTCCTGAATAAGACGAGAAGTATGGTAGTGATCCGGATGTCGATCTTTCCAGTAAGGGGCAACAACTATCTTGGGCTTACAGGCTCTGATGATCTGGATTATTTTCATTTTACTTTTTCTGTCTACGGTTATATCGCCATCAGCCATGTCTAAAATCTGATGAAATGAAAGATCCAAGATTTCTGCTGCATCTTCGAATTCTTTCATTCGAGTTTCTGGGGATCCACGGGTGCCTAATTCGCCATGGGTTAAACAGACAATGCCAGTAGCATACCCCTGGCGGCGAAGCTTGATTAGGGTGCCAGAACAAAAGAGTTCCACATCATCAGGATGTGAACCGAAAGCTAATAAATCGAGTTCCAAGCGACCTCCATCTCCAAATTGATTAACTGCAGTCAGATTTCATCACAGAAAATCATCTACTGCAACAAATGCCATTGCGAAGAGGATTTCAGAGCAGGCGTTTAACAAGGTAATCGGTATTTTTAAAAGAGAGGGGAGGGTTCTAGTATAAAAAAGAGAGAGCCCGAAAGGGCCCCCTCCAAAGAGATCTAATGTGTTGCAATCCGGCTAGTGTGCAGCACTAGAGGGGTCATCTAAAGCGCCACCGAATTGCTCCTCTTCTCGTTGTTTTACTGCGTCTATGTCGATGGCTCCGTCAAGGCTGCCGAGCGTGTCGGTAATTCGATTCTCATCGGTACACAAATCTGCATCGTTCTTCTCAACCCACTCTTCGCTCTCTGCAGGCACTTCCGCCTCAGGATAAATTGCGTTGACCGGACATAGAGGGACGCAGGCATCACAATCAATGCATTCATCCGGATTGATTATTAGCATATGTGGATCATGGATCTCATGAAAACAGTCCACAGGGCAATCTGCAACGCAATCTGTATAGCGGTTATCCACACATCGGTCAGTTACAATATAGGTCATTACTAATCCTCCTGGATAATGCTTCTATAAAATTCCCTGTTACCATACAAGGTGATAAAATCCGCGTCAACCACAGCCTATCATACACACACAAGATCATAGAAAATGGGGTATGACAATTAACGAAGAGAATAGAAAACGCGGACAGCTAATGAATACCAGTATGTCCAGGGCAAGAAAGTAGAGTAGTGCTGTATTGTCGATATCTGCGTAGACGTTCAGGATAGACAACTGCCCATAGCGAGTGCTAGAATGCGCCCCATTAAAGGGTCCCCATCGTCTAGCTTGGCCTAGGACATCGCCCTTTCAAGGCGAAAACACGGGTTCAAATCCCGTTGGGGACATGTTTTCAGTGTTAGCTGGCCTTGTGCTATTCTTCTACAATGCTTGCACTTGTAAAATGAACTGTTCAATCATGGGATGATGAGAAGCAAGCGTTGAACTTGCATAAACTCAACAAGCACTAAAAGATTCAAGTGAAAAAATAATTAAGGACTGAGAATGAAAGTCATATTTCTTTGTGGATTAGGGTTGGTTTTCCCAGTAATTATTTTTTTAAGCTTGACTGACCAGCCTGAACAAATGTCGATAGAGTGGGAGTTAGCTATTGTGAATGCCTCCGATCAAGTTTCTCGTAATCATCCCACAGTTAATGAGTTTAAAAATATGTTAGATAGATTTGAAAATAAATGTCTTAATTCACGACAGGACATCGCAGATGCTTGCGTAGTAGGTTACCTCTATCGTAAGGAGAGGGGCAATCTGGACACCTTGATGGAGTTTATGCAGGAAGTAAATGCGGCCATTAGTGAAGATAGCGATGATCCAGTAGACATAAGAGAGCTAGTTCGGGCCATATTGGGTTAATGGTGCCGGATTAAAAAGCGGTATCTGCTGTTCTAGGAGTAAATCCCTTTCCATCAAAGCGGGCAACAATCCAGGGCCGCAGCATAGCCCACCAGTCCAATCCAGGCCTGATCTTGCTGTAGGGGTGCCCTTTAACAGGATAGCGCATTGTGACGGGAACTTCCTTCCAACGTATTGTCCGGTCTAAAAGAACCTTGGCATATAGGTAGTATTCAAATCCATATGTGTCGAGCCAGGGCTCTTGCCAGTTAAATTGGGCTCTCGGAATAAGATCTAGTCTAAAAGCACGGTATCCGCAAGTAGAGTCTGTTAGGTAAACGTTAATGAGAATTTTCATTAACCAATTAACCATCGGTATTGCTATCTTACGAAAACTTGGCAAGTTGGGATAATGTCCTCCGGGTAAATACCGACTCCCAGTCACATAGTCAACCTCCCCATTAAGAATGGGTGTGATGACTGTTTTCATATCTGCAGCCAACATTTTACCATTGCCAGCCATAACCCCGAAGATCTCATAATCCCGATCAAGCGCCCATAGAAGTGCAAGTCTATAGCTGTAGCCAATACCCATATTTTGGGGTATATCTATGTAAGGATAGCCAGATTGGTATACTAATTCTTCAGATCCGTCAGTGGACCCGTTGTTGACCAAAAGGATCTTGTCACATGGAAGGGCAGCACTGGCCAGTTCTTCTAACACTCTTGGCAATTCCCTAATCTGGTTATAGATAGGAATAAAGAAGAGACTTTTCATTTGGTGTAAACTTACTATCATTTGGTGACATGATGAATGAGAGTTTTATTCACCCCAATGCCATAGTTGAATCAGATCTTGTTGGGCAGGGAACTAAGATTTGGGCCTTTACCCATGTGATGAAGGACGTGGAAATTGGAGATAACTGTAATATTGGAGAACATTGTTTTTTTGAATCTGGTGTAATTGTCGGAAGCAATACCACGATTAAAAATGGCAACATGCTGTGGAATGGGGTGGTTTTAGAAGAAGGGGTCTTCATTGGCCCCCAGGTTTGTTTCACAAATGATATGTATCCACGCTCTCCACGGTTTCCACATGGCAGTTCACGGTACCGTACTTCGGAATGGCTATTGAAAACTTACCTTAGGCAAGGGGCTTCCATAGGAGCAGGAGCGGTGCTCTTGCCAGGTATTACTATTGCAGATTTTGCGATGGTAGGGGCGGGATCAGTGGTGACAACTGATGTGCCAGCACACGCTTTAGTTGCGGGAAATCCTGCTCAAATACGGAAGTGGGTTTGCCGATGTGGAATACCACTAGATTTCAATCAATCGGGGTCAATTTGTAATGATTGTGGAAGCAAATTCGAAAAATTTTCAAGCGGAATAATGTGCATTGATTAACACCTAATAAACATCTGACGATAATAGACAGATTAAGGTGGCCAGATAGCATTCTACAGGCTATGTCCTCTTGGTAACTTGGCGGGTTAACGTTTTCCACAGGATTCCCACAAAAAAAGTCCCGACAGTTCCAACAAGCATATACCAGGTCCAAGCAACATTACTGAGCAGATGCATAGCCAGAACAATGACCAATCCCGTTCCCATGGAAACCAGCGCCCCGCTTTCATTAATCTTCCCCTTTTGAAGGCCCAGTAAGAAAATACCAAGGACGCTTCCCATTGTAATGCTAGCAATTGTGAGCCCTGCCTCTAAAACACTACCGAAATTACGCGCCAATAGTGAAATCACAATAAGGGCAGCTCCCCAAAATAATGTCATCCTCCTAGATGCTCTAAAATAGTGAGCATCTGAAGCCCCTTTGGCAAAATAAACTTTGTAGAAATCATTAATTGATGAGGATGAAAGGGAGTTAAGGGAACTGCTAAGAGTTGACATCGCAGAAGCAAAAATGCCGGCAATAATAAGCCCAGAAAGACCGGCTGGCATTTGCTCAACAATAAAAATTGGGAAAATTCTATCTACTTGTATGAGTTCGCGTTCCAAGGGAACATGCTGGTAAAACACGTATAGCATAACTCCAATAACCAAGAAAATTAAGAATTGGAAAAATACCACTATACCGCTCAAGACGAGAGCTAATTGACTACCCTTCCTATCCCCGCAAGCTAGATAGCGCTGCACCATCATTTGATCAGTGCCATGAGTGGCAAATGTAATGAAGGTTCCCCCCACTAATCCTGCCCAGAAAGTATACGCCTGACTTAAGCTGAGTGTGAAATCTAGCAGGTCCAATTTCCCTAGAGGCGCAGATACAGCGACGACTTCAGCCCAGCCACCTGGAATTTTCCCCAACAACACAAGAAAGGCAATCCCAGCTCCAGCCGTATAGACAATAAGCTGAGCCACATCATTCCACACCACTGCACGCATACCTCCGTAGTATGTGTAGGCAATGGTAAGCCCACCGATGATAATGACTGTCCAATGATCTGATAAGCCTGTGACGACCGATAGGACAAGGCCTGTAGCAAACAAGCGCACGCCATCCGACAACGAGCGACTTCCTTGAAAAAGGATCGCCGAAAAATTCTGAACTTTCTTGCCAAACTGAAAGTTCAGGAGCTCATAAGCAGTATAAATGGAACCCTTAAAGTAAGAAGGAAGCAGGACGAAGCTTACGAGTAGTCTGCCAATGAAGTACCCTGCTACTATTTGGAGAAAGGTTAGGTTTCCTGTATATGCAATAGCCGGAGCTCCTATAAAAGTAAGAGTGCTAGTTTCAGTGGCAACGATGGAAAGGGAGATAGCCCACCATGGCATCTTCTTGCTCCCTAAAAAGTAGTCGTCGAGGGTATGTCGTCCTCTCCCTGCAAGAGTTCCAAGAGTTAAGCATCCCAGCAAATACGCAAGTAAAATAACCGTGTCAAGGGGAGTGAAGTTCATGGCTTATTTTCTTATGCCATGCCCAATTGGATAAAGACCAGGAAGACTAATTGGCAGTTTGCCACGAAATTGGATTTCCCCGAAAATCGCTTTAATGGCTGCCACTTCAGCACCTGGATAATCATCGTAAATAGTAATATAAGTAGGCAGTTTGTCGGCTAGAGGGAGCAGGTAAGGACTTCCCAAAAATATAAAGTAAATAGGGGTTTCACTGCTGGCAAGACTTTCCAGTAGGTGCATTTCACTTTGCGAAAGCCCAAGGCTGCCTTTGTTAGCTGCCGTCCGGACATAGATGCCGACTACTACATAGTCAACCTCTCCAGCTCGTTTAAAAATTAACTTTAATTTATCATCTAAAATATCTGGCAGTACTTCTATGTGCTGCGTTTGGCGATGACGACGGAGCAATTCAGACATCAAGACATCCCCTCGGCTCTCTCGGAGGCGGCTCTCATCTAAAATAGTGAGGAGCAGTACTTCAGAAGCTTGTTTGGGTGAAAGGGGCAGGGCGTTATTCTTGTCGGATACCAGAGTAATAGCCTGGTCTATAATCTTTTGTGATGATTCGAGATGCTTAGGAGATGCCACTACACTATCTATCTGTGAGAGGGAAGAACTAAGGTCACGATGGAAACCTAAGCGTGCCTTCTCTCCCAGAATTCGGTGCACTGATTTATCAAGACGAGAATGAGAAATCTTTCCCTGCTGGAGGGCATTTTTAAGACTCTGAAAAGCTCTCTTTACGGAAGGGGGAAACAGAATTAGATCGGCGCCAGCAGCAAAAGCTTGGACGATAGCTCCCTGATTTCCATAAAGGTAACGTAGGCTTCCCATATTCATGGCATCAGTAAAAACTAAGCCTTTAAAGCCAAGTTCTTCTCTGAGCAGGCTAGTTGAAATTCGTTTTGACAGAGTAGCAGGTACATCTTGTTGGGGCTCCAAGGCTGGGACAACGAGATGAGATGTCATAATGGCACGAACCCCTGCTTGAATTGCTCGTTGAAATGGAAGAAGTTCCACCCGATTCAATCTCTCTCGTGAGGCCCGAATTACGGGCAGTTGAAGATGAGAATCAATGCTAGTATCTCCATGTCCAGGAAAATGCTTGGCAGTGGCAATAAGCCCATTTTCTTGAAATCCCTCAACATAGGCCTTTGTCATATTAGCAACTTGTTCTGGGTCCTCCCCAAAAGAACGCGTATTAATAATGGGATTAAGAGGATTATTATTGACATCTGCAACTGGATAAAAATTTACATTGACTCCAATGCTCTTAGCTTCTAGAGCCGTTAGGCGTCCCACTTGACGTGCATTTTCAGGAGTGAAAGTTGCCCCCAAGGCCATTGCCTTTGGAAATCGTGTTCCCCCTCGAAAAATAAGTCCCGTTCCACCTTCAAGATCTGCAGTAACGAATAGGGGCACAGATGCCAGTTCTTGCATCCGGCGTATTAAAAGTGCCGCTGAAAGTAGTTCGCCTCCAAAAACGTGGTAACCGCCCACGTGATAGCGAGCGATGTCACTCTCAATTTGTTGGAATTCAGGGCTTTTGATATTGGTGAAGTTGCTATTTGTACCTCCAATAAGTATTTGGCCAATTTTTTCTTCGAGGCTCATTGATCTAAGGGTGGATTCGATCCATGCTTGTGACGCTTCGTCCAAACTCGCATCTTGGGTGCTGCTTTGGGGGAGGGCAGCCATGGACAACAACATTAATGGGATGAGGAGAGGACGCAACATAAAGCTAATTATAACAGGAGGGCTATGTCTTCATCTGGAGCTTGCTTGTCTGAAGACGGGCAGGCTTTCTGACCTACAGCTATTTTGTCTTAACAACCTAAACGTTGCTGAATGGTTTAGGATTTGCTGATTTTCTTTTTTTCTTTTTCTGCTAAACGTGACTTAATTGTTCTTTCCATTCCTTCCTTGGACGGGTGATAGTACTTGCGTCCAGCTAAACTCTCCGGGAGGCAGTTCATATCGACAACTCCTTCAGGGTGATCGTGAGCATAGCGGTAACCCTGACCATATCCCAGATCTTTCATAAGCTCAGTTGGGGCATTGCGCAGATGAAGCGGGACAGGTTCATTTGGAGCATTCTCCACATCAAGTTGCACATTTTGATAAGCCTTATAGACAGCATTAGATTTAGGAGCTTGAGCCAAGTATATAGCCAGCTGAGCTAGGGCTAATTTGCCTTCTGGGAAGCCGATGAAATTGGCCGCTTGCATGGCATCATTGGCATATGCTAGAGCTTGGGGATCGGCTAGTCCTATATCTTCAGAAGCAAACCGGACCATGCGACGGGCAATGTAGAGAGGATCTTCCCCAGCTTCAATCATTCTCGCTAACCAGTAGAGCGCCGCATCAGTATCGCTATTCCTCATCGATTTGTGAAGTGCTGAAATAAGGTTGAAATGCTCTTCTCCTGCTTTATCGTACAACACGGTTCGATGCTGGAGTGCCTGCTTGACGACCGACAGAGTAATGATCGATTTCTCAGAACTTTCTTGTTGAGCGAGTTGGGCAGCTACCTCCAAGGCATTTAAAGCAATGCGTGCATCACCATTTGCAAAGATAGCTATTTGGGTCAGTACATTTTTCTCCACTTGAAGATTCCATTTTCCCAATCCGCTGGAAACGTCATCTAAAGACCGTTGCAAGATTTTTTTGACGTGGTCACTGCTGAGAGCCCGAAGGACTAAAAGGCGCGTGCGAGAGAGCAGAGGAGAAATGACTTCGAAGGAGGGATTTTCGGTAGTCGCTCCAATTAGGACAAGTATGCCGGACTCCACATGAGGCAAGAAGGCATCTTGTTGGGCCTTGTTGAATCGGTGGATCTCATCAACAAATAGAATAGTTTTTTTATGGGCGGTGTGGAGTTGTTTGCGTGCTTCTTCAATTATCTGGCGGACATCTTTGATCCCGGCAAGAACGGCACTGATAGCAACGTAATAGCTCTTTGTCTCAGAAGCAATAATACTAGCCAGCGTAGTTTTTCCTGATCCAGGTGGCCCCCAGAAAATCATAGATGGTATCTGATCGGAATGAATAATTGAGCGGAGCATTTTCCCTTCACCCAACAGATGATCTTGTCCCTGTACATCTTTCAGTTGTACAGGGCGCATCCGTTCTGCTAGTGGTTGGTTATCGTTTGGGAGATCATCCCGCCCGTGAATGGGGAATAGCATTTTATTCATTAAGTGTTTTTTGACGCAAAATTTCGTAGGCAATTAAGGATCCTGTCACAGCGACATTAAGGCTTTCAGAGTGCTCATGCATAGGAACGTGAAGGCAAGTATCTGCAATTGCTAGAGCAGGCTTTGTCAAACCAGCCCCTTCATTACCAAGGACAAACGCTTGCGGTGTCTTAAAGACAGCCTCAAAAAGAGACGGGCCTTCTTTGAGAGTAGCTGCGCAAATATTGTAGCCATGTTTCTTCAGATCATCGAGAGTAAGGTTCTCCAGAAAAGGTACTGAAAACAATGCCCCAGCCGAGGCGCGAATTACTTTTTCATTGAAGAAAGACACGCTTTTGTTGCTGCTTGCCACACTAAATATTCCTGTTGCATTAGCTGTTCTCAGTAGCGTCCCCAAATTGCCAGGATCTTGAAGTTGTTCCAGATAAAGAACCCAGGGCGTCAAATCTTTCCACGCCCAAATAGGTTTTTCAAAGAAAGCTATTAGCTGTTGTGGAGATCTAACATTTGAGAGACGCTCCATTAAATTAACTGACAGGCACCGGAAGTTGAGCGAACGGGATAAAAGAGGCTGAGCTAAATTTCCGGACACATCTGAAAAAAGCAGAAGTTGAATTGGGTATTTGTAAGCCAACTCATGGATTTGCTTAGAGCTTTCAATGGGAATCCATGGGTGTTCTGTTGTCTCAGGATGTGACAAATAACGTTGCCACTGTTTGTATTCTTGGTTGGATCGGCTTTGAATCAAAGGGCTAAAGTTTGACAATTCTAAATCATTTTATACCATGTCAGTTTTAATGGCGAGATCAGGCATGCCAACTTAAATGTGACCAGATCACCATGTCTGTTTCGGATGGATCCTCTTGTGTAAATAAAGCTGATGCTTCTGATAATGGTTTGTTCTAATTGTGTATTGTGACAAGAATGCGCCTTCACCTGATGTGATTGCAAGAGCCTCCCAGGCTATCCGTCTGGGGCAAATAGTGGTGCATCCAACTGACACAATCTATGGACTTGCATGTGACCCCTTAAATGCGAAAGCACTCCAACGGCTATTTGCCATAAAAGGGCGTTCTCCAAAAAAAGGCGCTCTTGTGATGATTCACGACATAGAATGTTGTGAAGATATGTGTCATGACATACCGAATGTCTTTCACAAATTAGCTTCGACATTTTGGCCGGGACCCATTACTTTGCTCTTACATGGAAAGCCTTCTCTTCCGGATCTTCTACTAGGAAGTGAAGGGAAGATCGGATTGCGTTGCCCAGATCTACCGCTACTGCAACTTTGGATGAAGTCCATTCCGGGTGCTATCGTCTCGACCAGTGCTAATTTTTCAGGCCAAGAGGGACCGCGGTCATTAGCAGCACTCCGCCAACTCTTGTTTGACAAAGTAGATCTTTTCTTAGAGGGCGAAGAAATAGATGAGCAAGTCCAAGCCTCTACTGTAATTGATCTTACTTTCGATCCTCCTAAAGTGGTGAGGTTTGGTCAA
>JAYZCG010000049.1:0-82718 GCA_036338435.1 Acidobacteriota bacterium
TTCTCATGCCATTTTGGAACTGGAAACTCCAGAAGATTGATATCCTTTCCGCTCTTTATATTTTCTAGGATAGGGCCGTTCTCTACATACTCAGGAGGAAACTCGCTAGCTAGGCTTTCCCATTCCGGGGGTTTTCCCCGCAAACTCTGGACTAGTGCGGAACTACTTAGATCGGTAGAAAGCCCCAACAGTCCCGCCAGGCGAGCTGGACTACCGGTAGTGCCAGTTAACACCCGGTATCCCGAAGGATAATCGGTAATCTCGTCAAATAGCAGTGATGAACCACGCTTGCGATTATTGATTTCAGTAATCGCTCCTAGTTCCTTATTCCAGTGAGCTCCTTTGACATGTTTTAGTTCTCCCAACTCTTCGACTGCCGTTAACCAGTCACGCAGATCCTGTGTCTGAAACTGTGTCGAGACGCTGGACTCAAGAACAACCTTTTTTTTCCCACTCATATACTTTCCCTCCACAAAAAATGACGGCCTAATCTTCCCACAGAAGTGTCCATCGTGCCAATTGTAGTACTTGGGACCTTTGTGTAGTGGCCACTATTACGTAGTATAGCCGGTCTGTTATTAAGTTTGTGAATTGTTCCGTTACAAACTAGACGTGGTTATATTGAGTACACAGACCGCTTAAGTGTTAGACTGAACCAGTCACAAATCTCTTTTGCATAGTCGGTTGCCCATGAGAAACACCTTGAAATTTGGGAAGATCGCCAGAATCTCCACGCTTTGGGTAACATTGATTCTTCTTTTAGCCCAATGTACTTCAAAAATCCCAAATTTGTTAGCTCCAGATATGGTCCTTTTCAATGGGAACATTGTCACAGTTGATGAAGATTTCTCCATTGCTCAAGCAGTTGCTATCAAAGATGGTCTCATTGTTGCCGTCGACTCTGATCAAGCGGTTCTTGCCACCGCAAGTACCGAGACACAAAGGATAGACTTGGATGGAAAAACGGTTTTGCCGGGATTCAACGATTCTCACCTACACCTATCCTGGCCAGTGGGAGAACTGCCAGACCCCTCTATACAGCAGTTGAGTCAAGCCCGTTCCATTAATCAAATACTAGACATAGTGCAACGGAAAGTTGCTATTACCCCACCAGGAGAATTGGTCTGGATTCCAGGAGGGGTCGCCCGCGCGGAGCAGATCAAAGAAAAGCGTTGGCCCACGCGGCACGACCTAGATCCGATCTCCCCAGAAAACCCTGTGATCATGACCTTTGCTGCTGACCACGTCTACCTTACCAATACTCTGGGCCTTTCTAAGTCTGGAATTGATAAACATAGCACTCAACCGCATGCCCGAGGACTCTTTGGTGAGTTCATAACTGACGAAAGTGGTGAACCAACAGGCATCTTGACAGGACGTGCCGCCGCCAGAATCCTAAGAATGGCTCTGAATGTATGGTCTACCGAAGAACTAGAGGCAAACATAGGACGAGCTATTGTGACTGATGTGATCCCCTACGGGATCACCAGTTTGTCCGATCCTCAAAACGGAGGTAGCCCTCCAAAGCCAGTTCAACACGCCTACCAACGGCTTTTAAATCGTCCAGAAGGGTTACCAGCACGCATCAATCTCATGATCCGCCTTCCTGTGCGTTCACTATCAACTCAAGACACACTAGATTTAATTGATAGGCTGATTTATGCACCACCCCTTGAAAATGATTTCTTTCGAGTTGGTAGCTTGAAGGTTGCCCTGGACAAGGGAAGGCCTGGACAAAGTCCTTATATCGTTCCGGAGGAACGGGGCAAAAAGGCACTTATTGAAGCCCACCGAAAGGGCTGGCAACTGTACGTACACATCACTACTCCTGAGACCTTTGATTATGCTAGTGCAGCCCTAAAAGAGGCCTATTCGCTATATCCTCGACAAGATGCACGACATATTTTCACCCACATTAACCAACCCACCCAAGCAAACATCGAGATAATGCAAAGCTTAGGGATTATTGCCGATCTACAAGTTAACTCCATCTATCACATATCCGATGATGCAGAAGAACACTATAGGGTAAACCCAGAACGGCCCGACCTAGGTCCTCGACCGGTCGCAACCTATCGGGATGCTGGCATTCCCGTAATACTGAGTAGTGATCAGGCTCCGGTGGGACCACTCTTTACCATTTTCGAAGCTGTCAATCGAGTGCGCAAATCTGGGAAAGTATTTAGACCAGAAGAACGACTGACGCTGGAAGAAGCAATCCGAGCTGTAACCATAAAATCAGCCTGGGCATTTTTTCAGGACAACGTCAAGGGGTCGCTTGAGGTGGGTAAATATGCTGACCTCGTCGTTTTGGGCCAGAATATCTTGACCATTGATCCTCTCGAGATCATGAACATCCCCGTACTGATGACCATGACTAATGGGAAATTTGTCTACACAAATCCGAATCAGGATCCAAAGCAAAAAGTAGAATACCTACGTTACCCAACACGGGTGTCATACTTGGATTAACAGCTAGTACTGCACGCCTGTCGGATAACAGCGCACCAATCAAGGAACCTGGGAGCACGACACAGAACCGCCTACAGAACGAAAACTACAACAGAAAAGAGAACCTGAGATCTATTCCTTCCAGTCAATCTTCTTGTAATACTCGCGGCGGCGTTCTTCCTCTTCCCAAGTCAGGGGGCCTCTAAAACCAGCTATATCCCAGCCCGTCACCACCCGATCAGTATTGGGGTTGGTGATCTGATGGGTATCCCCAGGAGGTAAAATCGGAACGTCGTTCGCGTCTCGGGGAATCCGGTGCTCTGGATAATTCTGGTAGTAAACCACCAGCACTCGAAGCCGTGTGAGACGATATACACTTTGAAGTCTTCCCCGCAGTTGACCATCAGCAATTTGGTCACCATCGATGATCAAATTCAGGTAGTCAGCTCTCTCAGACTCACTAAGGTCCAAGAAGGTTTTACCCGAGAAGAACGAAGAAGTTTCGTTGTTGAAAAGCGTTAGGTCATCATCGGACAAGCCGGTCAATCCCTTCATCACTTCCGCCGTGATATTGTAAGACTCCAGCGTTCGGTAACCAGGATCCCCCGGATCACTAGGGATAATGGTATCTCCTAAGGCGGCAATTAAGGCCGTACGATCCACCTGATTAGCCTGTGCTAGTACTTGCTCAGTATTAGCCGCAACAGCTGGGACGGCGGCAGCACCCATTCCAGTAGTCTTTAAAAAATCTCTTCTCGATACATCCTTCTTCATCGCCTTATCTCTCCTGTGTAGGTAGTAGTCAATGATAGACCTTCTTATTTACAACCTCAAGCCTAAATGAAACTTATTCTTTCCAGTCAATTTCTTTGACGATGGCACGCCTACGCTCCTCTTCTTCCCAGGTCAATGGGCCCATATAATTCGCCGTGTCCCATCCCGTGACCAGAGTGGTCGTGTTGGGATTCGTGATCTGATGATTGTCTCCGGCAGGCAGGATAGGCATTTCATCGGCATCGCGGGGCAATGCATGTTCTGGATAGTTGCTATAGTACACTCGAAAAACTCGCCTTCTGACCCTTTGTAGGGTACTAAGCAGGCTTCGGTTCGTTTCTTGCTCATCAATGCTCTTACCTGAGAAAATGGCATCAAAATACTGTTCCTTCTCAGATTCGCTCAGCTGGAGGAAGTCCTCTTTTGAGAACATCTCGCCGGCATGGCCATTAAACAGTGCCAGATCCTCATCCGTCACTGGTAATTGCTTCAGAACCTCAGCAGTAATATTGTGATCCTCCAGAACCCTGTATCCAGGATCTCCGGGATCTGAAGGAATAAGCGTATTGCCGATGGCTGCCACGATGGCAACCCGATCTACGCTAGTCTCTGTAGGTGTCTCAGCACACTTGGTAGTGGTGAACGTGACTGCTGCCGTAGCAGTCGCTCCAGTGCTAGTCTTTTTCAGAAAATCTCGTCTGGACACCCGCTTCTTTGACATAAATCAATCTGCCTTTCTAAGTCCTAACTAAAGTGACGCTTGATAATTCGACCTGCTGCAAAAACAGTTACCGAGGCCTGTGGTGTTCCCGTATTGCCCGTAGTAACTCTTGGAATAGCACTGCCATCACAGATCAATAAATTGTCTACATCGTGTGACTCAAAGTATTGATTGACTACCGATTCCTTCGGATCTATCCCAGCCCTACAGGAACCCACCTTGTGCGAACCTCCAGTACGGGGCGTAATGGTAACCGGGGTATCCACCGAACTGATCTGCTTCCCCCCCATTTTTTCGAGCACCTCATAAGCTATGGCTCTTCCCTCCTTGGCCCGCCGTATGGTAAGGCTATGGTCGCCTCCATAAAGCAGCTGTCCATCTGGGTTGATATGCCAACGACCAGATGGTTTGCTGTTACTAGGTGAGAGAGACCCAGTACGCAAGATACCCTTTTCCCTGATCCATGCCTTGTGGTCCCGACCATACCAGGGAGCGTAGGAGCTCAGTGCAGCCTGACTTGGCAAGCGCATACCACCAAATCCGGCCCTAAACAATAGCCTCCCCTCACCATCAGATCGCTCGTCATGAATCATATAATATCCACCTATATTAGACAGTTCTCCGTCTCCCAACTGCTCGTCGAACAAAGCACTGACTCCGGGGGTACGAGCATGACCGTCAATATGTTGGCCGACGTTAGAATTCTCCACGATAATCGGATTACCTCTCCATTCCTTGGGCCCGTAACCAGATCTCATTAAAAGTAATGGTGATCCCATATAACCACAGGAAACGATGGTCTTATCAGCTATTAACGTGTGGCTGGAACCCTGAGAGTGACAAACAAGACCTCGAGCCACTCCCCGTTCTCCCTGCATCTCAATCAAAATCTTTTCTACATATGTATCAGGAATAATCTTAACTCCATGTTGTTCTGCTACCGGAACATAGGTCACCATGGTACTAGCTCGCGAGTCGTACTTGCACATCATAGGACTATTACAAAACCCGCAGTAGATACAGTTACGACGGGCACCCTCCTGTCGCCTCGGGGCGTAGCCCATTAACTTTGCGGTATCGTAGAACAGTTTGTTGCCCCAAGTGTCTATCTCGTCCGGAAATTCATGGATATTGAATTCCCGGCGGATCTCTTCCACGGCATCGAGGAGATTCTCCTTGGTCCAATCTACACCTGTTGCGTTTTCCCAGTGTAGATAATCAACATCAAAAGGCAAAAAGGCCTGGGCACCCCAGTGAAGCGAGCTTCCGCCTACAATCTTAGCCCGACTGCGATCATTGTCCCAAAGATAAGTTCCCTCGTAGTTGTCCTCTAAGTTGGTGAACATTCGACGTCGCAGTGGCGATCCATAACCTGGCCGGGGGGCTCCTGGAAAATATGGTCCGGCTTCAATCAGTGCAATTTTAAGCGGATTACCCGTTTTCGGATGGATCCCTTTCTGGGCGATTTTTGCAGCCAGGATCGGTCCGGAGAATCCAGCCCCTACGATGGCTACATCATAGTTAGTTTCAGCCACAATACATCTCGCTTTTCTACCTTACATCACGTGACACAAGCGGCAAGTTCCTCTGACCACTCGGGGAACAACCCATCAGGTAAACTGTGAATGTAGTTAACAATCCGGTCTGAGGGCATCACGTTAGCATATTTTTGGTTCATGTCAAATAGGTTCATCGCATGAGAAGCTTGGCCTCGATCAAAGGTGCAATCTTCTACCACGGTAACTCTATAACCGTGTGAAAACCCATCAATTACAGTGGCTCGAACACAACCACTGGTCGTGGTGCCACAACACAGTAGCTGGTCCACCCCGAGTGTAATGAGATACTGTAGAAGAGGTGTGCCGAAAAAGGCACTGGGTTTTTTTTTGAGGATAGTAACCTCCCCAGGCTGAGGCATAATCATGTCAGGAATCAGATTGGCCCGTACCCGGGTGTCATCCTTTCCCCCACGCCATTGATCGACTCGCTTATTTTTGACACCCCAGGAATGTCGGTCCAGCAGATAGTGATCGTCATCAGCGGTAGTGTAGAGAATCGGAAGACATCTTCCACGAGCTGCCTCCAATACTGGCACCAGTCGTCCCATTGCCTCCCAGCCTTCGGCACCGCAGCTATTAGGGAACTTTGTAATAGAATCTCTAATGTCTTCGGCCTCGTCCCCGACAAAGCCGTAGTTGACATCAATGACCAGCAGAGCCGGTCGGCCCTTGAATTCTGCCTCCCGCCCATATCCGGCAGCACCAAAGACTTCCTGATCACGTTCAGTTAAGAAGTCATCCCAAATTCTTGCCATCACTCAATTCTCCTATTCGTTCTCATACGAAGGATAGACAATCCTTCCCGACTCAGTATCAAATTCCGGAATCCAGTCTTCCCGCAAAAGCTCGTCAGGATCACCGTACTTGGCAGCGACTTTTCGCACTTCCGGATCATCCAGGACGGTCAGTCGGCCCCGGTCAACTAATTTTTCCCCGTCTACCTCAAAGTTTACATGATAAAAGAAATTCATATCCCGGTGGTTGGACGGAAGCGAAGGAATATCATCGGAAACCCGGTTGTAGCGATCCGTTCCGAAGGCCATATGAAGCATGCCCGAACGTCGTCGGATAGGGCCGGCTGGACCCACTTTTGGATTGGTTCCGAGTGCGATTTCCTCCATCCACCCAATCCCAGGTCCAGGATAGTAACCTGGAAACTGAATGTTCCTGAAGCGCTCTAACGCTGCCTGGATATTCTCTCCCGCTGCTCCTCCTCCTTCTACACGAACAACCTGTCCACCTTCTACAAATAGCTTAACGGTGGGTATATATCCAGCTTGTTGTGTCACCATAACGCCTCTAGCATCGGGGTTAGCAGTTAAGTAGGGCTCCGTATCAGGGTGAACCTCGTGGGCAATGGGTCGATCTAAAGAATGCTCGCCGTAAGTCGCCATCCCTCGCGTCTCCTTGAACCGCTCGCGATTGGTGTTGTCAAGTGTAAAAGTCAGATCGGTACCCATGGGATCAGTGACATGAATTGTCTTGCCATAGACATACTTTTGCCAGGTCTTTAGGGCGATCAGTTCCAGCAGCTCATCCGGATAACTAACCGCCGGAGAAGCCAACTGCTCGGCTCTAGCCCAATCAATACTGGCAGAACGAACCTTCAATTCAGTGCCCACTTGACCATAGTGAGTTCCTCGTGCTTGAAAACCTAACACCACATCGTAATCATCTATCATTCTGCCTAACCAGCTGGGTACCACGCGATTAACCACGCCGCGGAATCCCAGATAGTTAGTAGGATCAAACCTCTCATAGTCCAGTTCCTCACGGCCCAGTCTATTCACGACATTCGACATATCCCTCACCAGTACGTCCGTCGTCACCCCCATCTCTTCGGCAGCTATCGAAATCGCTTGAACCACCAAGGGTTCGAGACGACTGGCAACAATGAGTAGTTTTTCTCCATCTTTCAACCCTAACCCGTACTGAGCGCCGATAAGCCAACTAAAGGGCCTGCGTACGAGAATCCGTGCATTGGGAAGAACCTGCTCCAGTTTGGTGACACGGTAACGTTTGGGAGCTCGTGGTGCTTCCAGATTTGAAGACTGGGCTACTGATTCACCCACAAAACCCCCGACAACAAGAACTACAATAACCGCGGAAAATAGCTTTTGCATCATCTCCCCCTCCTAAAAATAAATCTAATTTCACCCGGGGCAGAACTACTTCTAGCCTCCCCCTCAATCAGTCAGACAATCAGAATAACGTAGTCAATTCAGCCGTTGAAAGCATTCTAACAGTCTTGCTGAGAGATCCGATAGCAAGAATTCAGTGCAACAAAAATCGAGGACACGAGAGTGCACATATCAGCTGTCTTCCTACTCCCCAAGAGCGGGAATCCATTCCTCTTCGAGTAGGGCTTCTATCGAACCTAATCGTTCGGCCAGTTGCCGAACTTCGTTATCATCCAAAGCTGTCAAGTGTCCCAAGTTAATGATAATGCGTGGACCTCCCGCATTGACCAAAGGGAAAAACAGAGACAAGGGGAGAGGCTTAATCCTCCCAAAGCGAGATCCGAGCAGAATGGAGACCACCCCCGATCGCTGACTAGCCGCATAGTGGGACCACATTCTGGGAGAAAATCCATTAACCTCTCCCATCACAGGAACTACCTTAGGGTGTACCCCGAAGCTGACGTCCAGAAGTCCTCCCTGGGCCGTTGCCTGAGTGACCGCTTCCTGGGTTCGTGCAGTTCCCTCAATTTCAACCACTGCACCAGAACCCAGATGAATCTCGGTGCGCGGTACTCTCCCAGTCAATATACCGGAAGTGACGATAATCCCCTCAACACTAACGGGTTCTGGGATAAGACGATATCGTATGTTGGTCGGAAAAACGGACCATCGAGTTCCTACATCAGCTCGAACTACCTGATAATCGAAAATAAGACTAGTCCCCTGATTGTTGGAGAGGATCACGGTACTCTCCTCTCGCAACTCTCTTTCTACCTTCTGACCTAGAAGCTCAAGTAGCTCCTGAGGATAGGTTGCCCACCGTGAAGTCAGCAACTCTGGGACGGCAACTACACCCACCCAGCGGGTATGTACTCTCTCTAGCCAAGTATCCAGCGCCTCTCCCTCAACCAAGAGTTCCGGTAAATGGAAATAGGAGGGAGACAAGACGACATCAGCATCAGCTACAGCCTGCTTCAAATCTTCTGAAAGGGTTCTTTTCATGACTTGTTCAAGCAAAATAAGTGATCCCGTTCCCGCTTCTGGTACCCCTGTGTTGAGTATTTTTACCTGAGAGCCGGATTTTCTAAGCGCCTCTTGCAATCCTGGCACAACCACCTCGGATACCGAATCATCGGTAATGATCAGCACCTGTTCAGTAGATTTTATCCTAGCAACATCTCGAATGAGGATCTCAAACGACGGTAGCAATGAGTTACTGTTGCTGACAGAGTCAAGTACTGGAGTCCTAGGCTCAGGCAGGGTTCCTGGCAACACTGTACACTGAACAACTAGAAGTTCCTTTCCCCCCAAAGACTCTGCCAAATGGATCAGCGCAGGGTCTTCCAGGGCTAGAGGATAGCCACGGCGAATAATTTCTTGCCCATCAGCCCAGACTGAAGGGAAATAAATCTGAAAAAAGGTAGACTGAGAATGCTCCTCACCCCAAAATCCCACTCGCATAGCTCCGGCTCTTCCCACACTTGAGAGTTGATTGTGAATCAAGGCAGAACCGGAAAGCTGCTTTTGATGTCTGACCGATTGTGGATGCATAGACCAAGAAACATTTTGAAGCCTTAGACTACTTTTCTGATCAACCCTCAACAACTCTCCAACCTCACCGCCTCCCTCCACCGAGGCTAAACGTGCTTCTTCGACTGTCAGTTTGAGCAACGGCAAAAACCCTGTTGAAATCGCATGACTGACAATCTCCCCCAGGGCATTTTCCCTAACCTCCACTTCGACACTGACATTGTAGGGAAAGGAGAGAAGACCGGAATCAGGAACCTTAGCCACAGCTCCGGGACTGAAGGTCAAATTGGTACCTGCTGGATCCGTGATTTTTATCTCCCGAACCTGCCGAAAAGACTGTGATACTTTCTCGGCAAGCCAGTCAAGGATCTCACGGGGATAGTGCGCTCCGGAAGTTGCCAGTAGTTCCGGAACGGCGGTTACAGAAACAAAACGCAATCGCCCACTCTTAAGCTGACCTGAAATCAAAGGCTCCTTCAAAAATTCCGGGTTTATATAGGCAAGAGCAATAACTGCGTCGGCGGTGCGTAGTTCATTCCAAGTTTCTCGCGGCCACCAGTTGCGCCAATGTTGTTTTTGTAGCAAGGTTCTAGTACTAGATGCCCGTGGAAGAGGTAGAGAATGGACATGAACTTGCGCTTCTTTTTCCAGAATGGCCTGCTCAAAAACCTCTAGAAGTAAAGGATTGATGCTAGAATCAGACACGATCAGTACGGTTTCTCCTGCCTGGACAGAGGCCACCTCACTGATGACCTCACGGGCCGCCCGAAGTAAGGGTTCTGATCTAAACACCGGTGTGAGAGTGATGGGTTGCAGATAATGGGGCAGTTGATACCCACCTGGCATAGTGGGCCGTTGGGCCCGTATCGTTTGGGATCCACTGAAGCAGAAAAGACACGTAACGACAGGAAGTAAAAAGGCTATTAAAGTTCTCATATCACGATACCAAGAGGATAGCCTTATACCAGCCATGTGGGATGGATTTTACAACTTCTAACCTCCAAGATACAATCCAAAAGGTAATGCGATAACAATAGATTAAGGAGACGTCGGATGGGTGATCAATATCCAAAACTTAAGGTAGCCGCAGTGCAGGCTGCACCTGTGTTACTCGATCGAGAGGCAACTGTGGCCAAAACTTGCCACCTCATTGAAGAAGCTGGAGATGCAGGTGCTCAGGTAATTGGCTTCCCAGAATGTTATATTCCAGGTCATCCCTACTGGTATGACTTCTATGTAGCTACCGATCCGATCTGTACCACCTTTAATATAGAACTTTTCAAGAATTCAGTCGTCGTCCCCAGTCCCGTGACTGAACAACTTGGACAGGCAGCTCGCCGCGCCAAGGCTTGGGTAGTGGTGGGTATCGCGGAAAAAGATTCAGGTAGTTTTGGGTCTATTTACAATACTCAGCTTTTCTTCGATCCTGATGGGACTCTTGTGGGCAAACATCGCAAATTGATTCCTACCATATGGGAGCGACTTGTCCATACCGGTGGAGATGGCAGTACGCTACAGACCTACCAGACTCCCTTTGGAGGTCTCTCAGGCCTGATCTGTGGAGAAAACATTAACAGCCTGGCCCGGACTACACTGTTACTAGAAGGTGAAGTTATCCACGTAGCTAGTTGGCCCGCTTTTGGAACTAAGGGCTACGAACGCCAAGCCCATACCATGGATGTCCGCATGCGTTACTATGCCTTCGAGGGACGCATTTTTGTTATCTCCTCCTGCTCGGTCTGGACCGAAGATATGAAAGATGTATTGCAATTAGATGACAAAGCAAGATCTAGTTTTATTGGGGATGGAGGCCACTCCGGCATCCTCAATCCCATAGGAGACTATATCGTAGGCCCCCAGGACAGTGGAGAAACCATTCTGTATGCTGACCTCGACCTGGAGGAGGTGACTCGAGGGAAGCTAACCCACGATGTTACGGGTCACTACCAACGCTTCGATATCTTTTCACTACAAGTCAACCGTCAGGCCTACGGGAAAAGTCCCGTTGGGTTAAGTCCTATCCAAACCGAGATCCCCCTTGCTCAGAGCGAGGAGGTTCTCCCAGATGAAGACGTTGTCTTAGCAAATCAAGAACTTGTAAAGAATTAGTCGACAGACCACCATGAAGCCCGCTCCTTGAGAGATCTGATACTTTTCTGCCGTGGCTAGGGCATTTTCAGGTCGCTAAAGATCTGTGTAAAACTTTTGTTCAAACCCGGGGCAGGGAATACTAGTCACTTTTGTGTGGCGTTCACTTGCGCTTGTCGCACTCCTGCAACAATAAATGTCCACTGCAATTGCATTTGATCCTGAATTGACATGGCCTCAATCCCATGTCCTCTAGCTTCCTCACGAATCAAATCCTCTGCTTTGCCCCCTCGGATTAATTGAGCTTTCCACATCTCAATACGCTGCTTCCAAAGTAAGGCTTCTGGATCTGGAGGACCTAAAGTTTCTCCTACATTGGGGAGAAGAAACAAAGGCATTTCAGATACCAAGGTTAATACATCATCACCCAGGGTACGAATGACCTCCATGGAACTAGGCCGGAATTTGCACGCAGTGGACTCATCCTGGTGATCTGAAAAATGCTGGGCCATAGCCTCTGAATCAGGACGGGTACAAAATCCTTCCTCAAGCCGGTAAAATCCCTTTTCTCCTTGACGGTCGACATCGTGAAGTCGGTAACCCATCTCATCGACAGCCTTTCTACACACGGTCTTTATCAACTCACAGCGAGAAGCCCAAGTTGGTTCAATCAGAAACCACGGACCTGCCGCAAACGCCATCCCATGTAGAGAAACATGTAGCTTAAAAGACTGACCTGCTTTCTGCCACCATTTGGCTATACTCCTATTCTCGGGCCTAGCATCAATGTCATCCTCGTTTCTAGGGAAGCCGAATTCCATGTCATCACCTGGCAATTCTCGTTTGTGATGGGTAAGATATTGGACTAAATCCATAGCATCGTCGTGCCCCGCAAACCACTGCTTGTTGACCTCTTCTCCATCAGGATTGGCATGAGGGACAATCCACCATTGGTAATCCTTAAGAAGAGATGAATTGGGGGCAAGTTGGTCTAGATAAACGACAAGACGATCCAAGAGGCGTGGCCCCACAGGCTCGTCTGCGTGACATCCGGCAATGAGACTGATGAGAAATTCGCCCCGTCCGAAACGGTGAGCACGGAGAGGTCGATGACCACGGGTATACCCAATAATTTCTCCTTTCGGACGAAAAGCTATTGCATTAGAGATAATGTCCTGAAAAAGTTCCTGCATGTGTTGATTCAGCTCTGGTTTATGAAACCCCAAAAAGGATATGCTAGTCGCCAGTGTTTTAAAAGAGGGGAGATATAGCCTTATGAGAATAGCTGGAATTCAGCATTCCTGCACGGAATCTAAAGAGAAAAACATCCAAAAAGCTGAGGAATTAATTAGCGCAGCTGTGAAAACCTGTAAACCCCAACTCATCTGCCTTCAAGAACTGTTCACGACCACCTATTTCCCTAGCCAATTCGACTATGACTTCTTCGGACTCTCCGAAAGTATTCCTGGGCCCACCACCAACCGGATGGCAACATTGGCCAAAAAATATGGCATCTATATCATCGCGCCCATTTACGAAGAGGCCGAACCCAACCTCTATTTTAACAGTGCTCCACTGATATCACCGGATGGGCAAATTTTGGGGATATACCGCAAAATCCATATACCTCTTTTCGACTACACACTAGAGGACGAAAGTGACGGCAAAAAAAAACACATTTCCTCCTACGAAAAATTCTATTATACGGGCGGAGATGAGGTTCCAATCTTCGATACTGAACTCGGCAAAATAGGAATCCTCATCTGCTGGGACAACGAGTTTCCCGAACTATGGAGACTTATGGAAATGAAGGGAGTTGAACTAATTTTCTCTCCCTACGCAATGTCGAGGCCAACTGGTGATCTTTACATGGAGCAATGGCTTTTTGAAGCACGTTGCTGCGCTTACTACTCCTCAGCCTATGTAATGAAGGTCAATAGAATCGGGACGGAAGGTGACATGGTATATCGAGGGAGAAGCTTGGTAATAGATCCTATAGGACAGCTCATTGCGGGTCCTGCAGATGAAGCTAAAGAAGACATTATTTGGGCCGATGTAGATTTGAAACAGGTCAGGGAGCTCAGAAGTAGAAGGCCACGTCTCATGAATAGACGCCCTGAAGTGTACAAGGAATTATCTGAACCACTTGCAGAAAAATCGACCATTTTTCGAGGACAACCCACCTCTCATGGCAAGACGCTTTGAGTGCAAGACATTAACAACCTTCTCAGAAACGGCATATTCGATTTTCAGAGATCCCAAAGGTTTTGCAGGTGCAAACTGGTGATTCTTGCTCTGCGACCTTCCCCTATCCTCATACTACACTGAATTCAAATGACTGCAAGAAGTTGACAGCCATTTTCCTTACATGCATACTGGTTGGTATGTATGTAAGAAAAACCCCCAAAAACCCAGATCAAACACGCTACAACATAATCCAAGCGGCCTATTGGGAAATTTACCGCCAGGGCTTTCGTTCTGCCAGCCTCAGTAGAATTCTAGCCCAGACTGGCGTTACAAAGGGGGCCCTTTATCATCACTTCCCGAACAAAAAAGCCCTGGGCTATGCGGTCGTGGAAGAGATAATACAGCCGCTGATTTACCAAATTTGGATCCTGCCTATTGAAACAGCTGAGACCCCATTAGGAGCGATTCGTGCCATCCAACAGGCAATGGAAGGCAATCTTTCTGCCGGAGCCTGCGAATTGGGATGCCCCTTGAATAATCTGGCCCAGGAGATGTCCCACCTCGATGAGGGATTCCGGAAACGACTGGACAAGGTTTTTCAACTCTGGCAGGAAGCCCTCACAAAAGCCTTTCTGGAAGCGCAGCAACAGTCCGAAATTAGATCCGAAGTTGATCCAGAGAAATCTGCTGCCTTTATTGTAGCGACTGTCGAGGGAAGTATAGGGATGGCGAAAAGCGCCCAGGATTCTGATCCCTGGAGCGCCTGTAAAGAGGGACTAGAAGACTACATTGATAGCTTGTTGATCCCCAATCCATGAAACTTGACAACCCCATTGTCACCATCCATACTGAGCCTCGCGCAACCGCATTTGTCATGGTTGGATGCACGGGAAGTTCGGTGAAAGTCCGACGCTGCCCTCGCAACTGTGAGCAGGAACGAAATCTATTATCGGTGACTGCTACCTAGCACACCGAGTGGAAGGATGGGTTTTCCTGTAAGCCAGGAGACCGGTTCGGCTATGACCTCTTTAACGCTTCCGATGGGGAAGCAAGGGGGTAATATGAGTTCTACCTTTTCTTTTTTGGAGTTCCGGGGTTCTAAAGTTGCTTTCACCTGGAGCATCCTTTTTATGAAAGCCTAGTTCAGAATTTCTGAAGATCTCTATCTGTAAAAGTTATAGGTGAGCCACTACGTACGGAACGACAGTAGCACACCCGCCTATAGCAAGAAACGGGACCTGCCAATGCAGATTCATATCATTTCTAGATTCTTGGTTACAGCTTTCATCTGGTCCTATGCTGCCTCGATTGGAGCTCAGACTCCAAGTGAGAGTTCTGAAAACTCAAAACCAACGGAAAGCACCCAACACAAACAGGACTTCTCTCCTCCACCCCGAGAACACTGGGAAGTAACCGTGACCGCCACACGAACTCCAACCTCCGATCGAAAAACTGGCCAGTCCCTTACCATAATCACGTCTGAGGATATCGAGACTCATGGCTTCCGGGATATCCTGCAAGTTCTGGAGACAGTGCCAGGTTTCAACGTAGCCCGCACAGGATCCACCGGAGGGGTCACTTCTATATTTGTTCGGGGGGGGGAAAATGATTTCAATCTAGTACTCATGGATGGTGTGCAGATTAATCAACCGGGGGGAGCCTTTGACTTTGCCGACCTTACCACAACTAATGTCGAGCGCATCGAGATCATTCGAGGCCCCTCGTCAGTGTTGTATGGGGCGGATGCCATGACTTCTGTAATTAACATCATCACCAAAAGAGGAGAAGCCCACCTCTCAAAAAATTTGACGTTTGAGCGGGGGCATTTCGGTAGCCATCTACTACGAGGAGGCCTTAGTGGAGAAACAGAAAAGATCAACTATTCACTCGGCGCCCACTATTCGGAGTCCGACGGATTGCATGATTTAAATAATCAATATAGTAAGTTCGACCTGTCTACACACACCTCCCTCAAGCTGAATTCCTCGTCATCTCTCACCTCTACCCTCCGCTTCACGGACAGTGAATATCACTTCCCTACCGACTCAACAGGCGCGATTTTAGATCCTAATGACTTCCGCAAGACGAATGAGGCCCTTTTTTCTATTTACTGGGACAACGTTTTCAACAATCAATACAATACAAAAGTTCACTATGGGTTCTACCGAAGGCACTCCCAGACCTTCTCGATAAAGGATGGCATCGTGGATTTCTTTGACAACACGATCGAAAGCACCGAGAGTAGAAACTACGTGGATTGGGAAAATAACTTCCAATTGCATCCAGATCATCTTGTGACAGGGGGCATATCTTTAGATAGGGAAGCCTCCGCATCTGAAAACCTAACACGACAAAGTATCGGCGTCTTCCTTCAGGATCAGTTCTCATGGAGAAATCGATTGTTTGTAACAGCTGGTGTGCGCTACGATCACAACGATAGTTTCGTAAGTTTTTCCACTGCTAGTGTCTCCTTGAGCTACCTCCTCGATGATACCTGGAAAGTCCGCACCAGCTTAGGTAATGGACTGCGCGCACCAAGTTTCATCGAAATCGCAGGGCTCCCCGAGTTTGACATCACAGGTAATCCAGATCTATCTCCCGAAAGTAATTTAGCAGTCGACTGGGGTATAGACTTTGCTTCTCGTAATCAAAAAGGTAGCTTTTCCGCTACGGCCTTCTTCAACCACTTCGACAATCTGATTGAATTTAGCTTCCTGTCCCCTCCTGGAAGCCCCAACTACTTCAATCGTGAAGCAGCTGTAAGTAAGGGACTAGAAGTATCTACATCGATTAAACCAACCCAAATAATGCGCGTAGGAGGCCAATATACTTGGACAACAACAAAGGTTACTGATTCCGGAACAGTACCCGGTGGACTTTTCGTGAAAGGGGACCAGTTGTTGCGCCGACCACAACACCTAGCTGGCATCTATGCAGAATTTCTTCAGGCACGATACAAACTCCAGATTGACTTGCAGTACAAAGGAACACGAGATGATGTGCAATTCTTTCCTGACTGGTCAAATGCTCGGGTAGTGCTACCCTCTTACCTCAAAATCAACTTTGGCCTGACGATTCCTCTATTGGGACTGACAGATTCAAAAAAGGATCTAGCATTACTCTTCCGTGCAGAAAACATCTTCAACAAGCACTACACAGAAATTGCTGGATTCGAGTCCCAGGGGAGAAGCTTATTTGTTGGCCTCAAAACAACATTTTAGTTTCCCAACAATAGCTAATCTGACTAGGAGTCAAGTACTGATTATAATCTACACCCCAGCCTAGACAATGTTTATCAGTATCGTCTGCATTAAATTTAGATTATATTAAGGGATAGTCTAAACACGGCGAGGAGACACACATGACAACCCACACATCCGGTAAAAAGCAACATTATTTTTTAATAGTTGTGCCCATTTTACTTCTTTTTACAATCTCTATGTCGTTCGCCCAACAGATCCCGCCAGAAGTGGCACAGCACGGCTACGCACAAACTATTTTTATCAATGGCAAGATAATTAGCATGGACGACAAATCCATCTCCACTGAAGTGGGCAATGTCTATCAAGCCCTCGCAGTTCAAGGGGACAGGATTGCCAAGCTGGGAACCAATGTAGCTGTTCGCGCTCTAGCTGGACCCGATACTCAGATTCTGGACTTGAAGGGTCGTGTCTTGATGCCCGGCATCATCGAATCCCATCAGCACATCTATGGTGGAGCGGTTCGGCAACTGGAGAGGTTGGGTTTCAAATATCCTCCCAACGGTATCATAGTGTCTGCCCAAGCCGACCGGGATTTAGAAAAAACACAAGCTATTATTAGGGATACGCTTCAGGAGACTATCAAGAACGTTGAACCCGGCGCATGGGTGATTCTGAACGTGCGTGGTCATCCCGAAGCACCAGATGAAGCCCGCTTCTGGGGATTTACCCGGCGCCTCATTAACCGCAACACCATCGACTTGTGGACACCGGAAAACCCTGTGCTCGTCAACCCTGGGTTGAGGGGAAACCTTAACTCCAAAGCCATGGAAGTCATGAACGAATTTTTACCCGGATATTCTGACTCCATTCAGGAAACTATGCATGGTGTAGATATCGGCGAAAATATCCCGGAGATCGGCTGGGTGGGTAGTCAGGAAATGTCTGTCATCACCTGGGAACTGTTTTTGGAGCAGCTCCCGGCAGCGACTCTGGCGGAGGCCTTGAGAATTACCTCCGAAGAATGGGCCTCTTTGGGTGTAACCACTCTGTCAACCCGTATCCCTTTTCCCAAGGTCATGACCGGCTATGCAACACTGGCAGGTTTGGGCAAAATGCCGCATCGTTTAGACGCTCACTACGAAGTGCATCGAATGCCAACCGACCCAGATCAAACTCGGCAGATGTATCGACGTACCGGAGTTCTCCAAGGAATTGGTAACGATTACTTCTGGATTGATGGTGTGGCTTCCGAACGCTGGGATTCAATTTATCCTGAATCGTGTACTGGCCCCGACACAGTGGCTCCCCCTCATATCAAAGCACGCGAAGTTTGTCCCAAACCAGGCGATCTTCCCTGGGATGTATTGGAAAATGCCCTCAAAGCTGGCTGGCGACTGGCAGGTGTGCACATGTGCGGGAGCGAGAGCGCCCGATCCTACTTCAAGATGATTGATCGAGCTCGAGAGGCCAATGGCATGTCGATGGAAGAAATTCGTGCCATGAAGATGACAACTGAACACTGTGATGTCGTCGGACAACAGCCGGATATCATCCAAAAACTGAAAGAGTACGGAATCATTATGAGTTGCGCTCCCGATCTCATCAGTGAAGCTCCTAGGTGGATAGAAGACTACGGACCGCAGATGGAGTCCTTCATCTTACCTATTAAAACCTGGATTGAGTCAGGGGTGAAGGTGGTCGGTCAGCATTACGGTGGTGGAGCACAAGGGCGACGTGGGGAAGGAAGTGTTGGCCCGGGACTCCAACCCCCCTTCTTCCAATTGTGGCAGGCTATTACACGGAAATTCGATGGCAAGGTCTGGCAACCTCAAGAGCGAATTGACCGCGTTCACGCCCTGAAAATGTGGACCTCCTGGGCATCTGAATATGTTACCAAACCAGACAAACTTGGCACGCTTGAAACAGGTAAAATGGCAGATCTACTGATTATTGATCGTGATTACCTAACAGTCCCAGTAGATGATATTTTAAAGATCCGTCCCCTCATGACCATGGTGGGGGGTAGAATGGTCGTACTTCAGGAGTCCCTGGCTAACGATTTTGGGATTGATTCTGTGGGCCCAAGTTATGACTTTACAGACGAGGAGATCCAGCACATCGGTCAACCTCTAATGGATGATGCGAACTGACGACTGCTCAACATAACTACCAACAATCAGCGCAAGCATCAAAGACAAGGGGATTAGTGAATGTTTTCAACGTGGCGACGGGTGCTACTCAGTGCTATAGTGGTTTTATTGCTGGTAGGAACCGGCTTTGCCGTCTATACCCTTGACCGCATGGCTTTGTCGTATCTCCGAAGAATGCCACGTAGTCTCCCCTTCCCTGATGATCTGATGGAAGCCAACATCCCCTTTGGGGAAAGGACCCCTGGGTATGCCTTCTTGGGAATTTCCCAACCCTCCGAAAATCCCCCAGGATTTCAGATCACGCGCCCCCGGGCTGATGGCCGAGAGCTAGGCATTCGAACCGGCGACATCGTTACCTCAATCAATGGGAAAATTTACTACGATAGCCAGGCACTTCTTAAAGATCTAGTCTATGGATATGAAGCAGAAGAACTTCTCCCCATCACAGTCCATAGAAAAGGTAAGAATCTCAACCTAACTCTCAAATTGAAAGCATTCATCCGCTCACCTGCCGACCTGAACCTGCCATTTGAAGAGGTAGAGCTTGACTCGGCTAGCGGCTTCAAACTGCGCGGTTGGTTCATCCCACCTCCAGAATGGAGTGACGGGCGGACGGCCGTTTTCGTCCACGGGGCTCGATCCACAAGGTACCAGGGGTTAGAAGGAGCTTTACACTGGCACCGTCATGGCTACGGCCTCCTAACCATGGATCTAAGTGGTCACGGAGCCAGCGAGGGATTCTACGTTACCTACACCATCAACGAAAGATTAGATGTGCTCTCAATGATAGAGTGGGCTCGCCAACATCCAGCTGTCGATCCTAGTCAGGTGGTCCTGTTCGGCACTTCTAATGGAGCTTCTGCCGCGATTTTCTCAGCATCTGAGGATCATCGTATACCTGCTTTGGCCTTGGATGCCCCCTTCAGCGACCTGTGGGCCACGGCCCACGAGACAGGAATTCCTTCAATTTTGCTTTACCTGTTAGCTCCCGCTATTCGTATTCGAGCCGGAATTGCATTCAATGAGGTTCGTCCGATTGAAGTCATTGACCAAATTAAGGCACCCATGCTCTTTATTCACGGCGATGCAGACCGAAGAGTTCTCCCCTATCATTCTAAGAGTATGGCCAAAGTACGGCAAGCATCCGGACTTCCGACGGAAATATGGATTATTCCCGGGGGGCGACATGGTTTTGATGATTACCCTCCCCCAAAAGTTTTTTGGGACCGTGTGCTCGATTTCTACAATCAGAGTCTTAAAAACCTGAGAACACCATCACAACCCCAAGAGAAATCTCATAAACCGTCTGAGGAATGACACTCAACTAACCCTAATCAACACGTCCTAGCTCAGAGTGTGCATTGTCTGAGTTAGTTCAAACTGGAATGCACAAGTCGTACGAACTGCTCGGAGCTAAGGAATTTGTGGCCCCATTCCGCGTCAAACTCCCGAGCCGGTTCCGAAAGAACAATATCATTGAGAGAACGCCCCGCCTCCACTGCGGACACGATGCGATCACGAATAGTCACTAGCATGTCGTGAAATTCTCTCAACTTGGAACGATTACCCAACGGTCCGTGTCCAGGGATCAACTTGGTGTCCGCATCTACCATGGACAATAGACGCTTCGCCGCAGCAATCATCCCATCGACCGAGCCCCCACTCGAAACGTCAATGAATGGATACTGCCCATAGGTAAATAAATCACCCGTGTGGATGATATTGGCATGAAGAAAATGGATAACGGAGTCCCCGTCTGTATGTGCGGGCGGAAAATGGACGACACGAATTTCCTCACCATTTAAATAAAAGTTTATGGCATCACTAAAGGTAACTACGGGCAAAGCTATGTTAGGCGAGGGTGGTACTCTAGAATCGAAAAACTCCAAAAATTGTTCCGTACTCATCCGGGCTCGTACATTTTCATGTGCGATGATGATCACACCAGCTTCGCCCAGATTCTCATTTCCACCGGTATGGTCTCTGTGCCAGTGGGTATTGAGCAAAAACCGAATAGGCTCGGAACTGATATCCGCTACCGCTCGCTTTATCTTCTCCGTTAGTGGAGCATATTGATCATCGATAAGAAAGACTCCGTCTTGGCCTGCCGACACTCCAATATTGCCGGCCACCATGCCAGATCCACTCAACATGTAAATGCCCTCTCCTACCTTAACCGTAACAATTTCGACTCCATCAAAGTCATGCGCCTGCCCATAGGCCCAGCCCATGGGGAAAACGAGAATCAAAATCAACAAGGGCACAATCCTAGTTTGCGTGATGTCCATACTGATTAAACGTACCAAATTATATCAAGGGGACCCATACAACCACTCCCAGTAGATTGTCACATAACCATGGTTATTGACTATTGTCGTGATCGTTGCATTCTACTTTTCAATTTCTGCCCCGACCAAATTACCCCACTCGGTCCAGCTGCCATCATAGTTAGTTACATCAATGTAACCAAGCAAGTACTTCAGAACAAACCAACTGTGACTGGATCTTTCTCCGATTCTACAATAAGCAATGATTGGCTTAGTTCCAGTGATCCCCTCTCCCTCATACAGGGACTTAAGCTCATCGTATGATTTAAATGTTCCATCTTCGTTGCACGCCTTGGCCCAGGTAATGTTACTAGCACCTGGAATGTGACCTCCTCGTTGGCACGTCTCAGGTAAACCAGGTGGGGAGAGCACCTCACCAGTGAACTCTTGTGGACTACGTACATCGACTAATTCTACGGTTTTGTCCAGGGTTGCCTTCTGAACATCTAGCAAATAAGAACGAATAGACATATCAGGAGTACTGGCTGAATAGGATTTCACCTGACAACTGGCCGATTCATTACTAAGTTCTCTTCCCTCCTCCAGCCATTTGGTCCGACCTCCATCCATGATGCGAACATCTCTATGCCCGTAAATCTTGAGTTGCCAAAGAGCCCAGGCAGCAAACCAATTGTTGTTGTCACCATACAAAATTACGGTCGTTCCGTTGTCAATTCCAGACTCACCCAAAAGTTTTTCAAACTTTTGCTTTGGGGCGATATCACGCTGGTGAGTGTCACAAAGTTCGGTGTCCCAGGCCCATCCAATAGCTCCTGGAATGTGGCCCTCGTCGTAGGCCTTTGTGTCGACATCTACTTCGACAATGGCTAATTCGGGGGTTCCCTTATTCTCCTCCACCCACTGCGTTGAAACTAGCATTTCCGGATGTGCGTATTCAGTCATAAGTTCTTTCTCCTTCCAAGTCAAAAAAATCAACTGTCATGGTATTATTGCAAGGAGAGAATAGTCAATGGCACAAGAACAATCATATGATCTAGCAATCGTGGGCGGGGGAACGGCGGGCTGTATTCTGGCGGCCCGGATCGCCGAAAATGGCATCCATCCTCAGACGAAAGAGAAACTACGCATCATACTCTTGGAGGCAGGGCCTGACTTCAGAGGAGAATCTCAACCCGGATACGGCAATCCGCTACGCCGGAAGATCTTCACCAATATACCCCGTGACTTTACGGGCAGCGGCATCTCCCGGTCGGTCAATCCTCGTTACTCCATGCGGGGTGGCTCCAAAATTCTGGGAGGAAGTTCCGTGGCCTTTGGTGGTCAGTCGCATATTCCATTTCCGGCTGATTACGCCAATTGGAACTACACTACCGGTGTGGATTGGACCGAGGAGAACTTTGCCCCGGCAGCTTCCGAAGTGCGAAGAGTTTTTAACGTCCACGCTGACAAGGAAGAAACCTTGAGCCCAGGACAGCTCCGGTTTCGAACTGTAAGTCAGTCTCTCGGCTATGACGTTCAGCCCTACGAAGGAGCCAAGCAAAATTGTATCTTCTGCGGTTTCTGTGGGAATGCCCACATGTGCAAATATGATGCAAAGATGAGCACTCTACTGACCCATGTTCCTGATGCCGAGAAGTATGGAGTCGAAATTATCACCGATGTCATGGCTGAACGCGTTCTATTTCAGGGTACCAAAGCGACAGGGATCCTCTACACTCAGGCTGGAGAACAGCGACTAGTTGAAGCCGAAAAAATCATTCTATCCTGTGGCGCTGTGCAAACTCCTCAGCTGCTTTGGAAATCTGGATTTGGCCCCCGCGATCTGTTAGGAAGCGAGACCATTGTCGAAAACCAGAATGTGGGAAGACGTGCTCACTGCCACCCTGAGAACTATATCTGGGCACTTTTCCCAAAACCTATTAAAGATGGTGACCGAGGTTGGAATGCTGGCACCTATTTTCTACATCGGATGAATAAATACGGACATGACACCCTCTTTTTCCAGGATAGTGGAATGGGAGGTGGAGCTGATCCAGAACGATTCATCACTAGTGAGTTTGCCCCCGAATTTGGGAGAGAAATCAAAGAATTCATGAATGTGGGGAGACGTAGCATTGGTAGAGTTGTCCTGTGGACAAACCCAAAAGAGGCAGAAGGATATCTCGATGACCAGTTGAGACTTATCTACGACACCGATCACCCCATGGTCATGGGAAGATTGGCAGAAGGCCTTGACATCGCAGAAGAAATCCTGCAGAAGATGGGGGCAATCCGATTTACTCCGAAGGAGTTCCTTTTAACTCCTCCTGGTACTTCACCCCAGTCGATCCGTTTACCGCATTTGGCATCTACGTGCCGTGCCGGGGCAGATCCAAAAACCTCTGTTGTGGATCCTCGCTTTCGCTCCCACGATGTGGACAATCTGTTCATATGCGACGCCAGTGTTCTCCCACGTACTGCAATCGGAAGCCTCTGTATGGCCGTAGCCACTGTGGCTACCTTTGCCGCCCAACGCTTGGTATCTGACCATTTCAGCTAACTTCATCCAAATTTCTGTGCTTTCGGAGATTCTACTTTAGAAGTGATCAAAGTGATCTGTTGAGGGTTTTTGCAGAAGAGGATAATGACCTCAGCGGTGAGGCCGCCTAAAGATCTTCGTCACCTCCGTCTGAGCCTAATGTCTCGCTAACTCTACGAGCAAATTCCTGCAGGACAAAATCCGTTTTTTTTCGCATGACAGGTTGTCCAAACTCCCCCAACTTGCCTAATACATGGGATTCTAGATTTACCTTCATTTCTGTTTTGTCCGGTCCCTGTTCTACTAAGTCAACATCTAGACGCGCCCGCACTCCCCCGCCCAAACGTCGATCCTTAGCTTCGACACGCATCCCAACATGCCACTGTTCCTGATCCCGAATTTCAAAATGAAGCGTTCCTTGAAACTTTAGAGCAATAGGTCCAACCCGTATCTTGTAGACACCCTGATAGGTATCCTCATCCATCTTTTCCATATCTTCCACGCCCGGAAGACAGAGTCCAACGTTCTTCATATCCATCAGAAAATCCCAAACTTTCCGACGACTGGAAAAAATAGAACAAGTTTGACAAAAATTCATGGGTTCTAGTGACCTTAGGAAAGAGCACGCTCCCAAGCCTGTGAAACGGCACGACTCACAAAAATGGCCGCCATGGCGCGTTTATACTCTGCCGATCCACGGGAATCACTCACTGGATCAGTGAGACGTTCAGCAGAATCTCCAACTTCCCGAAGCAATTCGGTAGTCAGCTTTTGTCCCTTAAGTAAAGCTTCACCGCCCTGATCGCGTAGAGGGATAGGCCCCACGCCTCCCAGAACGATCCGACAATCCTGACACTCACCTGATTTTGGATCGATCGAAACCGTTGCGGCTACACCGACCGTGGCATAGTCTTCAGATGTCCGAGGCAAGAACTTTACATAGGCACCTCCCTGAAGTACAGGCACAGGTATCAACACACGTGTAACTACTTCATCAGGGCGCATTACAGTTTCATAGTAATCGGTGAAGAACTGATCCAGAGGCACCTCCCGACTACCATCGATCGAGGCCAACCTGACTCGTGCATCTAATGCCATCAAAGTGACCGGGGGATCCTGGTTGGGATCAGCGTGAGCTAGACTCCCACCTACGGTAGCCATATTCCGGACTCGCAAGGTTGCCACTTGGGCATAGGTTTCGGACAAAACTGGGATTTGTTCCCGCACCAGAGGTGAGGTCTCTATGGCACGGTGAGTTGTTAAAGTCCCCAGCTGGAACGTTTCTTCTGAAAAGTCAATCCCATCCGCATCCTGCAACTTGCGTAAGCTGATGATATGAGAGGGCATCAGCAATCGCTGCTTGAGCATGATAATCAAAGCCGTACCTCCAGCAATGATCTTGGCATCCTCCCCCAGCTCACTGAGTAGGGCAAGTACTTCCTCCAAGGTTTCTGGCTCCCGGTACACGAAATTATGCATCAGCTAACTCCGCAGTGCCCTCTTGAATTGACTTAATGATCTGATAATACCCGGTACAACGGCACAGGTTCCCCATCATCCACTCTTTGATTTCATCCTCAGAAGGATTGGGATTCTCATCAAGCAAAGCCTTTGCAGAAATCACCATTCCCGGAGTACAAATTCCACATTGAAACCCCCCGTTGTCCATGAAGGAATTTTGGATCTTTCGCAGCTGTTCCCCCCGGGCAACACCCTCTATCGTTACAATGTCTCTCCCGTTCGCAAAAACAGCTAGGGCTAGACATGAACTGATTAGCTGCCCATCCATCAGTACTGTACAGGCACCACAGACTCCAACGCTGCACCCTTCTTTGGTCCCGGTAAGACCCAGATCATAGCGTAGACAATCGATCAATAATCGCCGTGGTGGCACCTCTATAGAGTGCTCATCCCCATTAACTCTAAGCTGGATGGTCTGCATTATCTCTTTGTTACTCGACATTGGCATTTTGTCCCTTTAAAGCCCAGTAAATCTTTTCTGCTGTTATGGGCAGATCATAAATACGGACCCCCACTGCGTCGTACACTGCATTGGCTATGGCTCCGACAACTGGCGTTATGCTACTCTCGCCAATCGCTTTACTATGAAATGGTGCGGGGCCTATCTCCTCCTGAACCAATACAGTTTTCAATGGGGGAATATCCTTTATATTAGGCAGCTTGTAGTCTCCCAGGTGAAGCGTTGATACCTGACCATCTTCCATTGCCACCTCTTCGATCATTGCAAACCCGATACCTTGAATGACACCTCCATCAATCTGTCCCTGATGACCAATCGGGTTGATGATAGTGCCTACATCGTGGGCAGTCACCAGATCCAGAATTTGGACCTGACCAGTGTCAGGATCGACCTCGACTTCAATGACCTGTGCCGTAAACGTAGTGACCTGGGGTTTGTCACGATTGACCTGGGTCTTTCGTATGCTCAGTTCCGTCTTACCCAATCCAAACTTAGCCACCTGAGCTAAGGTCATAGAACGCTCGACCCCTTTGGCCGTGTACTGTCCGTCTTCGAATACCACGTCACCAACTTGGCAATCCAAAGCTTCCGCCACCACATGGGACACCGACTCCTTCAGCTCTTCCGTCATCTCTTTGAATAGCTGACCTACCACATAAGTTACTCGGCTACCTCCAGCACCAGAGTCGGTTTCAAAAAGTTCAGGTTTCGCCTCTACCCGAACTTTTTGGATGGGCAGTGGCCATGTTTCCGCCACTACCTGTTGAAAAACGGTGTGAGCTCCTGTTCCTGTATCGGGCACCGGGGTGATAACCTTGACGGTACCATCAGGCTCAAGGCTGATCTGCCCATTGGCCTCTCCAGTGCCGATGTGCCGGTAGGAAGCAGATATGCCTCGTCCAACATGAGGGCCAGTTTTGGGTTTCCCCCAATTTGAAGACTCGATAGCAGCCTCAAGTGTCTCGTCCACTCGGACATGCTCTAGTCGATGACCATCCGGTAAAAGATCTCCATCCTTTAACAAATTCCGTTTTCGGAACTCCAGCAGGTCATCTCCGAGGGCCTCAGCAATTAACTCCATGGATGACTCCACGGCAAAGTTGACCTGTAGGTCTCCAGGTGCTCGAACATGGCCACCGGGCACACAATTTGTGTACACTGAGTACGCATCAATCCTAACGTGGGGGGTCCCATACACTCCGGCTGCCTGGTTAGCACCCGGAATATTTACGAAAGGAACGGGCTTGAATCCCGCGTAGGCTCCGCTACCAAAGACGACCTTGGCCTGACGAGCTACCACCTGACCATCTTGGGTCACTCCGGTTCGTAGAGAAATTGTGGCGGGATGTCTAGGGTTACCCGCCATCAGTTCTTCAGTATAGGTCATTACCATTTTTACAGGACGACCCGTTCGTTTGGACAAGTGATAGCAAAGAGGAGAATCCATGAGGGAACCCTTACCACCGAAGTCTCCCCCAATGAACACCGGGTGAACTACAACTTGCTCTTGTGGAATTCCAACGGCATCAGCCAGAAGTTTTTGAGCCCGGACTGGCATCTTGTTCGTTATCCACAAGTGAGCACGACCATCAGAATCAACGGAAACAACTGAAGCATGGGGCTCTATGAACCCCTGGTGCTGTGAGTGAGTGGTGAAGGTGTGATCAAAGACCCTGTCAGCCTGGGCAAATCCCTCTTCTAAATTACCTACCTCCCAAGTCACATGTGAGTGAACATTAGGAATATCAGAAAAAAACTTCTCCGGAGCATGAAGATATGATTTGTAGTCAGGGTGGAGCAGTGGAGCATGGGCCTTCATAGCCTCTTTAGGATCAAAAACCGCTGGCAATTCCTCATACTCTACTTCAATCAGTGACAAGGCGCTCTCGGCAATATCTGGATCCTCAGCAGCTACCACGGCAACTTTTTCACCAATGAAGCGTACTCGATCACGTGCTAGGACCGGGGTATCGTAGACTACTCTCCCTGTCAGGACATCTGGTAGATCCTGTGCGGTTAGCACCGCCAGTACCCCCGACATCTGTTCCGCCTCCCTAGTGTCAACACTGACGATTTGGGCATGAGGGAGGGGACTTCTAAGTGCTTTTCCCCAGATCATCCCCGGGAGAGCCACATCGGCTGTGAAAATGGCCTTCCCTGTGACCTTGGCACGTCCCTCCAAATGCCTCAGCGGTTTTCCTATAACGGTATATGACATTGGCCTCACAATGTAAACGTAACGGACAGACTTTGCAAGAACTTGGGGAATAAGAAACACACGACAAACACATACGATTGGCAATCTTGTCATCCACAATAGTCCTCTAACTTGCAACTTCCAACGTGTAACCATACAATCCACCTACCCTTCGGGGCATCTAAACATGGAAAATCCAAAAGCAACAGGGCGACTCAAGTGGCGCGTGGTAGCACTTTGTTGGGGAGCTCTGGTTATGACCAGTATCATTCGAATCTCCCTAGGGATTGCTGCCCCTACACTGATGAAGGAGTACGATATTTCTCCCTCCACCATGGGCTACATCCTTTCGGGGTGGAACTGGGCCTACACCTCCCTCCAACTCATCGTAGGCCCCCTGGTAGATCGATTCGGGGCATGGATAGTCCTAGGCACAGGAGCCGGTGTGTGGAGCCTCTCCACTATCGCCCTGCCCCTTGCCACCACAGCCACTGGGCTATTTATGTTCCGAGCATTCTTTGGGATAGGGCACAGTATGCTTATCCCGGCTCAAGGCTCACTGATCTCACGATGGTTCCGGTCAGAACAACGCTCCACTGCCCTGGGATTTGCTTTTTCCGGCAGTCAGGTTGGAAGCTTCTTCGGTGCAGCTATTTGTGCTTTTATCTTGTCTCGCTTCGGCTGGCAATCAATCTTCTATTGGATTGGTGGAGCCAATCTGCTCTTTGCAGCAATTTGGATCTTTTTCCACCCGGAGAGAAAGATCGGAATACAGGTGAAGCCGGATCGCGAGACTCAGACAAAGACCACCCAGCGGGCATCCGTCATCTCCCTCCTGCGCTACCGTTCAGCTTGGGGGTTAGCCTTTGGACAAATGGGATACTTGTACGCCTATCATGTTTTCCTCAGCTGGCTGCCCAGTTATCTGGTGATGGAACGAAATATGAGCATTGCTTTAACGGGAATTTTTGCCGGTCTGCCTTTTCTGATGGGGATACTGGGAACCATCGGAGGGGGCTGGTTGGGAGATGATCTCATCCGTAGAGGCTTTAGTCACACCATAGCCCGAAAGACCGTTGTGGGAATTGGAATGGTAGCTGCCACCATCATGGTCGTCACTGCAGCCTATACGTCCCAGACTTGGTTAGCCATTACACTGCTCACGTTTTGCATGGGGTCCTTGAGAGCTACTACAGGATCGGCTAACGCAATGCCCATTGATCTGGTCCCATCGGCTTCAGTAGCCTCGCTCGTGTCAATTCAAAATTTTGGAGGCAACATCGGAGGTCTGATGGCACCAATTATTACCGGGTATATTTTGGCCGCCACAGGATCTTTTACAGGCGCCCTGGTGACCGCTGGAGCGGTTATGAGCTTCGGAGCTTTCTCCTACGTGTTCATTGTGGGCCGTCTACCTGAGAAATCAGATCAACTCCTCGAAACTGCTGACTAAGAGACAAAAGGATGCAGGGCCTTAGACCACACACTACCGTGATCAAGGACTAGCTCAAGACCCCTTCATTCTTGAGCTGACTGATAGCCTCATCATCATAGCCCAACAAATCCCGCAGAATGTCCTCAGTGTCATGACCCAGAGGAGGGGGAAATGAGACCGGACCATCCGTCATGTCGCTAAACTGCAATCCACCGCGGGGCACCTCCATAGCCCCTACTGTCGACGTAGGATAGTCCAGGTAATACTCCCGGTGACGCAGTTGCAAATCGTCCATTAGATCCGCTCCATTTTCGACCACACCTGCTGCAATCCCTTCTGATTGAAGACTGTTCATCACCTCTTCGGGGGATCGGGATTGAGTCCATTCCCGGAGGATATCGTCTAGTTCGGATACATTGCAGGAACGTGCTTCAAAATTGGCAAACTTAGGATGTGTAGCAAGCTCCCCCTTTCCCATGACAGCACAGAGTTTGCTCCACTCCTTATCGTCTCGGACAGAAATGACACACCACCGGTCTTCGCCCTGGCAAGGATAACAGCCTTGGGGGACCGCCATTGGGTCACTATTTCCCCTCGGTTCAGGATCCCTACCATTGACTGCAGTCTCAAGATAACTAACACCCATGGAATAGGCGGTCGCCTCAGCCTGAGCTAGATCTATAGTAACGCCAGCACCGGTAAAACGACGGCGTAATAGCGCTCCTACCAACAGGGTAGGGGCCACAATAAAACTGAGGTGATCAGGGTATACTCCCTGGCTACCAACAGGACGTTCCTGTCCCGCATGGTTCCAGAGATGAGTCATGCCAGAATAAGCGGTTAGATTAAACCCCCAGGTCCCATAACTACTTTTTGGACCCTTTCCCCCAAGTCCTGGCATCCTCAAAATGATGACACCAGGATTAATTTCCCGAAGGATCTCCTCGCCAAGTCCCAGACGATTGAGCACTCCAGGACGGAAGTTTTCCATGACAACATCGGAATGAGCTGTCAGATCCTTAATCACCTGCACGCCGGATGGATGTTTGAGATTGACAGTAATAGATCTAGTGCCCAGGTTACATTCAATGAAGCGAGGTGAAGAATCCACATCCTTGCCAAAATGACGGAAAGTGTCTAATCCCCCGGTCTTGGACTCCACCTTGATAACGTTAGCACCGTACTGGGCCATCAGACGTCCAGCATAAGGGCCGGCATAGGCATTAGTAAAAGCTAGGACACGGATACCCTTGAGAATATCGTTGGTTCTAGTGTTCATGGCTAGCTCCATAGACTATGGCTTTGACCTACAAGTTCCACATGATTCATTAAGTAGTACCCTGGGAACTGTATTCCCCTTTCTTTAATCACACCACTCCCTCCGATGCTAGGGCCTCTAACTCCTGGTTGCTCAAACCAAGCATTTGGTGAAACACCTCTTGATTGTGCTGACCTAGGGTTGGTGCTGGAGACGGCGCATCTCTTTCTCCATCGACAGTAAACGGTACGCGGAGTTGCTGGAAGCAACCAATCTCTGGATGATCAACCTGTCCGAAAAAATTCCTCTCCTGTATGTGGGGATCCCTCTGAAAATCCGATGGAGTGTTAACCGGCAAACCGGGTATCCCCCGTTTTTGAAGAAGATCAGATAGTGCTTCCTTTTCGTATCTTGAGGTAAAGGACTCGATCATGGGATTTAACCAATCGGCATGCTTACGACGCTCCATATCTGTTTTCCACCTTGGATCATCCAGTTCCTCAGGATGATCTTCCCAAACTTCTAGCAAGATAGGCCAATGGCGATGGGTTGCAAAAATAGCAATGTATCCATCCTTACAACGAAACAGATTGGCCGGAGCAACGTGCTGATGCTGACTTCCAGCTCGTTTGACTAATCTACCCTCAGCAGAATATGTAAAGGCTACGTGTTCGTGAATAGCCAAACTGGCCTGAACTGATGCATCGATATAGACACCCTGCGCCGTTTTCTCACGCTGCCATAGTCCCAACATGACCCCAAAAGCGGCATAGGTACTAGCATAATAATAAGATTGTGTTTCAGGCGGCATGCAAGGGGGCAACTCAGGTGTGCCACTCACATACAGCAGCCCACTCATGGCAGTAGTAACGATATCGGGTGCTTGGAAATGGGCGTAAGGTCCAGTTTGTCCAAAACCAGAGAGGGCCACAACGATGAGTTGTTCATGGCTTTCCTGTAGAACGTTATAATCAAGATTAAGACTCTTCAAATAACCAGGATCGTGGCTGTCTAAAACGACATCTACCTGCTCAACCAGTTTGAGAAACAGCTTGCGACCCTCTGATTTTTCCAAATCCAGGGTGATCCCTTGTTTACCAGCATTTAGATAAGCAAAACGGAGACTTCCTTCAGCATTTTCATGTCCCTTGGCAAAAGGGGGATGGTGGCGCAGTGGGTCACCGGCCGGGGGCTCTATCTTGATCACGTCTAGCCCAAGATCTCGTAAGAACTTTCCGCAGAAGGCGCCCATCTCAGTACTGATATCCAGCACCCGGTAGCCCGATAAGAGTGACTTACCCGGTATATCCATCAGCTCTTGCTACGTCTTCGAAGGACGTTCTGTGCCATCCGCCAACGTAAAACCTCGGTGGCTCCTTCGGTAATTCTAATACTTCTCAGCTGACGATACATCCATTCCAAAGGAAGTTCCTGGGTCAACCCCATCCCCCCAAAGACTTGGATAGCTCGATCTACCACTCGACCAGCCATCTCCGTACATACAATTTTTACCATGTAGGAAGCATTGCGCACATCTTCACCCTGATCATGGCGCCAAGCACAGTCATAAACCATCAAACGGGCCTGGTGGATATCCATCATAGAGTCGGCAATCATAAACTGAACTGACTGCCTTTTAGCTAGTGGCTTTCCAAAGGTTACCCGATCCATGGCATAATCCATCATAAGATCCAGAGCACGCTGGGCCATTCCAACACTTTGGGCTCCATGGCAACGCACTCGCCCGTCGGTAAGCCACTCCTGAGCCAACTTGAAGCCATCCCCGACACACCCAAGCACATTGGCTTCAGGAACTCGGACATCTTCAAATACTATTTCCCATGGAGAATCTCCCATCATGGTGGGTTGACGTCTAGACAGCTTGACTCCCGGAGTATCAACATCTACCAGAAAAGAGGTTATCCCTCCCCGAGCACGCTTATCCGCATCGGTCAGGGCCATAACCTGAATAAAATCCGAGTATCCAGCGCCACTAATAAAGCGCTTAGTTCCGTTTATAACGTAACTGTCCCCATCTTTGACAGCGCGAGTTTGCATGCTGGCCGGATCCGATCCCGCATCTGGCTCGGTCAGTGCAAAACACATACGCTTATCACCCTTGAGAACCGGATAAAGATAGTCCTCCTTCTGCGCATCGTTACAGTAAAAAAGCGGAGGGCGCACTTCCGGACCAAATACCTCATTCATTCGGTAAGGGATGACAATAGTTCGTCCTACCTCCTCGAAAATCACACAACGAGTCAGCAAGTCTAGGTCCATGCCCCCATATTCCTTTGGGACATCTAGAAGCCATAGGTCAATCGACTTGGCTTTCTCCTGAAGGACTTGAAGCATCTCCTCTGGCATAGGATCAGCTTCAGGACGGAACTCCACCTCTCGGGGAATTAATTCTTCATCCACGAAGCGGCGGACCGTCTCCTGCAGTAACACAAGTTCTTCGGATAAATGAAAATTCATCGAGCTACTCGTTGCGCTTGTATCCTTCCAAGCCGGGACGATAAGTCTTGTCATCGATGAACTGCTTAATCCCCTCATCCCGACCCTTTTCAGGGTCAGTGGCTCGCAATGCGACCAACTTGGCACCGATATACTCCTCTGCGTGGACGTAGTCCATGTTCCGGCAAGTCTTAAAAACTTCCTTGGTAGCCCTTAATGCAGCTGGGTTTTTGTCGATTAACTTGTTGGCTAGTTTCACGGTCTCCTCTCGTAGTATATCCAAGGGAACCGCATAGTTGACCAATCGCATTTCAGCTGCCTGTTTGCCATTGAATGTATCCCCTGTCAGCGAGTAGTACAGCGCATCCCGGTAGCTCATGGCATCGGCAATCACTCTACTGACAATCCCACCCGGGAAAATGCCAAAATTAATCTCACTGAGGCCAAAGGTAGCCTCTTCGGCCGCGATGGCGATGTCACAGGCGACTAACTGGGTGAACCCACCTCCAAAGCAATAACCGTTAACCATAGCGATAGTTGGGACAGGAAAAGTTAACAGGCGTCGCCAACGCCACTCATGGGTTGCCCATTCAGCACGACTACGCTCAGAGGGATTATTGTCCAATTCGCGGAAGAACGCCTTCAGATCCTGACCAGCACACCAACTTTCTCCAGCTCCCGTCAATACCATCACCCGCGTGTCGGTATCGGATGCCACCTCTGTCAGAACATCTACCATCTCAAAATGGAGTTCTGGACTCATACAGTTGCGCTTTTCCGGACGATTTAAAATCACCCAGGTTATACCACCCTCTTTTTCGATTTTTACGGTGTTGTAAGTTTTCATTGCATTCCCTTTCAAAGATCCTGGCCAATCCAAATTTGCGGCGGGAGTATATGGGGGAGTTTACTTGAAGTCAAGGTGTCCTCATAAGCCTCCAGTGTTCCGTTTAAATTCATAAGTAATGAAGTCAATCATGGTATATTACACGGCGTTAGCGGAAGAGTGAACCCCCTGTTCAAGTCTCTACTACTAAGGAGTGGTTCCTCAAGATCGGGAACAGGATGCTCCTGTATCCATGGCAAAGAACAAAATACTGGTCGGAAAAACATCTGAATTAGAAGAAGCACAACCCTGTATTGTCGTTGACGGTACCACTGAAATTGGCATCTACCGATTTCATAACAAGTTCTATGCCTACGAGAACCTGTGTCCTCACCAGGGAGGACCAGCCTGTGAAGGGTTACTAATACCCCAGATCGAAGAGATCATAAACTCCGACAAGACCTATCGTGGCATGAAGTTCAATTACCAAAACCTTCACATCGTGTGCCCCTGGCACGGATGGGAGTACGAATTAGAGAGTGGTGAAATGGTTGCTGACCGTCAATTTAGACTTAGAAAGTTTGAGGTGATCGAAGAAGGAGAAGAAATCTTTGTCATCACGGAATAGAACAGATAAATCTGCAGGTATCGAACTCCCCACCAGCGACATTCACAAAATGGCAGTCGAGGAGCTTGACACCACCAAACTACTACGCCACGCTGCCCATCAACGCGATGATCGAGGATACAAGGACTTTCTAATCGTTGACACAGACTGTCATCATTACGAGAACGAGTCCCTCCGGGAGATCATCGAGTTTATCGAAGACCCAGTGATCAAACACAGCGCTAAAATGGCAACCACGGGGGGAACAGGAGTACAGTCTTCTTTTCTCCCAGGACTAGTGGGCCACCAGGACATCGCTGGGAGAGTGACCCGTTATCCGCTTCGCAAGACCGAAAAAGTGCCAGCTGGGGAAAATCATCGTGATATCCATTTAACCCTCAAATGGATGGATGCCATGGGCGTAGATTATGTCTGTTTGTTCCCAACCCCCATGCTGGCTATGGGAATCCACCCTCAAACCGAGGTAGAGGTGAACATGGCAAGGGCTTACAATTGCTGGCTTACTGAGAGGCTTCTCGCCGTTGAGCCTCGTCTTAAATCGATGCTCTATTTACCCTTCAACGATCCAGATGCCACCTATCGTACTGTTCAAGAATTTGGAGAAAAAGAGGGGGTCGTAGGCTTTATGGTCACCTCAGTCCGTTACAGACCTGTCTACGACAACGCCTATATGAAAACTTACGCTCTGCTCCAAGAAATGGGTAAACCTATTGCCTTTCACGCTGGCTACACCTGGACTGATCAGATGTTGTCTACAACCAATCGCTTTATTGTTACCCATGCCCTGGGCTTTACCTTCTTCAACATCCTGCACTGCGCTAACTGGATTGCTAATGGCTTGCCCGTACGATTCCCCGAACTCAAAGTTATCTGGATTGAATCGGGCATTGCCTGGATTCCCTGGCTTATGCAGCGTTTGGACAACGACTACAAAATGCGCAGTTCCGAATGTCCTGCCCTTACCAAACCTCCTAGCAAATATATGCAGGAGATGTACTACACGACACAACCTCTGGAAATACCCGATGATCTAAACGTCTTGGAGACTACCTTTAAGATGGCTCACGCCGAGACTCAACTACTTTGGGCTTCGGACTATCCACACTGGGATATGGATCTACCCAGCAAAATTTATGATCTCCCTTTCCTCTCCAATCAGGCCAAACGCAATATTTTGGGTAAAAACGCCCAGAAACTCTTCAGCCTAGATGTGAGCGATCGATTCCCCAGTAAAGGCTCGTCCTAGTCTCTCCCGACAATAGTTTTTAAAATGCTAGGCCCGCGCACCTCGGCAACTCAAAACTACACATCATCTTGTCAATACTTGCCTCTATAGCCTAGTGTTTTCGACAATAATCTGTTATCTCTAGAGGATACAACGTTATAATTATTGACAATGGGATATATCTATTAAGAGGAACCATATTCGGAGGGACCTTTCAATGGTACATACAGCATTGATTCGACAGAAGCATGTCTTAGCCCTAGTGTGGGGATTACTACTCTTATCTAATTTCGGACTTGCACAAAATCGTCCTCCCCTTGTAGCCCAGATGGGATGGGCCGATACCATTCTCGTTAACGGCAAAATTGTCAGTATGGATGACCGTAGCATAGTCCCCAACACAGTTGGCAATGTGTACGAGGCAATGGCCATAAAGGGGAAACATATTATGGCCCTGGGCACCGACCAGGAAATAAAAAACCTTGCCAGATCTAGTACCCAGATCATTGACCTAGCAGGTAGAACAACCATTCCTGGTCTAATTCAGACCCACTACCACCTTTTTGGGACTGCAGCCCGCAGATATGGTCCTCAATACGGTTTCACTGACCCGAGCATTCAACTTAGCGTGACCGCCCAAACTGATGTGGAAGGCACGGCCAAGGCTATTCGAGAGACTGTGCTTAATGCAATCCAAGCACAGAGAATTTCAAAGGGTCAGTGGATTAGCGTTCGCGTTCAGGACAACCAAAATAATTCCCCCGGCACTCGACGGACCTGGTTTTATATTGGCAAAATCAACCGACGGCAACTAGATGCCGCTGTCCCCAACCACCCCGTTATTGTGAACATGGGGCTGGGAGGCTACTTCAACCAAGCCGCCATAGATGCCTTTAAGGAGGAGTTTCACGACTGGGAGGAAAGCACGGACCTAGAAACAGGTCCAGGTTCAGCTATGAATGGCTACTTGGCGGTTCCAGAGCAGGGAGCCATCAGCTTTGAGTACTGGTGGAAAGACAAACCGCTGTCTGATCTGGCGGAAGTTATGCGCCTCCAAGGTATAGATGTTGTCAAGAAAGGTTTCACTACCGTAGCGACCCGGCTATTGTATCCTCGTACAGTAGGAGCATATGCCGTCTTGAACCGACAAGGTAGAATGCCCCACCGGCTGGCTTACTACATTGAATCTCAACGAGGAAATCTCTTCAATAGCAAATCAATCGAATCATTCTATCGCGCCTATGGTGCTCCCTGGACCAACCACCGAAATGGCGGGGAAATGTTGTGGTTAAACGGAATGTGCCATGAAATCTGGGATTCGACACAAAACAATGTCTGTTTGGGGCCCGACATACCGGCTGCTCCTGAAATCAAGGAGCGGGAGAGATGTCCTAATCCGACCCTAAAAGCCTGGGTCTCTCTTAAAGCTGCAATTACCAATGGGTGGCGGCCCGCCCAAGTACACGGAACTTCACCCCATGGAGTTCGCCTCTACATCCAGATGCTCGAGGAATCAATGGCGGAGGCCAATCTGTCGGTCGAATACATCCGTAGCCTACGCCCTACACTAGAGCATAGTCAGGTTCTGGGTGCTGTCCCAGACGTTATTGCTGGCATCAAAAAATATGGAATCCATATCAATGTCACACCATTTCTGCTGGCTGAGGTCCCTAAGCTTATCAATGACTACGGTGAAAAATTGAGAGAATTTGCTATGCCAGTCAAAACCTGGATTAATGAGGGAATCCGGGTAACCTTCGAGTCTTCAGGCGATGATTTCTGGGAACCCATCCACATACTCGTCACTCGTAAAACTTCTGTGAGCCGAACGTATCCAGAATCGGTCGTACTTCTCCCACACGAGGCCGTTGATAGAGTAACGGCTTTAAAAATGGGAACCACCTGGGCTTCCGAGTACATGATGGCAGAAGATACAATTGGCACGCTAGAGCCTGGTAAATTTGCCGATTTCACCGTATTAGACCGAGATTACTTCACCATCCCTGTTGATGACATCCTCAACATTACACCGGTCGTGACAGGACTGAGCGGGGAAATTCTATGGAACAATCTCAATGGCCAGGAGCAACTTGCCTCCTGGCTACAGTAGGACTCCAAGCTTTGTAGACTACCCTTCCCTTGAAGTGAGCAACAAAGTTATGAAATGGAGCTATAGCTCAAAACTAATATCTTGGGTTACGAGGAAAACCCAGAAAAGCTTTAGGAGGTTTGAACATGCCTACGCTTCGCCTTTTAGTTAATGGCACAGAGCACGTTTTAGACGATATAGATCCGTCGATGCCACTATTGTGGATTATTCGCGATAACCTCAGTCTAGCGGGGACAAAATTTGGTTGTGGTGGTGGGTTTTGCGGAGCTTGCACCGTGCATGTTGACGGCAACCCAGTTAGATCGTGTTCGGTTCCGGTCGCATCAGTAGTGAATCGAGATATCACCACCATAGAGGGCTTAGCCAGTACCAATGGCACGCTACATCCTCTTCAGGAAGCCTGGATTGAGCATGACGTCCCCCAATGTGGATACTGCCAAACAGGCCAGATAATGACCGCTGCTGGACTACTCAGCAAAAACCCCACACCGAGTGATGCGGATGTGGATCGAGCCATGGCGGGCAATCTCTGTCGTTGTGGGACATACAATCGAATTCGTCAGGCTATACATACGGCTGCACGAAAAGGAGGCAAGTCATGAACGACCAATACCTTCGAAACATCATCCGCGACGTGGAGACCGAACTTGGAATTCATCAAGCAAAACGCATGCCTCGGCGCTCATTTGTCAAGCTCACCGGACTTGCTGGGGGGGGACTCGTACTTGCCTTCAATCTAGGTGAAACTGGCAGTTCCCTGATCGCACAAACAGGTGATTCTACATTCGCACCCAATGCCTTCATTCGTATTTCTCCTGATGGATCGATTCTGGTCTATTCAAAGAACCCAGAGATTGGACAGGGAATCAAGACATCCCTTCCAATGATTGTCGCTGAAGAACTTGACGCAAACTGGGCCGATGTTGTGGTACAACAATCCCCGATTAATCAGGCGCTTTATGGCCGACAGGCAGCAGGAGGCTCCCGGTCAATCCCTGCCAACTGGGATCAGTTACGTCTTGCCGGAGCTAATGCCCGTATTATGCTTGTCACTGCCGCTGCTCAGGAATGGGGTGTCCCGGCTACAGACTGTGAAACTGAAATGAGCGAAGTGATACACCCACATAGTAAGCGCCGCCTAGGATATGGCGAACTAGCTAACAAGGCATCCAGACTTCCGGTTCCAGATCAAAATACGGTCTCGCTGAAAGAACGTAAAGATTGGAAACTACTAGGAACGAGAGTGACTGGTGTCGATAACCACGCACTCGTGACTGGTCAGCCACTTTTCGGTATTGATCAGAAGGTGCCGGGAATGTTCTATGCTACCTATGACAAGTGTCCAGCTACTGGGGGAAGTGTCCGCAGTGCTAACTTGGATGAAATTCGTTTACTCCCCGGAGTCAAAGATGCCTTTATCCTTGAAGGCACAGGGCAAGTCACTGAATTGATGCCTGGAGTTGCTATCGTAGCAGAATCTACATGGGCCGCTTTTAGTGCTAAACGTCATCTGCGTGTGGTCTGGGATGAAACAGAAGCTTCCAAAGACAGTTGGAGTGGCTCGGTTGAGAGAGCCCGTGAATTATCTACACAACAGGGTGTCGAAACCGTTGTATCCAGCGGGAATGTGGAGGAAGCATTCAGCAACGCCGAGACAATATTAGAAGGGTTTTATAGTTATCCATTCCTCTCCCATGCAACCCTTGAACCCCAAAACACAACAGCCTGGTATCGCGATGGTAGTGTTGAGATCTGGGCTCCTACACAAACTCCCCAGAGAGGAATCAGCAATGCTGCTAAAATCCTGGGAATCACGGAAGATCGGGTCACGCTTCACCAGACCCGAGTCGGAGGAGGATTTGGCCGTCGCTTAATGAATGACTCCGTATGCGAAGCCGTAGCTATATCAAAAAAATTCGGCGCACCGATAAAACTACAGTGGACCCGTGAAGATGATATGGCTCATGACTTTTATCGCGTGGGTGGCTTTCATGGCCTCAGAGGGAGCTTCAATAAAGAAGGACAACTGACCGCTTGGCAAGACCACTTTGTAACCTTCTCAGCCGACGGTAAAAACCCCGTCAGTGGAGGTAACATCTCTGAAAGTGAGTTCCCAGCTCCACTGGTTGATAATTTTGATCTCACCCAGACCATGCTCCCATTAGGAACTCCCTGTGGCCCATGGAGAGCACCGCGCTCTAATGGGATAGCCTTTGCAGTACAGTGTTTTATTCATGAACTAGCAGTAGCTGCCGGACGAGATCACCTGGAATTCATTCTGGATATAATGGGACAACCGCGTTGGCTGGATCCCGGAAACTCACGTGCCCTCAATACGGGTCGTGCTGCAGACGTTATTAAACTCGCCGCCGAAAAAGCTGAATGGGGCAGACGTTTACCCAAGGGGGGCGGACTGGGATTAGCATTTCACTTTAGCCATGCTGGCCACATTGCCGAGGTGGCGGAAGTCAGTGTCGATGACAATCGAAAAATAACAATCCATAGGGTGACGGTAGCCGCTGATGTTGGTCCGATCATTAATTTAAGCGGCGCTGAAAATCAATGTCAGGGTGCTGTCATTGACGGCTTGAGTACAACACTGGGACTGGGACTCTCGATTGAGAATGGACGTGTACAAGAATCCAACTTTGACCAGTATCCAATTCTCCGAATTGGTAACGCACCGAAAGTTGACGTTCACTTCATCCAAAGTGAGCATGCTCCAACAGGGCTGGGCGAACCTGCTTTGCCACCCATTGCACCGGCTGTCTGTAACGCACTTTTTGTTGCCACAGGTCACCGCGTTCGAGAATTACCACTGTCAAAAGAAGGATTCTCAGTCTAGATTATTGTTGTTCAACATCTATCGGAGATCTGATAATGTCCGAATTACGTGCATTCTTAATGTAATAATTCCGGGCCGTATTACTTAGCAGGTTCTCTTTTACTAACTCAGCAGTAACTTGAGTAACACACTCGACATAGTGCTCATGTGTAAGATTCTGCCTAGAAGCTAGTACTCCGTATTGCTCTCCCTCACGCATCCGTCGTTGCCACGCCTGTGCAATACTTTCACGTGTGTCACGGACACCATTTTTGTTCATATCTACCAAATAACCACGGGAATCCAGTGGCTCCAACCATTCTGGGTCATATTCTGAGGGAAGGTCTTCTGTATCAGCATTAATCACATGTCGTTGTTCCTTCAGATACGGAATAAATGTGGTTCTTCCCGGTCGGGGTGCCTCTTTAGCATATTCGATGAAAATCCCGGTAGGACAGGCCACTTCAGGCAGTGCAATCGCAGAATTTTCTAGACTACCATTGCCATCCACATCTCCTAAGAATGGGATATCCGAACGTGTCGGACCTGGATTCACTCCCTTTTCGACCCACTGATCTAGAGTGTCGATGAGTGCGTCGAAAACGCCACCCAAATCCAAATTGTTAAGCCCTGGCTTGGTAGCACCTTCAGCTCGACTAGCATAACCAGCGTCAGCATGACTGACTCCGACAATCTCATACATACGGGTTAAAGAACCGAGTCCCTTTTCTTTTAAAAGGCGTGTGTTCTCACGCTTTACAAACAGGTAATTCCCCTGGACAAAATCCGCACCTGTGTAATTCTGGTGGGCAATGTCAATCTGGCGAACAAAATTTTGCTTATACAACTCATCTACAACTAAGGTGTCTTGGGCATCTTTTTGAAGCGAGAAAATTCCCTCACCAACATCAACACGGGCAAGTCGCTGAACCGGCCAGTACCAACCGCCACCCGCATCATCCAGTAGCATGCCATCATAAAGTCTATTGCCTTCCGTATCACTATTAGCACCCCGCTTGTAGTTGAAGATACGGCCTAGACTGGCTCCTCCGGACTTCCCATAGTAATAGGTTCGTTGAGCCTTACGACCAAGACGTGTCTGGATCAGATTCTTGGCAATCTGAGTCCAATCACGGATCAGTCCGGTGTGAAATCCAAAAGTCTTGTCCTTGAACACGGTGCCATCATCCAGTTTGACCTCCTCACTTGCAAAGCTGATCGCTCCTCTTCGCCGGGCACCACTAGCAGGACGACGCGTGTATGCTACCGCATACCCTTTGTCAATCATCAACCCAGCATAGGCATTCCCTCCGGTAAGAAGCGAGTATTCATCGCCCTTACGGGGTGGCAATTCTCCCATGGGAGTGTAGTGGCTTGAGCCATGTACCAGAACGAAAAGTTTACCATTCCAGTCAGCGGCTGACTGAGGTAAAAGCACAGTCATTCCGCTCCCTTTAGGCGCACGATAGGTGCCAATACCATGGTAGTAGGGACCTAGATTAGATCTCTGGGCTAAGGCAAATTCCGGCGCATCGGTGAAAACCTCTATCCTCTCCCCCTGCTTTACTGTATACCCGTCAAGAGTCCCGCTTATCCCAATCTCTAATCGTTGAAAAATAATACCATCGGCATTCCGGACCGTTCCTTCCGATATCCAACACTCATTAGGGCCAACTGTCCCGCCCTTGACACTTGCCAAGGGGCCAATCAGGGCTCGACAATCAGCTGTCCCCGCATTCTGGGCATAAAGTGGTACAACCACAATAAGCACAAACACAATCACGATAGAGGCGAAGACAACTTTCGGGCGTTTCTCGTTAATGATGTTCATTATTTCCCTCTGCTATGTTTGATGTTGATATTAGGTGCATCCCATTCATGATAAATCTGGCCGACATTAGAAGGCAAATGGCTAGCACGCTACGGCAACAAAAGCCTACTAGAATATGGATGATTCAGAATATAGGAGACTCAAGACATATCCTAGTTGACATCACTTTGTTGATGCTGTCAATCTGCGCGACTATGAAGGTGCTGTTAATATCTCCTTACCATGGTGGCAGCCATCAAGCTTGGGCTGAAGGGTACCAGAAGTACAGCACCCATCACCCTTCACTTTTAACACTACCGGCTCGTTACTGGAAATGGAGGATGCACGGCGGTGCGGTAACACTGGCCCAAAAGTTCACAGAGGCCCATTTCGATCCTGACGTGATCATGGTCACAGACATGTTGGATCTAAGTACCTTTCTATCTCTAACGCGAGAAAAGACGGCCGGCACTCCTGTCGTCCTATACATGCATGAAAACCAACTGACCTACCCACTACCTAAAGATCTGCAAAGCGGGCCTATGCGACGCCAGCATGGGGAACGTGACTTACACTATGCTTTCATTAACTACGCCTCCATGTTAAGCGCCGATAGAATCGTATTCAACTCAGCGTTTCACCGTCGCTCATTTTTCGATGGTCTTCCACGCTTTCTTAACCACTTTCCAGAATTCAGAGAAAAACACACTGTGGAACAACTAAAGGAACACTCCCTAGTTCTACCAGTAGGCTTGGATTTGGAGAAGCTACAACCGCCGTGTCCCAACCCGGAGCAAAGACTACCGCTTATACTCTGGAACCAGCGTTGGGAGTATGACAAAAATCCTGAGGAGTTCTTTAGAGTGGTCTTTGCCCTGGCTGACGAAGGAATACCATTCGAGTTAGCAGTATGTGGAAAATCCTTCCAGCAGCCACCGCCCATTTTTGATCTAGCCTCCCGAAAGTTAAAGAGTCACGTGGTGCATTGGGGCTATGCACAACCACATGTCTATCGGAAACTACTGTGGGACTCGACACTTACTATTTCTACCGCACTTCACGAGTTCTTCGGCATCAGCATCCTCGAAGCTGCCTTTTGTCAAACGCTTCCCCTTGTACCCAACCGCCTTAGTTACCCTGAAATTATTCCGAACGAATTCCACGAATCTTGCCTATATAACTGTGAGGACGAACTTCTAGAAAAACTAAAGCTTGTGTTGGGAAATCCTGAATCGATCCGAAAAACAACACGCGCCCTAGCTACTCAGGCCGAGAGCTACAGTTGGAATAAGTGGGCGCCCAAGTACGATCTTTTATTAAAGGAAATCAATTCTATCCGCTAAGGGAAGTACCTAGGAGAGTGCAACGCTTTAGAAGACGCCGTTCGGAGGAGGAGAAATCAGTACGAGCGTGACATGAGCACAGGTTATCCCACATCAAGAGATCCCCCGGATGCCACCTATGTTCATAGATCATCTCTGGATTCTCCACGAAGTGAAGAAGTTCGTCCAGTAAAGCATCACTCTCTTCGCTAGAGACCCCTTCAATTTTTGCTGTCATCAAGGGATTAACATAAAGAGCCCTGCGTTGCGTGATGGGGTGGGTGATAGCCACAGGCTGAAAATGGTGTTTAATCTGGCTGATATCTTTTCCCAGATCTACCTTTCCGGTGGTCGTGTAATCATATATCTGTAACGCCTTGAGACCACTAATCTTCTGCTTGGTGGTCTCAGACAGCACATCGTATGCCTTGTACATGTTGGCAAATCGCGTTTCACCTCCTTGGGAAGGAACTTCGACAGCGTAAAGAAGTGTGGCCTTAGGTGGAGCTTCCACGTAGCACATGTCATGATGAAACCACAACTCACCATCGGGCAACGAACCGATCAGTTGACCATTCTCACGAATATTAGAGATCAGCATAATCTCCGGATTGTGTTCTTGACCTTCCGGCCATTGATCCCGTGGGAGAGAACGTTGGCCTACCTCGCCCAAATATCGGGCAAAACGAAGTTGTTGTTCCTCGGTAATCTGCTGGTTACGAAAAAGAATCACTGCGTATTCGCTGAACGCATCGGCAATCTGAGATACAACTTCTGGACTCAGTTCATCGCGAAGATCAACCCCACGGATCTCAGCCCCAAGTGCAGACGAAAGAGGTGTAACAACCAGAGTCATAGCTAATTATTAAGTTTGACGCTTGCTACTCCTAATTGCAAGCATCTAGTTTGTTGTTTGGAGTTTTGCATAGGGCGGTCACCACCCCTACAGTACATGCTACAAAGTTCGTCTGATTAAGCCATGGAATTTTTCAACTTGTTCGGGCGGTTGAGGCCGCGTGAACAAACTCACCACTACAAACGTAATGAGATTGATAAAAAAAGCTGTGGCTAGACCGGGTAAAATATGTGTTGGAATGGGGTATGGGATAATCCCCAATTCCCAGGTAAAGGTCAGCACAATACCAACAGCAGGAGCAACGAGGGCCGCTTCAGTAGACGCTCTTGACCAGGCAATCGCACCCAACAAAGGAGGTAAAAGTTGGATAGTAATCGCTCCAGCAAAAATCGCTAATGGGGTGATCAAAACTGGATTGGACAGAGCCAGTAAAAGCCCAACCGATGCCACGATGATAATGATGCTACGGTTGAGTCTTACCTCCTGACAATTGTTCATATTGTTCCACATCATGGGTCGAACGAGATCGCGAACCACGGTCGCCGTCAAGGTATGCATGTAGGTATCGGTGGTAGAGATGATCGCGGCTAGTACAGCGACCAAAAACAGGATTGCGAAAAAAGTTGGCATAACCTCAAAAGCTAATAATGAAGAGATGAAATCTGGACTATCTACCTCGGCAAAAACCGTCTTCCCGTAGCTCCCAATCAAGTAGGTTCCAAACACAAAAGCGAGGGACCACAAAAAAAGCATCATGCTACTGATCTTTGCAAAATGTGACTTACTACGAGCCGAGTACATTCGTATCCACATGGAGGGAGAAAGAACCACAGATCCAAGACTTAGCCCAATGGCAATACCATAGATGTAAGAGGGAGTGTAAACATCCTGCAAACCAGGGATGGTGATAAAACGATCCCGAATTGTCCCTAATCCTTCAAGCAAGCCTCCCGCTCCACCAGCTGCGAAGAAAATAGAAGTTCCATACACAACAGACATGAACAAAATCAGTAATCCATTGAAGAGATCTAACCAGGCAATACCACGCAGTCCTGAGGAGATGACATGAACGATGACTATCAAAGCAATAATAGTAGTCCCCAAGGCTGGAGAAAGGGTGTTACCAGAAAGAACGTTAAGAAGGATCCCGCCTGCTAATAGCTGGGCCACGATGTAAGCAATATTGTAGAGCGCACTTGTGAAAACTGTGTATAGGCGAATCGTGTCGCTTTGATAGTACCCCCCCAGAAGATCTCCTGGAGTGGTAAAATGATACTGTTTCCCAAGCACCCAGATACGGGGGCCTAGATACCAGATCAACATAGCCGCCACTGAATTGCCTGCCAGGATAGAAACCACGAAAGGAGTGCCGAAGGTGTAGACAGCCCCAGGTAGACCAGCCATTCCTACACCACTAAGAACAGAGGCAAACATGGTAAAGGTCACCACCAACCAGCCCAGATTTCGTGAGGCCACAATGTAGTCACTAGCCTCTTCAGCTAGGCGACGCTTAGCAGCAAAGGAAATCAACAAGAAAACAATGAAATACCCTCCCAAGGCTACAACAATCAGCCAATAATTGGACAAGACTAGCTCTTGAACTTCAGTGGGAAATGAACTCATACTTCACCGCAAAGATATAGGGCCATTAGAATAGTGCTGGAAGATGCAAATCACTTTTGCCTTATTGACCTTTCAGTACTTGAACAGAAATATATCCATTCAGAATTTGCTATCTTGATTAGTGCTTCAGCACTGCACTCTAACGACAACTGAAATTTCTATGTATCCAATTCAAGGCGTTGTTTTGGCCAGCATCAGGCCCAGTGTACACGGCCAGTTCTGGATAGGCGCAAACTTTTCTCTCATTATCCACCAATCCATCTGTACTGTGAGTGGCAACAACATAGTCAGGAGCATCACCCTTCTCCACCCATGCCACCAGTGATGCCAGCTTATCCCAGCTATTGGGCCCAGGACCACCACCACAATGGCCCATCCCCGGTACCATGAAAAGCCGAGCGTGGCTCCTAGCTACCTCGATATCTCCCTTGAAAGTAATATCGATGACATCTTTATAGTAATCGAGAGTGGGCTCGGGATGAGCCGCCACATCCACCCAACCGTGGTACAGAAGCAATTTGCCCCCGCGGTCTATTAAATAGCGTGTCAAATCGGGATCATCAGCATTGGTAATGGCTCTCATGAAGTCAGCCTTTTCCGACGTGACATCATCAATGTTGAACTCCCACCAGGCCCACTCATTTTGAATCTGATCCCGAACGGGAACGTGGGACAAATCGACTGGATCCTGGACGGGGACACCCGGGTCAGTCTCGTAAAAAAGATAACTAGCGTGGTTGCTAGCATTAACTAAAGAGAGTGGAAACATGTTATTTCCAACATGTGGAAGATACCGCACCCACCGTTTCTCCGCTCCAAAAGCCAAGCCTTTCAAGATGGTCACGTCATTACTATCATAGGCACCACGATAAAAGTCCTTGATCAATTGTAATTGTGCTTGAGTGAAACACTCATCACCATTGACATCACCCACACACATTTTGTCTTTCAAATCGATGTCCGGATCAAAATTACAACTGAGCGGATCATCAACTACCCCATCGGTAATGGTATCCCGTGCATCGCATTTCTCCATGACCGCCTCGGTTAGTATAGACAACTTCGTCATACTGTCATGGGTTCCATTCCCATCAGTGTCGAATGCCAAATTGCCTGCGAAATGGTCTTCAAATACTCTCTGCAACATCCACACATGGGTCGTATTAAGTTCCTGGTAAAAATTCACCGGCGCCCCCGCAATAATGCCATCAAAGTCATAAGGATAACGCTGCGCCTCCATCAAGCCTTGTCTACCCCCCGTTGAACACCCTTCGTGGTAGGAATAGTCAGCCTCCTTACCATAATAGGCCGTGATCACCGTCCTGGCCGCGTTGACCGTCAAGTGTACGGCACGGTACCCAAAGTCAATTTCTGCCTGTCGGTTGTTGTAGCCAAAAGAAGCTCCGGGTTCTGAACCATTGTCGTGCCCAGTATTGCTGTTGGCGACTACGTACCCTTGTGCCACCCGGTGGTAAGCAAAGTCCAAATCACCGTCTTTCCCCCCATCCCCCCAATTAACAAAGCGGCCATTCCAGTTTTGAGGCAAGGGAAGTTGCACATGATAAACAATGGCTGGGGAGATCACTCCCTTAACGTAGCAATGTCGTGGGGTCGTCTCGGTGGCTTCTACTAACACGGCTAGTTGGAGAGTGAGATTCCGGGTTGCAAGCAAGGACTTACAGGCTGTCTCGTCTTCTACGAAAGTATTGGCGATTATTAGTCCATTGCTACTCAGGAGAAAGCAACCCAAAATCACAATTGCTCGTATTCTCGTCACAAAAATCTGATTTACAACAATTCTCATACTTCCTCCTGAAAAAGACATTGCCCAATCGTAAGCCCTCACCATTCTAAAAACAATCCCTCAGACCCATACTATTACACGTGTGGTAATCGATTACGAAATGTTGGATACTGGGTCCTCATGCATATAGGATGACAAGTTTGGACGCACGGATCACACCACTAATATTGGTCTTTTTACTTGGGACTTCATTTCTGTACGGACAGACTGGCGGGGTCAATCCATCAGTAGAACGTCAACATCGCGAGGTATTTGCTGGTTTCATAGATACTCCTATAACTCTCGATGGCGTTCTAGATGAGCTAGTATGGAATCAAGTTGAACCTGCGACTGACTTTATTCAACGAGAACCTTTCGAAGGTCAGCCCGCCACAGAAAAAACGGAAATCAGAGTGCTATACGACACAGAAGCTCTCTATTTTGGGGCTTCAGTTTACGATTCTGAACCGGACAAGCTTATCATCAACAGCCTGAAGCAAGACTACCCGATAACCCAATCCGATGGAATCTCTTTCTATCTGGATACCTTCAATGACGACCGCAACCTTTACGCATTTTTCATAAACCCAGCCGGGGCTAAACACGAAACCCAAGTGGAGGATGAAGGGAAAAATCAAAGTCTTGCCTGGGAAGATGTGTGGGAGGTGAAAACAAGAATTACTGCAGCAGGATGGTATGCCGAAGTCAAAATACCATTTAAATCTCTACGATTTTCCAAAGCAAAAATACAGACTTGGGGAATTAACTTTCAAAGACGGATCCGAAGAAGGAATGAACAAGCCTTTTGGGGTCCAATGCCTCGGCGCTTTATCTCTTTCAATATGTCCTTTGCGGGAGATTTGAAAGGCCTCAAAAACATAAAGCCAGGCCGAAATTTCAAGGTTAAACCATTTGTCACCTCTGAATTCAGAGGGTTGTCAGGAGATGACTTCGACATCCAAGGCGATGTGGGACTTGACATCAAGTATGGCCTGAGTCCAGATCTCACACTTGACGGCACTCTCAACACAGATTTTTCCCAAGTAGAAGTGGATGAACAGCAGATCAACCTGACCCGATTCAGCCTATTCTTTCCAGAGAAACGAGATTTTTTTCTGGAAAATGCTGGGATTTTTAGTTTTGGACCGACCGCTCAGCGCGATGTTTCACAGGACCTTATCCTTTTTTTTAGTCGCCGTATTGGTCTGTCTACGAATGGACAGCCACTGCCCATCTTGGGAGGGGCACGTTTGACAGGACGTCAAGGAAAATACAGATTAGGATTGTTCAACATGCAGACCCGCGAATCAAATTCTGATCCCTCTAATAACTTTACAGTCCTGCGTATCAAAAGAAATATCCTGAATAATTCAGATTTAGGAGGCATGTTTATAAACCGAGATTCCAGCCAGCCGGGCGACTACAATCGTACCTTTGGCATTGATCTTAACTTTAGATTCTGGGAGGATCTCAGCGTTACATCCTTTTTAGCAGCGACCCGAACACCTGACTTGAAAAAGAATGACATGGCAGGTCGGGTTTGGGTGGAATGGAAAACTAACCTCTGGGAAGCTAGGACTGGCTACCTGAGTATTGGAGAAAACTTCAACCCGGAAGTCGGATTCGTACCCCGCCGTAACATTCAAAAGAGTGATACCTCCATTGGATGGCGGCCCCGTCCCGAAAGCATTTCCTGGATCCGAGAGTTCTTCCCTAGTGTCCAATTCCAATACATTACTGACCAGGAAGGTGATTTGGTCACACGGGAAACTGGTCTAACATTCAAGACCAATTTCAACAATGGAGGAAGTTTTGAGGTGGGACGAACACTGAGTTTTGAAAGGCTGGATGTGCCCTTTCGTATCTATCGAGATCTCAAGATTGCGGCTGGAGATTACCACTTCAATCATTGGTCTATGCAACTCAGTTCCAACCCTAGCGCCAATATTTCCGGGCGACTCCGCTATGGAACAGGAGATTTCTGGAATGGAACACGCAAGGGAATGCTTTTGAGCCTTGCCTTAAAGCCTCACTATAAGTTTTCAGTATCGAGCCAACTCCAGTGGACTCATTTAAAACTCAAAGGTGGTGACTTCACAACGCGACTTTTCAGTACTCGCATCGAATACGCCTTCAGCACCAAAAGGTTTTTAAGTGCCCTAATTCAATATAATAGCGATCTCGATCAGATTAGTACCAACCTCCGATTCAACCTCATTCACCGACCGCTGAGTGATATTTTTGTTGTTTACACTGAGCAACGAGACGTCTCCAAGACGGGCGCACTTAATAAGTCTCTAATGTTTAAATATACCCACATGTTGAATGTTTTTTAATGGGAAACACCGCATTCCTCAAGCGTCATATGAGATAGGTCTGGGAGGATAATCAACAAGTATGGCGAAAACGAATAATTGAGTCTTGGGGAGAAGAGTAGATTGAGGGTACGAGAACAAGGGCTAATCTTTACAGCTATTTTGCTGAGCCACACCCTGATATGGGCCCAGAACGTCACCAACACGGAGAAACCCCTCCCCAGACAAATTATTGCCTATCACACAGATGACCCGATTAAAATGGATGGCATCCTGGATGAACCAGATTGGCAAAACGCCATGGCTGCTACCAATTTTATCCAGCGAGAACCCTATCAAGGTGAGCCGGCAACAGAAACTACAGAGATTCGAATTTTGTACGATAACGAGGCTATCTACTTTGGAGTTTGGGCATGGGATCGTGACCCGGAAAAACTTATCATCAATCACCTAGAACAGGACTTTTCTCACCGGGATGATGATGGTATCTCCTTCTATATCGACACTTTTAATGACGATCGCAACTGCTATGGATTTTACATTAACCCCGCCGGAGCCAAACGTGAGATGCAGTCGGTGGATGAAGGGATGTTTCAAATCTTTGACTGGGAAGACGTATGGGACGTTAAGACGCAAATCACTCACGAGGGATGGTTTGCAGAAGTGAAAATCCCCTTTAAATCGCTACGGTTTTCAAAGGATCGCATACAAACCTGGGGAATTAATTTCCAAAGACGTATTCGTCGTAAAAATGAACAAAGCTTCTGGGCTCCTATGCCACGTCGCTTCATGGCCTTTGTCATGTCCTATGCGGGAGATCTACAAGGTCTGGAAAATCTTCCCCGTGAACCCAACGTCAAAATAAAACCATTTATTACTTCGCATCTACAGGAATTGGAAGGGGCCGACTTAAACAGTCAAGTCGACCTTGGGATCGATCTCAAATACAGTCTGACCACTGGACTCACACTCGATGGGACATTGAACACTGATTTCTCTCAAGTGGAAGTGGATATCCAGAAAATTAATCTCACCCGCTTTAGCCTATTCTTTCCAGAAAAACGAGATTTTTTTCTGGAAAATGCTGGGATTTTTAGTTTTGGAGAAGTTGATTTTCGCGGTAACAGCGCAAGAGAACTCATACCTTTTTTTAGCCGTCGTATCGGCTTAGCAAAGGACGGGCGGCCGATTCCAATTGTTGGAGGAGGGCGCCTGACAGGACGTGTCGGCCAGTATGGTTTAGGGTTTTTGAACATGCAGACACGAGCAACTGATTCCGAGCCTACTAACAATTTCACGGTGGCACGAATCAAGCGAAATATTCTTAATCAATCAGAACTGGGAGCAATTTTCATCAACCGTCAGTCTAACAGTTCGGGAGATTATAACCGTACATACGGAGTAGAGGCTAAATTTCGATTCTGGCAGGACTTTAGGATCGTCTCCTTTCTCGCTGCTACCCAAACCCCTGGCATGGTGAAGGACAACTTAGCAGGTCGTATCTGGATGGAATGGAAAACCAATCGATGGGAAGCACGGACTGGATACTTCGATATCGGGGAAAACTTCAACGCCGAGGTAGGCTTTGTCCCTCGCCGAAATATCCGTAAAGGTGATAGTTCCGCTGGCTGGAGGTTCCGCCCTCGCAAAATCTCCTGGATCCGGGAATTTTTTCCTAACGTCCGGAGCCAATACATCACAGATCACGACAACCGACTGGTGACTCGCATCACCGACTTTCGTTTTCAAACGAGTTTCCACAATGGGGCTTTCTTTGCAGTAGGACGGAGTACAAGGTTTGAACGGCTGGATGACTCCTTCCTGATCCGAAATCAAATTGAGGTAATTCATGGAGACTACAATTTTAGTCGTTGGTTTGCGCAATTCCGATCCAATCCGAGTGCTACCTTATCCGGGAAATTACGATATGAAACCGGAGACTTCTGGGATGGAATCAGTGAAGGTGTGCGACTTGGTTTGACTTTACGTCCCCACTACAAATTCTCTACTTCGGTTGAAATGCAACGGGACAACATCACGCTCAAATATGGGAAGCTTAGCACTAGGCTCCTAAATGCACGTGTCGAATATCGATTTAATACTAAAATGTTTTTAAGCGCCCTAATCCAGTACAACAGTGATCAAGAACAGATAAACACCCACCTTCGATTCAACCTCATACATCGGCCCCTAAGCGATATTTACCTAGTTTACAATGAACAACGAAACATCAATCAGCAGATCCCAATCGACAAATCTCTGTCCTTTAAATACACGCATATGCTCGATCTGTTTTGACCTGGGCCACTGCCTTGAGGGCAATTTCCAACTTTATGTTAACTCGGAAGAGCGATGCGACCTGGTACTACTCATCTCGTTGAGAGATCCACGACGGTAACCCTGAAGATCCAGTGCGACATGAGTGAATCCGTTTTGACGAAAACGATGGATTATCTCATCACGTACTTCCTTCTTCACAATGTTGTGGAACTCTTGAGGGGCTACTTCAATGCGTGCCATCTGATCGTGATAGCGCACCCGAAAAATTTTAAATCCCAAATCATGGAGTACTCTTTCACAACTCTCTACTTGAGCCAAACGTTCCGAACTGATGCGGGTCCCATAGGGGAAGCGGCTGGATAAGCAAGCCAACGCAGGTTTGTCCCAAATGGGTAAATCCATACGCCTTGAGGCTTCACGGATATCTGCTTTGGTAAAACCACATTCATCCAAAGGGGACCTGACCCCATTTTCGATGCCCGCTTTACGGCCGGGCCGATGATCCCCGCGATCATCCTGGTTAAACCCATCCAATACATGAGTGATCCCTAGACGTTTGGCCTCTTGAACTGCTATCCCATAGACCTCTATCTTACAAAAATAACAACGGTTCACTGGATTGCTAGTGTAGCGTGGATCATCGAGCTCGTGCGATTCAACTAATAAATGTCGTGCTCCTAGCTTTTTCGCCAAAAGGCTTGCTTCAGTACCCTCCCGTTTTGCTAAACTGGAGGAGACCGCTGTCAACGCCACCGCTTTGTCTCCAAGCACACCTACCGACTCGGCTAATAGAAACCCCGAATCGACCCCTCCTGAAAAGCACACCATCACCTGTCCGAACTCCTGAAGTAGCTTCCGCAGTTGGGTGATTTTGTCCTCTAATTGGACCATGGAAGGGATTGTATGGGCAGATAAAGGAGCGGTCAACGTTGTTAGTTTTTAATTTTCTGAGATTGTGGAGTTGAAATGTAAAATTTTCTTCAGGTCAAGATGCTAATAATAGTATCGTGACTATCCTTAATCTCATTTCTCTGGTAGGTCTCCTTGTCTTAGCAGGTCTTGCCTGGGCAATTGGAGGATTCCGACGACCTGTTGCCTGGAGAACCATCACTGGTGCAGGAATAGTAATGCTAGTGATGGGAATCCCCGTGTTTATACTCCCCCAGACCAGAGTTCTGCTATTAATTGTCAATGACCTAGTTGTGGCTCTACTAGGTGCTAGCCGGGTGGGCGCTGAGTTTCTTCTGGGACCACTAACACTCAATCCTGGGGAAACCACTATAGCAGGAGAGCCCTCAGTGGGTTTTGTCCTAGCAGCCCAGGTACTCCCGGCGGTTATTTTCTTTGCCTCTCTGATGGCAGTCGGTTACCACGTGGGCATCATCCAGCCTATCATCCAATTATTCGGTCGACTATTCAGAAAAACCTTGCAACTCTCAGGAGCAGAATCTTTAGCTGGCTCATCCAACATTTTTGTGGGGATAGAATCAGCTACCACTGTTAGACCCTACTTAGAAACGATGACCCGCTCTGAGCTACTCACCCTTCTAACCTGTGCGATGTCCACCGTTGCCTCCACTACACTTGCTCTGTATGTGTTCTTTCTTCAGGAACCATTCCCCCAAATCGCTGGACATCTGATATCAGCATCGGTGCTCTCCATACCCGCAGCCGCACTAGTTTCTAAGCTAATAATCCCTGAAAATGGACAGCCCAGAACTATGGGCTCCCTACCTCCCCCGGTCGAGTCACAACTCCACAGTAATGCCATGGCCGCACTGAGCGCTGGCTCCTGGGATGGGCTTAGACTCGCCGCTGGTATCGCCACACTGCTCATAGCGATTCTCGGCTTGGTAGGCCTTATCGACCTGATGCTTAGCAAAGTTATGGCTCCTCTAGATGTTTGGGTGGGAACAACACTTACGCTCCAACAGATTCTAGGCTGGGTCTTCACCCCCCTGGCTTGGTTGCTAGGCATCGAATCAAGCGATGTCCTGCAGGCCGGACAGTTACTAGGTCAACGCATGCTGTTAACCGAGGTAGTGGCCTACCAACAGTTGGGAGAAATGGCTACGGCCGAGACTTTGTCCCCACGTACCATATTAGTCCTCTCATATGCTTTGTGCGGATTTGCACACGTGGCTTCAGTAGGCATTTTTGTGGGCGGTATTACCGCTTTAGTCCCCTGTCGCAGAGATGATTTGTCCTCTTTAGCCTTTCCAGCGTTGGCTGGATCTACCCTGGCTACCCTCATGACCGGAGCCCTGGCCGGGCTCTTTTACCACGGCCAGCATGGGATTTTGGGATTTTAGACAAGGCCCACTTCGGGGTTTGGAGTTGAAATCCACAACTTAAACACAGTAAACCCCAAACGCACTGAAGTAGACGAGAGAACTAACAGAAATAATGGCATCCAGTCTGCACTTAGAATTCCTGTCGATTGTTGGCAATGTACTCGCCAATCCGATTACCTAAAGCTACGATAGTAAGTGTTGGCTGGATTGCCACGGCGCCCGGAATCAACATGGGTCCCACAACAAATAAATTTGGAATGTCATGAGTTTGGCCATGCCCATTTGTAACCGACTCAGTCGGATCGGATCCCATGCGCAATCCTCCCAACCAGTATGAACCTCGAGTTGGCCCGTCGCTCCACACGTCTTTGGCTCCGGCTGCTTCGAAAGCTTCTTCCCCTCGTTTCCGGGCCTCTTGGCTCAGCTTGTGATCATTGTCACTAAACCGATAGGTGATCTTCGCCGCTGGTATTCCGTATTCATCCTTAACTGAGTCGTCGATGGTAACACGGTTGTCCAGAGACACCGTGGCCCGACCCCATACGCTCAGGGCTCCGTTATTTCTGAACGTCGCCATGTGACGCACTAAATCGTGACCCCACAACGGTCCCTTTTGATTGGCATAACTCAATGGATGACCAGTAGAACTAGCTTCAAAAGTCCAGCCTCCCCAATAACCACGCTTCGAATCGGTCTTGTAAAAATGACGACTTTCCAGGTTGTTCAAATTAAATCCCCTGAATCCGTCAACCTTCTCGTCGTAGGTGCCTCGTATCCGCCCACCCAGAATGCAGGTTAGTCCCCGACCCACTAGGCCCGAAGAATTGGCTAATCCATCTGGAAACTGGGAGGTTGCCGAGTTGAGCAGAAGCCTAGGTGACTCTATTGTCCAACCTGCCGCCACCACAAGAGTGGCCTCCTGTTCCTGCTCGACACCTTGAGCATCAAAATACACCACACTACGAGCTCTTCCTCGACTGTCCATTCTGATCTGGGTGGCGTAACTTCGGGGGCGCACCTCTACTCCCAACTTTATAGCCTGAGGAAAGTGGGTTATAGCAGTATTGGCCTTAGCACCAATGGGGCATCCCATCATGCATCCGCCGCAGTAATTACAGGCTGGACGACCTTTGTAGATGCGGGAATTAATGGCAACAGATCCAGAATAGGAGGGGATTCCCAACTTGTCAAAACCTCTTTTCAGGAGTTGATTAGCATAAAACAATTCGTGGGGAGGATTTGGGGGATTTCCCTGGACATAGCCTGGGGTAGCACCGCTAGTACTGCCTGAAACACCCAATTGAGCCTCAGCTTTTTCATAATAGGGCACTAAGTCAGCGTAGGCAAAAGGCCAGTCAGCCCCCATACCTTCCAGAGTTTCTTGCTTAAAGTCCTCTTCTTCAAAACGACCCACAGCAGCCGTCCAATGATTCATACCACCCCCCACACCCCAACTGCTATGAGGAGCTCTTCCTACCCTATCCCCAACTTGTGTAACCGGCATGTTCCACCGGAAGCGTCCCGGCATTTCTAGGGGATTATGAATATAGTCGGTTAATGGATTCCACCAGGGACCTACTTCCAGAACCACTACTTTGAGGCCCGCTTCGGCCAGGGCTAAAGACAGGGACCCCCCAGCGGCTCCACTTCCCACGATACAGACGTCAACCTTTTCATTTTGTGCCATTTATCGATCTCCTTTAGTTGTGACAATTAGATGGTAGGTTTCTTATCCACATCCGGAAAACCCTCATTGGCCGAGCAAAAGGCGTGAGTCGTTCCTGCCCGATGTCCTGAAGCCACAAAGATACCAACCGGTGAAACATAAAAAGCCTCCAATGTGTGTCGTCTAATGACCGCAAAGAAGGTACTGTCCTCGATTTCTTTAAGAAGACTCTGCTGTTTATTGAAATCGAGTCCATAAAAGGCTATACCGAACTGTTCTTTAGCGTTTTTGTCCAAACTTGCTAAACCCTCTTGATATTGAGGTAACAATGCAGCGTCTTCGGTTGCCCTGGAGTTGATGTGCACTACTACGCCGACCTCCGCAGCACCCGGATGGGCAGTGGTAGGAATGATCTGGGCAGCAACAGCTGCAATACTCAGAACCTCGCCAGTGTCAAACAAAATAGGATCTGCTGAGCCCTGTGGTTCAATCAAAACAGATCCAAAAGTATGCCCTTTAACCTCCCGAATAAATGCATACGTGGCTCCAGCCACCAGGACAGTGCCCTTGAGGAATTCTCTCCTTTTAACACTCATAGCTACATACCTCCTCTAATTAGCCGAACCCTATCACTTAAAACTAATATCCGCAGGCACTTAGACCCCACAGTATCAGTTCAACTACTGACGGAACGGTTTGCCTATGTGTTCCACCTCATGATCTTCAAAACTATAACTGGGCCCCACCGAGTCAATTTCAAAATCCGCGGCCAAAACCTGTTGGAGTACAATGATCTTACCACCCACCATCGTCATTAAGGGGCGTATCTTCAAAATATCATCAACTGGGATGGTAAAGTAATCTCGATCAAGAACTGCCATATCGGCTAATTTCCCGACCTCCAACGTCCCCAGTTTATCGGGCTTCGTGACATATTCAGCCGCCCAGCTGGTGAACATCTTCATGGCGTGTACTCGTTCGATACGCTCTTCTGGTTGCCATACCTTGCCATCATAACGTCGTGTAACCAACTGCCAGTGTTGATAGAATGGAGGCTGAAAGCCTCTCCCGATGCTTCCCTCTCCTCCTTTTCTCAGAGCTCCTCCTCCATAGTGCTGCCCCACCAGTTTTACGCCGGATTCGATATAGGTTTTAAAAGGCAGAATAAAGGGTTCGATTTTAGGACCGTAATCCGCGATGAAATCAGGAGCATACCGGATATAGTCTGCGCCACAGCTAAGAATAATGCCGTATTTTTTCAAGCCTTCCAGGATATCTGGCTGCTGGCCAATCACGTCGCAGTGCTCGCCAGTCATGTGCATGTCGTGTACCTGTTGTATGGTCCACCCATTGACCTCCCGAGCTCGATCGATCATCCTCATAAAAGCACGGGCACTTTCACTGCCACAAATGTGTACTCCAGCAAGTCGCCATCCTGACTTCATGGCATTCTCTAAAACATCCCATGGAAGATCACCCGGCTTGGGACACACCTCTCGAGATTTAATGTGAGCAGGGGCTGGAACATCAGGGCCAGTACAGGATTCTGGATAATTGGAGTCCCAACGCTCAGAGGCAACACCATCAATCCAAAAATAGTCGTCACCGAGACCCTGAAGCACGCCAGTGCGCCGATAGATTTGGCGAGTTTGCTGAGGATCTGTGGGCATGCGATGCACTTCATAATGGGCTGAGAAACGAATCGGCATCTGCCCCAGGCTCACCAGAGCCGAATATCCTGACATAATCTTTGGGAACTGGATTCTCGATGCAAAGGTGGTCACACCCAAAGCAGCAAACTCCTCTGAAAGGATCTTCAAACCCTGTGCCAAAGTAGCAGGGGGAAGCTGTTCTAGAAATAGCTCCCAGGTAATGACGCTCATCTCCTGGCTCCCTACCCATCCAATAGTCGGGATATCTTGCCCGATATCTACCCCATGCATGGTCTCTTGAATTGACTCCGAATAGCCAGGCATGAACTCGTTCAAGGCTTCTAGTGCCTTCGAGTTGATCCAACCTCTAGTAGAGGGGCGTAAAAGGACCGGATTTTCATCACCTCCCCACAAATCAATTGTTTGTTTGTCGGTTAATCGACGCGTCCAGGACCAAACCCGCAATTCGGTTGGGGCATCAGGATGTGACCGTACGTTGAGCACCACCCAATCCCCAGGATTGGCCTCTTCAACCGCTTCCTTCAATGCATCTCGAATATTAGCTTGTGTCTCTTCCAGCGTACGTTCGGCATCCGTACTAGCCACATATACACCGTCCGGAGGGTATTTGAATCCCAATCGATCTAGATAACGGGTGACTCCACCATACAAGTGAGTATGTGGTTCAATAATGCCAGGAATCAACGTACGCCCTTTCAAGTCCAGGACCTTAGTTATAGGTCCAATCAAAGGCTTCATATCATTTGTAGTGCCCAACTGCATGATTCGATGACCTTTAACTGCGACGGCCTGATAGACATTCCCTACGTCATTAGAGTTAGAAACATCATCCATACTGACAATGTTCCCATTAACAAAAACGGTATCGGCATAGCCCGACTTGGCTACTACTGGGGACAATTGGGCAAAGGACGTGGACAACTGAGCTCCGAAAACTAAAAGCCCCAGCCAAAACCCAAGGGACGGTCGCACGACGTTGTAGTGACTCATAAAAGATTTCCTCCCAGACTATACAGACTAGATACCATGATACCGATACCTAGATTGTAAAGAGCCCCGCCCCCGAACACAAAGTAAATATTCTGTTTCAGGCAACAACTTTAGGATCTGAGGTACAAGACAGATTGTCTATCTTGTACTCTTTTCAACGCTCATATATTTTATTTAGAATTCATGGTGTTTGGAATTCGTGCATGATAAATTTCGTTTGATGACAATCCATGCAATACTTCAAATTCAAATAAAATAAAAGTTGTTTCTCCTTTTTCTTTACAATACACACAGTCCGTAAAGATGACTATGAAACTCGACCTTCGCCACTGGCTAGATAGTATCGATTCACTTGGGAAACTACGCATCGTCAAAGGTGCGGGGTGGGAAGAAGAGATTGGCGCCATCGCTGATCTCAACTCCAAAAAAAATCAATACACATTGCTATTTGATGAGGTCAAGGATTCTCCGAAAGGCTTTCGCCTATTAACTGGAGCCCTAATTGACGCCGCACGGTTGGCAATAACCCTAGGTGAACCAGCAACCCTTAACGACTTGGACCTAGTCCGACTTCTGAAGGATCGGTTAACTTCCGAAAATACGAACTCATCCGATGTCTCCCCTCGGATGCTGGAAACGGCACAACTCTTTGACAATGTAATGAAAGGGAAAGATGTTGATCTCATCAAGTTTCCCTCTCCAAAATGGTTTGAAGATGATGGAGGAAGGTATATCGGAACTGGAGATGCAGTTATCACGCAAGATCCCGAATCAGGATGGGTTAATGTGGGATCCTACCGGATGATGCTCCAGGACAAGCAGACCCTCTCGTTATTTTTAGAGGGTCCGCGTCATGCCCGATTTATGATCCAGAAGTATTGGGACCAAGGCAAACCAGCTCCCATTGCCGTCTCCTTTGGTCATCACCCTCTGCTCCAATTAGTAGCGGGAATCGAAGTCCCGGCTGGAGTCTCGGAGTACGAGTACGCCGGCACCTTCACAAACTCACCTTATGAAGTCGTAAAAGGGCCAATAACGGGTCTTCCCCTCCCCGCCGACAGCGAACTAGCCATTGAAGGCTATGTTTACGAGGAAACCTGCACAGAAGGACCCTTTGGAGAGTTCCTGGGATACTATGCAAGCGGAACAACCGAAAGTCCCACCGTCAAAGTCGAGGCCATTTACCACCGGAATGATCCGATCATACTCGGAGCTTGCGTTGGCAAACCCCCTCACGATAGTGCCTATTTCAGATGTCCTTTAAGAGCAGCTTTGATTTGGGATGTACTGGAAAGAGCTGGAGTAGAAGGTATTCAAGGCGTCTGGAGTCATGTTGTTGGCTACTCCCGAGCCTTTGTCGTGATTTCCATCAAGCAGATGTTTGCTGGCCATGCTCGAATGGCTGGACATGTGGCTTGCCAGTGTAAACCAGGAGTCGGCACTGGCAGATATGTAGTAGTTGTCGATGACGACATTGATCCGTCAAATCTTGAGGATGTCGTCTGGGCTCTCTGTACCCGTAGCGATCCAGCCACTAGCATTGACACGATCACCCAATCACTGGGAACTCCCCTTGACCCCATTGCCCCTGAAGAGCCAGGAATGCATATTTTGGAGTACACGAGTGCACGAGCAATCATCTATGCCCTCAAGCCTTTTAGCCAACTCCGTCGAGGTCAATTTCCAAAAGTGGTCGAGGCGAACCCAAAGCTTCAGGCACAAATTCTAGAAGATTGGAATGAGATTCTGTCAAAGTAAAGCGCACTAGGTGAATTCACCTCAGGCACTTTGGGCTGGGTGATTTCGTCCCAGCCCAAGTGTTGTGAGCTATCTAGCCAACAGCCGGCAATGCTGGCAGTCAGGAGAATCAGGTGGGGGTTGCGGCTGCTCGACAATCGATAGAACTTCCGAAAGAAATTCCATGAAGGCCGGAACATCAATCGGCAGCTCCAGCCAGGTAAATTCTCCATCGAGAGAAGCCATCGTCCCGTTGCCCGAGCCAGAAAAGGCATTTGGCTCAAAAACAAGTAACCCGAGCCGAGTAATTGGCGAAAGGCCTAATCTGCCTTCCGCCGGATTTTCAAGGGCAAGCATGTACGCATGCAATTGTCTCGAATATCCAGCGAGATGCTCATCCCGCCGCGAACTTGTTTTGAAATCAATGATGCCATAGGTATGGTCGTCGAGTTTGATCACCGTGTCGAACCGCCCCCGAATATAAACCTTAGACCGCCGAACCGGCACCTCGATGGGAATCGATTCTACCCACGCCTCGCCATGCTCTACGATGCCCGGAGGCATTTCTGGGGCAAGGTCAGTGGGTTAGGTTGAGACTGTAGCGAATCTGGGTCCGAAGATGACGTCCCTCCCCGGAAACCTTCTGAACCCACAACTCCAGAGCACCCAGTCGCCCCAACCCAACAGTAGTACTTAAAAAGGGGCGGTGCTTCCATCGATCCGTACCGAATTGTAGGCCGCTGTATCCCCCCCCTACCTTGAATATACCCAAATCATAGTCCAACTTAGCACGTTCAATCAGGTGCTGTGCAACGCCTGCTTTATTGAGGGGAATGTACGGGAAATACACTACTTCACCCGTGAGTCTGGGGGTTATCGTATAACCGAATAGAACCCAGGGCTGAAAATAAATAGCTCTGTCGGTGGCAGATCCAGCAGCTACCGTGACCAGCCCCTCAAAAATAAGTAGCATGTGATCGGACCTATGCAGTATAGCTCCACCACCACCCCAAAACTCCCGGTAGTCACCCGTGTCTCCAAAATCAATATAACCTACGTCGGGTAGTATCCACCTTCCCCTCGTCTGAATGACCTCAAAAAGCCTATAGACACTATCTTTATGCAGTGCCGTTCGGGCAAGAATAGTGGTCTCCGTACGAATGGAATGATCATTCTGGGACGAACCTTGCGCGAAAATATTTGATGAAACAGGGACAAGTAAAGTAGAGGTCAGGATGAGGATGAAAACAATTAGTGTACGCACCATTTTACGATCTACATCCTACACCAACGACAAACTCTGAGTGAGGTATTGTTAACACAAACACGAGTTTCCGAGAAATTACAAGCATGCTGCTACAACCAATAAGAACTGAGAAAGCTCTCCTTAGTCGCTCTTCAAACCCATACCACCACTTAACTTACATTGAGAATGGGGACGTAGTGTCCATTTTGGAAATCGCTGAAAAAGTGTCCTACCAATGGATGATGGATGGGATCGTTGCTCTCATCTGACTTAAGATTTTTCTCAGCTACATAGGTCGTATGCTCGGCCCCATCAACCAGAACATGATACCAAGGCTGGTCTTTGGGAGGCCGACTCTTGGCCACCTGCTCATACCACTCCTCTTGCCCTTGGAAAGTGCCATCCACATCCACGACAACGCCACGATAATCAAAAAGCTTGTGGTGTATAAGCTGCCCGATATTGAATTTGCAGGCCATCTGGCCATGAAACCTAGTATGCTTTGGCAAATAAAACCTGCCGTTTGGACGGTTGTCCAGTAAAGATACATTTGCCCGGCTCCGCCTCGCCATCGAGAGGGACACAGCGGGGAGTAACTTTGAGTTCTGCGAGAACGTCATTACCCTCAGCAACGTCGTTCCAGTGTGCCAGTGCGAAACCGCCACCGGTAGTTAGTACGCCATCATGGGTCTGTGTGAAAAACTCCTTGAGAGCATCAAGTGAATCGACTGTCTCCGTGCTCTTTTGCTGGAGTTTCCTCGCCCTTCTCAAGATAGTTTCATCAATCTCAGATAGCATTTCAGAAACAATTTGTACAAATTCATTCCGAGGTAAAGTGGTCCGGTGTCGGGCTTCCTGATCTCGCCGCCCGACAAAAACAGAGTCAGATTCTACCTCTTTAGGACCTATCTCTACTCGGATGGGTACGCCTCGTTTAATGTGATGCCATACTTTTTCCCCACCCCTTCGATCACTACTGTCAAGTTCAACACGCAAGGGCTCGCCATTGTAGCTGAGCGTCTTAAGTTCCTGGAACAGCTGATCCGCATGAGCCATTACCTCAACCTTATTTTCGGGATTGTGAAAAATTGGAAGAAGCACAACTTGCATCGGTGCAATTTTAGGAGGCAACACAAGTCCATCATCATCACTATGGGCCATGATTAATCCACCAATTAACCTCGTAGACACACCCCATGATGTTGTCCACACGAGTTCCTGCTGACCCTGCTCATTTTGAAAGTTAATACCCATTGCTTTGGCAAAATTTTGCCCTAAAAAATGTGATGTCCCGGCCTGGAGAGCCCTTCCATCCTGCATCATCGCCTCAATAGCGTAGGTCTCCACTGCACCTGGGAATCGTTCCCCCGGTGTTTTGGCACCCCGAATGACCGGCATTGCTAAGTAACGCTCAGACAGATTTGTGTACAGATCAAGTATCTTCCGTGTTTCTTCCAACCCCTCTTCTGGGGTAGCATGGGCCGTGTGACCTTCCTGCCACAAGAATTCACTCGTACGTAGAAACAGACGAGGACGTAACTCCCATCTCATGACGTTAGCCCATTGGTTTATCAAAACTGGGAGATCTCGATAGGATTGGATCCATCGGGAAAAGGCATCACCGATTACAGTCTCACTGGTTGGCCGAATGATGTAAGGTTCATCGAGTTGCCCATCCGGTATTAATGCGCCCTCCTCGTTAACCGTCAAACGATGGTGTGTCACCACCGCACATTCCTTGGCAAACCCATCCACATGCTGGGCTTCCTTTTCCATGAAATTCAGTGGGATCAAGACTGGGAAGTAGGCGTTAACATGGCCCGTGTCCTTAAGCATTCTATCCAAAATTGCCTGAATTCTCTCCCAGATTGCATATCCCCAGGGCTTGATAATCATGCAACCGCGCACTGGAGAATTTTCTGCCAGATCAGCAGCCTTGATCACCTCCTGGTACCATTCGGGATAATTTTCTGAACGGGTTGGAGTTATTGCAGTTTTCTTAGCCATTGTCAGCCTATTACTCTACCCAACCCAGCACCAAGAGACCAGTAGTTTTAGCAATGATGATTCCTATTGGACACCTTTCAAGACACATACATCAATGGCATACCAGGAAATTATTCTGTCCGCTGTGTTATTTTCTGCAGGTTAAATGTAAGTTACCAATACCTTTAGCATAGTCTTTTAAAATGCGCACAAGACTCGCTAAAAGAAAAATACTCACAAATGACACTTCTTTAAAATATGGCAATTCCTGAACCCCACGGGGGCAATGCGTAGGATGCTAAAAGTGCAGTGGTACTACTGCCATGGCCGAATTATAAGAAACTCGGAACGGCAACCTTTTTGTTACCTCAACCCTACATCAGTCAATCCTGGTAGAATTGTCCTTCTGCCTAGAGAAAGATCCTCTCAGGATGCCCTGCAGAGTGACAGTCCCTTTGAAGATCTCTGGCTGAACAGAAGGACGTAGTGTGATGGTCATCAACAATCGCCAAAAGGAACTAGAGCGTCTACTAAAAGAGCGCATCCTGATTATTGACGGTGCCATGGGAACGATGATCCAATCCTACAAGCTAGAAGAGAAAGATTTTCGTGGTGACCGTTTTGCGGATCATGCCTGTAATCTCCAGGGTAACAACGATGTCCTCTCTTTGACTCAACCTGACATCATTCAGTCGATTCATCGTGCTTATCTGGAAGCCGGTGCCAACATCATTGAGACCAACACCTTCAACTCAACATCGATTGCCCTAAGTGACTATCAGATGGAAGATCTGTCATTTGAATTGAACTATGCTGCTGCCAGACTAGCTCGACAGGCAAGAGATGATCACTCATCTCCTACTAAGCCTTGTTTTGTTGCTGGAGCTATCGGACCCACTAACAGAACCGCCTCACTGTCTCCTGACGTGGAGGATCCTGGGCTCCGAAACATCTCCTTCGATGAATTAGTCAAAGCTTATCAAACGGCTACAAAAGGTCTTGTCGAGGGAGGAGTTGACATCCTCTTGGTCGAAACTATTTTTGACACATTAAACGCCAAAGCCGCTCTCTTTGCCATCGAAAATTATTTTCAGGAACACCAGATTCGTCTGCCCCTGATTATTTCTGGAACCATCACCGACGCCAGTGGCCGTACACTCTCTGGTCAGACTCCTGAATCATTCTGGAACTCGATTTCTCATGTTCAGCCACTTGCAGTGGGATTGAACTGTGCTCTGGGTGCAGCAGAGATGAGACCACATATCCAAGAACTTTCTGAGATAGCCGACACTTATATCTGTTCCTATCCCAATGCCGGACTTCCAAACGAATTTGGTGAGTATGATCAAACACCTGAACAAATGACTCAGTTGTTAGAAGAATTCGCTCAAAGCGGACTGGTAAATCTTCTGGGAGGCTGTTGTGGAACTACGCCTGAGTATATTAAAGCCATTGCATCTGTGGTTGCAGGACTCCCTCCGCGTCAGATCCCGACAATAGAACCACAATGTCGCCTAAGTGGACTGGAGCCATTAAACATCGGCAAGGATAGCCTGTTTGTCAACATCGGTGAACGAACAAATATCACTGGATCGCAACGCTTTGCCGATCTGATCATAGCGGAAGACTACGAAAAAGCCCTGGAAGTAGCCAGTCAACAGGTTAACAGCGGTGCCCAGATGATCGACATCAATATGGACCACGGCATGCTACAAAGTAAGCAGGCAATGACAAAGTTTTTAAATCTGGTAGCCACAGAACCAGACATTAGCCGAGTTCCTGTGCTGGTGGACTCCTCCGACTGGAATGTGATTGAGGCCGGACTGAAATGTCTACAGGGAAAGTCGGTGGTTAATTCCATCAGCCTCAAGGAAGGCGAAGAGGAATTCATCCAACAGGCACGATTGGCCCAACGCTATGGGGCTGCAGTAATCGTAATGGCCTTTGACGAGAAAGGTCAGGCCGACACCCAAGAGCGCAAGATTGAAATCTGCACTCGTTCCTACCAGATTCTAACAGAAGAGGCAGGCTTCCTTCCCCAGAACATTATCTTTGATCTCAACATCTTTGCTGTAGCCACTGGGATCGCCGAACACAACAACTACGCGGTTGAATTTATCAACGCAGCCCAGGAAATCAAAAAAAGTCTGCCCCATGTGAAACTGAGCGGTGGGCTCAGCAACATTTCCTTCTCATTTCGAGGCAATGACACGGTTCGTGATGCCATGCATTCTGTTTTCCTTTACCATGCAATCCGGGCAGGACTGGATATGGCCATTGTAAATGCAGGCCGTCTGGCCGTGTACGAAGAAATCCCCACAGAACTACGAAACCGAGTAGAAGACGTTATCCTCAACCGCCGGGCTGACGCCACTGAAAGACTCCTGGAGATAGCGGAGTCGGTGGTAGGGTCATCCCAGGGTGTCCAAGAAGATCTAGCCTGGCGCGACAAGCCGGTCGACAAGCGCCTGACCCATGCTCTGGTACAGGGGATTAGCAAGTACATCACAGAGGACACCGAGGAGGCCAGACAACAGTACACAAGACCTATAGAGGTAATTGAAGGCCCCCTGATGGATGGCCTGAACGTAGTTGGAGATTTATTCGGATCAGGCAAGATGTTTCTACCCCAGGTAGTAAAGAGTGCCAGAGTGATGAAAAAAGCGGTTGCACACCTGGTTCCCTTTATTGAAGAGGAAAAGCGCCAGCTGAAAGACACCTCTTCCAGAGGCAAGATTCTAATGGCGACGGTCAAAGGTGACGTTCATGACATCGGCAAAAATATTGTTGGTGTTGTGCTGGAGTGCAACAATTATGAAGTCATCGATCTGGGAGTTATGGTCCCCGTTAATCGCATTCTGGAAAAGGCTCGAGAGAAGCAAGTAGATATCATCGGTCTCAGTGGCCTTATCACTCCTTCACTAGATCAAATGGTCAACATCGCTCGTGAAATCGAGAGGGCAGGCTTGAAACTTCCATTACTAATCGGAGGAGCCACTACTTCCCAGGTACACACAGCGGTCAAGATCGCACCACACTACGACACGGTTATCTACGTTCCGGATGCTTCACGTAGTGTGTCAGTAGTTTCCAAATTGCTGGGTAAGCAGAAAAATGAGTACGCTGAGGAAACCCGCGACCAATACCGCAACATTAGAGAAAAGCATGAAGTTAGAAAAAAGCAGATACGCTTCCTTCCGCTCACCATAGCTCGTGAGAACAAGGTGCAAATTGAATGGGAAGAGTATACCCCGCCCATTCCCCGACTTTTGGGGACCAAAACCTTCCATGAGTATCCAATCGGGGAACTGATAGACTATATTGACTGGTCTCCCTTCTTTCAGGTTTGGGAACTCTCGGGAAGGTTTCCACAAATCTTGGAAGATAAGGTCGTGGGTAAAGAGGCCACCCAACTACATCGGGATGCCCAACATCTACTGCAGAGAATCACAAACGAGGCACTGCTAAAAGCCAGTGCGTCAATTGGAATTTTCCCTGCTAACAGTGTTGGAGACGATGACATAGAAATCTATACAGATGAATCCCGATCACGAGTTCTCTCTACCTTCCATCATCTCAGACAACAAACTCAAAAGAGTCCTGGTCGTCCAAATCGCTGCTTAAGCGACTTTGTCGCCCCCAAAGAAACAAGTGTAAAGGATTATGTCGGAACCTTCATCACTACTGCTGGACTGGGCGTCAAGGAGGCAGTCACCATCTTTGACAAGGATCAGGACATTTATCAAAGCATCATGATAAAAGCACTAGCTGACCGCTTGGCCGAAGCCTTTGCAGAGAGAATGCATGAGAGAATCCGCAAGGAATTTTGGGGATTCTCAGATCAGGAAACACTAAGCAATCAGGACTTGATCCAGGAGCGCTACCGTAGCATACGTCCGGCACCCGGCTATCCAGCTTGTCCAGATCATAGCCTGAAGGTAGATATTTTTAAACTCTTAGCAAACCGAGATTTTCCCGTTTCCCTAACCGAAAGCTTTGCGATGGAGCCAGGGGCTTCAGTGTGTGGATTTTATTTCTCCCACCCTCAGTCTCACTACTTTGGAGTGGGCAATATCGACAGGGATCAGGTAGAGGCCTACATGCTCAGAAAGAAGGTGGATCGGTTGACAGCAGAGCAATGGCTATCACCCCAACTTGGTTACGTGTAAAAATCTCGTTCCCCACTGTTAGCAGTTATCAAAGACTCAGATAGACATGACCAAACAAGCTCTATGACTACGTTCTCACAATTTTTTGCTCGCTCCCGGATTCTAAATCAACGGCATAGACAAATGGAAAAAACGATGTGTCGTCATGGCTGAAGAATCAGAACGGCTTAAAAGTGACCATGTAGGTAGCGATCCCAACCAACAAGATGGACCCCCACCACAGCGGTCTGGACAAATGGGGGGCCCTGAGAGCGACGGAGACGAGCCCTCCCAAGATTAGCCAAATCAATACCTTTGAAAACACCCACCCAGGCCATACCCAGGAAATTTTCAATAATCCCAGGAGTCCAAATCCTCCTACAAAGGCGAGTAACAAACCGACCCCATTGGTAATTACTGCCAGCCTTCTCCAGCGCAATCGTACCTTCTCGTCTGCGGTACCCAGGACAATCAGGCCCCCCATGGCTATAAGCGTAGTAAAAATCCCAATGAGATGGACAACTCTAAAAAGATGAATAGACATAAGTGACTCTACTTTCCTCTGATAGCGACAAAAAAAGACACAACTATTGTGGACCCAAATGGGTTACGGCGTACTTCACCACTAGACTCTGCTCTTCGGGTGAGACATTGGCACCATAACTTACCATTCGGTCAACAGTTTGCTTCCACTCTTCTTCCGATTTTTTAGATTCCAGGATCGTTTCTATCCCGTGGCACTGAACACAACTTCTCACCAAGATCTCACGACCCGGCTGGTCAGGCAGGGCAGTACTCTGTTGTGAGCCTTCCGCGACTGGGGAAGGAGAATCTGGACCATAGGTGGCCACAAGATAGCTAGTGATCGGCTCAATCTCATCGGGAAATACCGGAGCACCTCTCGAAATCATGGAGTAGACCGTCTTTTTCCATCCCGCAGAAGTCTTTTTCTGGATTGTCGTGCGATTAAGTCCATGACACTGGACACAAGCCTGACCGAAAGCTTCCCGCCCTCTATCGACAACTGATGCATTGAACTGACTAGTAGCTATGGAACCAGGAGCACTCTGACTTATCCCTACATATTGAGTTAAAACAAAGGCAACTATAACGACCAAAATTATGAGGGAGAAAAATCTTCCCAAACTATTGCAAGTCCACATATAGGTAACTCCCCGCTCCAGCCACACTACCCTCTTGTGGGTCAGTTTAGCTCTTTCGATCACGCAGTTTAGCAATGGAAAATTGTGGATGCCAAGTGTTTTCAGAAAAAAGACCATCTCGCTCCACTTCTAGATCTAACAAATAGGGTCTACCGTCTGTCATCGTTTTTAAGGCTCGCCTAAGTGCTGCTCCCAGGTCCTTTGGATCATAAATCTTTTCACCCTGGATGTTGTAAGCTGCCGCTATCTTGGAAAAATCTACATCAGGGTCTCCTAGATAACTAGTCAAATCTTTCCCCGTTTGGAACTGCTTTCCAGCTGAGGCTGAAAGATTGCGACTACGGGTCTCATTGTAAGAATGATTGTTCATGACGATAATAAGCAGAGGAGCATCATAGCGAGAGATGCTCCACAACGTCTCGGTCTGACCAAACAACATTCCTCCATCTCCCTGAATTGAGACCACTTGGCTATTGGGGAGTGCCATTTGGACACCCAAAGCTGCCCCAACACCCCAGCCCAGAGCGGATCCGGTCGTTCGTCCAATCTGGCGTTTGGCACCGTAGCCTATTTTCATTGATCCGAGTAACTTATAATCCTGGCTACCTATCTCAGGAACGAGCACAGCATCTTCGTCCAAAACTTGCTCCAACTCATATCCGACACGCTCCCAAGAAATAGGGGAGTTGTCAAAGTTAGCATACAAAGCGCTATCTCTCGATTCCTTTATTTTCTGTTTGTAGGAACTGGAGGCCTCAAGTCTCTCTTCACTAATTCGCTTCATGCGGTCTTTAGTTAGAACACCGCCCAGGGCATCAGATAGGTCCGAAATAAAGCTGTCGGCGTGCGCTAAAATAGGCAAATCGGTGAAATTACGTTTCCCGATGATATCCGCATCACTGCTCACATGAATAAGATGCCCTCCGTCGGGTGCCCCGTGTCCATCTTTGGATCCAATATTGATAACCAAATCCACGCTCTTAGGAAACCTCATCCGTCTCTGATACTTCCCCAAGAAGAGGGGATGGTATGTTGGAAAGGCGCTAAACAAATTCTCACCTTGGCAGACGGGAACTGACAACTTTTCAGCCAAGTCCACCATGGCTTTCTCCGACTTGGTGCGGCTGACCTCAGCTCCAAAAACAATTAGGGGACTCTTGGCATTGGCCATTAATTCCGCAGCCTTCTCAACCCGATCCGCACTGGCACGAAACGTGGGACGAAGCTTGGCAGGATCAAGAGCATAGATAGGAGCCTGAATCTCTTTTTTCAACAGATCAGGAGGGAAATCAAGGGTCACTGGAGCACCCGGAGGAGTAAAGGCAAACTTCATGGCACGCCGAAGAGTCTGAGGCATGGTTTCAGCGTCTACACAACTCCAGGCCCAGGCCGTGAAAGGCTCGGTAGGTTTTAAATGATCATCCCACTCCTCGAAACCATCTTGCCCGCCCTGCCCTCTCAATGTAGACCGTCCATAACTAACAACAAGGGGAGTGCGATCCTTCCAGGCGTTGTATAGATTACTAATTGAATTCCCAACCCCCACCTTGCTACCCATGAAAAATCCGAGTCCATTACTAGCCATGGCATATCCCTGAGCCACCGACACTGCCTGGCCTTCGTGAGTGACCATGATAATCTGCATATCGTCCAAATCCACGGCATCCGACAACGTATCCAGACCACTGGTGTTAGTGTGAAAAAGGTATTTCACTCCAGCAGCCTTTAACTGTTCAACCAACAGTGCGCCCGCAGTTCCCTTGGAAGTCCAGGACCGAACTCCCTCACTTTCAGATCGGGTATCCGACCAACCTGACTGGACAGAGGCAAACAAAGACTCAGCAGCCATGGAAGTAACTCCCAGAGCTGTAACCGCCTGTATGAAATCTCTTCTGGAACTCTTCCTTGACAGACACCGCTCCATCGTTTCGTAGATTTCCTTATTCATCGTGATTCTGCCCTTCTTTTATACATAATGAAAACTTTACTGCCTGCGATGCTAAAACATTTGCACAGTCAAAGGCAATGTTCGCCCAACCAAAGAGTACTGTGTCATCCTACCATCCTTGTAGTGGTGTCACCATTGTTGGTAGTCGGCTCTAGGGTATGCTAGTTTACGATCTGATCCTCTATTCACTATAATGTGAGGTCTCGATCAGCCGAAAGGACTAATAATGTTTTCAAAATCTTTCCTTCTCATAGCCGGCAGTATTTTCCTAATGGGTTGTGCCCCAGAACCCACACAGGCGCTGCGCAGTCACTCGGAAGAATATCCAGGTGCATCTATACGCCCAATTAACGACCGAGCACTTCCTGAGCCGTATGCCACACCCTCCATCCGCAATCGCTCACAGGTAATCGAACGCCCTGAGGGAGCATCTCTAGACCTTCCAGAAGGATTTATGATCCATCCCTATGCTCCCGATTTTTCTTTCCAACGGCCAAGATTCATGCTACTTGGTCCTAGCAACGAGGTCCTCATTTCCGATTCCCATGATGCAGGTGGTGTCTACGTACTGCAAGATACGGATCAAGATGGCGTCGCCGATAGCCGCCATGTGTTGGTTGAAAACCTGTATCGACCTTATGGTATTGCTTTTTGGAACAATTATGTCTACGTAGCTGGCCGTGTGGAACTTAATCGTTGGAAGTATGATACCTCATCCATGACTGTCTCAGGAGACGCTGAGGTTGTTCTGGACTGGCCCGAATTCGAAGAGGGCCACTGGACCCGAACCATTATCTTCAATAGAGAAGGCACTAAGATGTTTGTCAGTATCGGATCTGAATCTAATGTCGATGCAGGTGAAGACTCGCGGCGTGCAGCCATCAACGTCTACAACCCGGATGGAACAGGGCACGAAATTTACGCTCAGGGATTGCGCAATGCTGTCGGACTAGATTTTCACCCGGAGACGGATCAGATATGGGTAACAGTGCAAGAACGCGACGCACTGGGGGATGATCTAGTCCCTGACTATCTCAGTTCTGTAGGAGAAGGTCAGTTTTTTGGATGGCCCTATAGCTATATCGGGCCCCACGAAGATCCCCGCCGGGAGGGCGAACGACCTGATTTGGTAGCACGCACCCGCTATCCTGATGTTCTCCTGCCAGCTCACTGTGGCGCCCTGGACATCGAGTTCTACACAGGATCGATGCTCCCAGATGAGTATAAGGGTGGCGCTTTCGTAGCCTGTCACGGTTCCTGGAATCGCTCCCAACGAGTAGGCTATCGAGTAGACTTCGTACCTTTTTACAATGGTCAACCTACCGCTGGGCCACAACCCTTCCTCAGCGGTTGGATGCTGGACGAAAATAAAACGGAAGTATGGGGTCGACCAGTGGGAATCCTAGAATTGTCTGACGGATCCCTTCTCGTCACTGACGACGGCGGACAAAAAATCTGGCGCATCATTTACACAGGATAAAGATTTACTGTCCAGCCCGTTTAGGGCTATGCACCTCTGACAAAAAAGCATAGCAACATCCACGCATAATCGTTGCTATTCCGAAGAACAGGCACCTATAGCTAAAATCCCGCCGCTCTAGGTTTTCGTGGCTAAAGCTACGACATCTTCTTTTTGATTATATTTTTTTCGATCTTTGCCCATGAATCACGTAGCGTCACAGTTCGATTGAAAACTAGCTGGTCTGATGAACTATCGGCTGAATCCACGCAGAAATATCCGAGTCTCTCAAACTGATAGATATCACCCCCCTTAGCCTTGCCCAAACTGGGTTCAATACAACAGGAGGTCAGGGTCTCTAACGAATTAGGATTTAAGTTAGACATAAAATCACGCCCTGGACTTTGATTATCGAAAAGACGATCGTAGAGGCGGACCTCTGCACGAACTGAATGTTCAGCTGAAACCCAGTGCATAGTGGCTTTAACTTTACGTCCATCCGGGGTTGTCCCTCCCCTGGTTTCAGGATCGTAGGTACAACGTAACTCCACTATATGTCCACTTGTCTCATCCTTGACTACACCTACACAGGTGAGCAGGTAAGCATATCGAAGTCTTATCTCGCGGCCGGGTGCAAGACGAAAAAATTTCTTGTGGGGTTCTTCTTGAAAATCATCTTCCTCTATATAGAGGACACGAGAGAAAGGGACCTTTCTTGTCCCCATGGCCTTGTCCTCCGGATTGTTCACCGCATCCAACTCTTCCACTTGATTCTCTGGATAATTCTCAATCACTACCTTAAGGGGCCGCAACACTGCCATGGCACGTGGGGCCCATCTATTCAAGTGATCTCGCACTACATGCTCAAGTTTTGCCACATCCACCACACTATCTCTTTTTGCAACTCCCACTTCCTCGCAAAATTTACGGATAGCAGCAGGTGGATAACCACGCCTTCGCAATCCTCGCAAGGTGGGCATTCTTGGGTCATCCCATCCGCTGACGTGCTCCTCTTTGACCAAATCTCCCAGTCTGCGCTTACTAAGCACCGTATAACTGAGATTCAGACGAGCAAACTCAATCTGCTGGGGATGACAGTCCATCTCCAAGGCGTCCAGTATCCAATCATAGAGAGGACGGTGGTCCTCAAACTCAAGCGTGCAGAGAGAATGTGTTATTCCCTCAAAGGAATCTGATAGACAATGGGCAAAGTCGTACATGGGATAAATACACCACTGGCTTGCTAGGCGATGGTGGGCAGTCTTCAAAATGCGGTAGAGCGCCGGATCACGCATATTGAGATTTGGGGACGCCATGTCAATCTTTGCCCGCAATACATGACTACCCGCTTCAAACTCACCCAGACGCATGTGTTCAAAAAGATCTATATTTTCCCGAACAGAACGACCCCGATACGGACTGTCTCGACCTGGTTCAGTGAGAGTTCCTCGGTATTCTCGCATCTCCCCCGGACTGAGACTGCAGACATAGGCATTTCTTTCTTTGATGAGTTGAAGAGCACACTGATAGAACTTCTCGAAATAGTCCGAAGCGTAGAACAACCGCTCTCCCCAATTAAATCCTAGCCATTGGACATCTGTTTTAATGGAATCCTCATACTCTGCATCTTCCTTGGCGGGGTTTGTATCATCAAAACGTAAATTACAAATCCCCATTTTATTTTCCGCAGCTACACCAAAGTTCAAGCAGATCGATTTGGCATGTCCGATGTGCAAATACCCATTTGGTTCCGGGGGAAAACGGGTTGCGACAAGGCCTCCGTGCTTATTCGCCTCTATGTCCTCGGCAATAGCAGTACGGATGAAATCTCGGGAAGGAGTGTTTTCCCCTTTTTTGGCTGAGCGCGAAATTTCCATATGCCTGCCAATATTGTAACAGCCACCTCGTACTTTCGTGTATTGGCACGGAGGAAACAGTTTGTTTTAATGTGTTTTCGACTCTCTATAGTCTGCTTTGTTCCAACACTGTCACTACATTGATGCTTGGTACTCAAGCTACACAAACCGCACATCACAATATCCCCTACCAATGGCATCAGATTACGGTACAATAAGCGGCTTGCTTGGCACCTCAGTGAGTTAAATAGTTAACGGGAGATTTTTGGATGATTGTTGGAGTACCTACGGAGTCCCTTCCGGATGAGCATCGAGTGGCTATAATTCCCGCCGCAGTTCCTGCCCTCATAGAGACTGGACTCGATGTCTTGGTACAGAAAGGAGCGGGAGAGAAGGCTGGTTTTGCTGATGCTGAATACCAGAAGCACGGTGCACGTCTCGCACCTGATCGTGTACAACTCTTCTCCTCAACCGACGTACTTTTAAAAATCCACAATCTCACGACCGAAGGGGAAGACAGTGAGATAAACATGCTCCACGCTGGACAAACCTTGATAGGACTTTTGAATCCGCTGGGCGACCCAACAACAATTGAACAACTTGCAGTCAAAGGTATTACTTCTTTTGCCCTAGAGTTTCTACCTCGCATCAGCCGAGCACAATCCATGGACGCTCTAACTTCCATGGCTATGATGGCAGGGTATAAAGCCTCCCTTATATCAGCCAATACCATCAAAAAAATGTATCCCATGATGATGACAGCAGCTGGGACAATTACTCCGGCCAAAGTCTTTGTGGTTGGTGCTGGAGTAGCCGGACTTGAAGCTATCGCAACTTCACATCGCTTAGGGGCAGTGGTACACGCCTATGACGTCCGTCCAGCGGTCAAAGAACAAGTAGAAAGTCTGGGAGCTAAATTTGTAGAGCTAGAGTTAAATACAGAGGAAACTGAGGGATCAGGAGGTTACGCCCAAGTCATGGATGAAGACTTCTACCATCGTCAGCGAGAACTGATGGCTCAGGTCGTAGCCCAAAGTGATGTCGTCATTACAACGGCCTTGATAGCAGGCGCTAAGGCCCCCATGCTCATTACTGAAGAAGCGGTTCAGGGGATGAGTTCCGGATCAGTCATCATTGATTTAGCAGCTGAAGGAGGGGGCAATTGCGAACTGACACAGGCTGGGAAAACTATTCAAGTCCACGGAGTGACGATCATAGGATCCGTTAATCTAGCCTCCGCGATTCCGCATCACTCCAGCCAACTATATGCTAAGAACCTCACCAGTTTTTTGAAGAATCTAATCAAGGATGGAGAAATTCAAGTGAACTGCACAGATCCGATCATTATGGACACTCTGCTCACCCACCAAGGAAAGGTAGTCAATCCTCGTCTGAATGAACTTCTGGGCCTGAGTGACTCTAGGCCGCCAGTCGATAATCAAAAGGAGTAGTGCTCATGGAAGATTTTGTAGCCTCTCTAACCATATTTGCATTGGCTTTGTTCTTGGGATTTGAGACCATTACCAAGGTCCCTCCGCTTTTGCACACACCTCTCATGTCAGGCGCTAACGCCATCTCAGGTATCACTTTGGTGGGAACGTTAGTCACAGCTGGATTGCAGGTGAGCACTCTCACCACCATCTTAGGCTTTCTAGCTGTAGCCATGGCGACAGCTAACGTTGTGGGGGGTTTTCTTGTAACGCACCGCATGCTCCAGATGTTTCGTAGAAAGGACTAACCGTGTCCCAAGCTCTCATTAATTTATTCTATTTGGTAGCTGCCGTCCTCTTCATCTTGGGATTGAAAAAGCTCTCACATCCGCGTTCCGCAGCACACGGAAACCTTATAGGATCTGCTGGCATGCTGCTGGCAGTGGTAGTGACCCTAACAGATCAACGCATTGTCAGCTTCCAGATTATTCTGGCAGGCCTGACAGTGGGAGGTTGCATTGGAATCCTCCTGGCAGTCCGAGTGGCCATGACCTCAATGCCTCAAATGGTAGCCATATTCAACGGCTTGGGGGGAGCTGCATCTGCAGTTGCTGTAGGCGCAGTTCTGGAAGAAGCCCTAGCTAGTGAAATGGGCAGGCCATTGTTAACTCAGTCTACTGTAGCGAGTGTGGCCTCCGGTCTGATCGGAGCAATAACCTTTACCGGAAGTATGATCGCTTTTGCCAAACTTCAAGGACTCATATCAGAGAAACCCCTTCTCTTTCCAGGTCGGCATGTCGTCAATGTTACTCTTCTCATGGTCAGCGTAGGGTTGAGTAGCTGGTTCGTTGCTGATCCATCTACTTCAATGAGCTTTTGGCTGATGATAGCCATTGCCTCAGTTTTGGGAATCTTCCTAGTCATGCCCATTGGGGGGGCCGATATGCCCGTAGTCATTGCCTTATTGAACTCCTATTCGGGCTTGGCTGCTGCCGGCGTAGGATGGGTTCTTAATAACAGCGTTTTGATCATCGCAGGATCTTTAGTTGGGGCTGCTGGATTTATCCTAACCACCTTGATGTGCCGAGCTATGAATCGCTCTCTCCCCAACGTCATGTTCGCTGGCGTAGGCGCCACGGCCAGCAAGTCGGATAAAAAGCAAGACATTTACGAAGGCAAAGTAAAAGCCACTTCGGTTGAAGAACTAGCAATGATGTTAGATGGTGCACAACGGGTGGTCATTGTCCCCGGATATGGACTGGCTGTGGCCCAAGCACAGTATGCAATGTACGATCTCACGCAACTCTTGGAATCCCAGGACATTGAAGTGAAATTTGCTATCCATCCCGTAGCCGGTAGAATGCCAGGTCACATGAATGTTCTGTTGGCTGAGGCAAACATTCCCTACGAACAACTCCAGGAAATGGATGTCATTAATCCAAGCTTTCAGCAAACCGATATTACTTTGGTAGTTGGAGCTAATGACGTGGTTAATCCTTTAGCACGAGAAGATGATCCCTCAATCCCCATTGCCGGCATGCCCATATTGGATGTAGATCAGTCCCACGCGGTGGTGATCGTTAAGCGGAGCCTGAGCCCCGGCTTTGCCGGAATTGCTAATCCACTTTTTGCCGCTGATAACACGCTCATGCTCTTCGGAGACGCCAAACAGGTAACAATAGACCTATTGGCAGCACTAAAAGAAGTCTAAAGAAAAAATATGAGACCTCACATAGGGGCACAACGAAATGGTGCTATAGCTTGTGGATTCAGAAAGTAAAAAGATAGGTTAACTTGGCAATTAATGCCCGTTCCAATACATTTCCCGTCGTGGAACGTCGCTCATTATAAACTAAAAAAAAATTACTAAGTGGCTTGTAAATAAAATTCAAGCGGACGTTGCTTGATATTTCCCTAAGCGCACTATTGTACTGCATCAAAGCATTTAGAAACATCCTGGTGCTAAACGAATAACGCAACCGTGTGGTGACGAAGTCGGTATCAAATTCTCCGGAAGGAAGGGTTATATCGTCATGATTCCAGGAAATATCAGCCGCAAAGTAATAGCCTGGCTGAAAAAGAAACCGCATCTCATAGGCGTTTCTCTCTCCGTTCCAAAAATCACCCCTCCCAACTCTTAACTCGGTGCTAAACATGCGACTTCGGTCACTCCCGAAGTAAACACGGTACTCAGAAAAATTGTAGTCTCCAATAGGTATATCCCGGTTGAGCTGTATTGGAAATGGCTTGTCTAGTCGCTCAAAATGAGCCTCTCGTCCAATCCATATGGTGGTGCTGTTCTGAAATTCTATGGCCCACCCCATTTCAAGGTTTCGAGTAACCAGAAGGTTATCCTGGTTAGTGATGTGGTCGACCTCCACAGACGGCCTGAACTCACGAATCCAAGGCATCGTCTCACCAGGCCTGGGATGTATGCTAAAGCGCCCTCTACTCTTTTTAATTCCTCGACGCGGCACGAATCCTACCTCAGGGTTAAAATTGTCCTCGATAGTCAAGTATTGGGCCTCTGTTTCCCAAAAACGATCCCTCCATCCTAAGCTTATGTCCGCCGCTATTTCACCTCCACTGGCCCCTGGAGTGTCCGTTTTCAAAAGAAAGGAAGAGATATCTAGATAAGTAAGGAGCTTTACATTGGCATCGATCCCATAAGTGCGGTTGAAATGCCCACCGCCAACCTCCTTATTGATAAAAATTGCGCCTATATCGGAATTGCGAAGAATATCCCGGCGCACGCGTGCCACTGAAAAATTAGTTGCAGCAGTGCCTTTAAATTCATCGGACTGCATGGTCAAAACCCCAAGTCGATACTTCCCTACCCTCCCACTCAGACGAGCACCTCCCAGAATCGGCACCTGTTGACCATCAGAAATACCAATACGTCGACTGAAAAAAGGAATTACCTCACGTCCTTCTGCAAGGGACCAGCCTCGGGCATTTTTCCCAAAATGGAAGATGGGAGCATTTTCCAAGAAAAACTCGCGCTTCTCAGGGAAAAATAGACTGAATCGAGTTAGGTTAATCTGCCTTTCATCAGCTTCCACTTGAGCAAAGTCGGTGTTAACCGTCAGATCTAGAGTCATGCCAGAGGCAACTCCATATTTGACATCCATTCCGACATCCGGAACAAAATCGACGTCATCTCCCTGACGTCGAACCAGGGGGGTGGACAAATAGGGCTTGAGGTAGAGATTTCGACCTTGACGGACACCACTCATACCATCAAGTGACCCTGCCATGGACACGCGATTCAAATGAAAGGGAACGGGAATCGGCGACCAGTGTGCCCGCTCATTCTTCCTGCGAATTTGCCGTAGAAAATTAACACCCCAGACCTGATTGTCGTCCTTCCGGAAACGTAGACTCTTAAACGGTATAGCGATCTCAGTCTGCCAGCCCTGCTCGGTAATTTTGCTGTTCACCTCCCAACTAGCATCCCAGTCGAAGTTAGTAGTGGTTCCATCCCCACCCACCTGACCATCTCGCTTGGCCCCCTTGGGGTTGGTGCTGAACACGAATCCATTGCGATTATCATTAAAGGTATCCAAAAGAATACTAAAAACATCGTTTTCAGAGGGAGGGAAATCCCTTCGGACATCGTTGACTACCAAGCCCTCCTTTCCGGCTGAATCGAAGCAATAAACTCCCACGTAAAGATTGTGATCGTCGTAGAGCAGCCGGACTTCGGTTCGCTCGCTGACAGGCTCGCCTATAAAAGGTTCCTGTTGTGTAAAATTAGAAACTGGCTTTGCACGTTGCCATGCCGGCTCGTCTAACTCACCATTGATGACGACATCGGTTTTGACACGAGTTGCTGAAATCTGCCGGTTCAGTTCAGGGTTTAGTAATTCACTACCGGCATTTACCTCAGACAAGGTCACGGTCAGAATCGTGACTAGAACTAACGTTAAACGCATCCAGTTCAAAGGCCAGTCCACTTTCATTTACGATTCATGTACGGAAGGGGTCCACGGTTCTTCGTCCCAGCCCACTCCCGTACGAGCCACCTGGGCATCTATCAAATAGGACTTTCCTTCCTGGTTGGCCCGTCGTGCTCGCTTAAGGGCTGCCTGCAGTTCAACAGGATTGTTAACCACCTCGCCGTCCACTCCAAAACCCTTGGCAATATAAGCCATGTTCATATCCGGCTTCCCCATATAGTCGCAAAAATAACGACGTTCCTGAACCATGCGGCTGTTGGGAACTGCTGCGATCACCCGGTTGTGAGGACCAGCGTAGGCATGGTTATTATAAACTACCACTATAGTCGGCAACTCCAGGCGGGCCATATTCCACAGTCCAGTGGGACCAAAGACAAAGGCCCCGTCTCCAGACAGACAGATCACTTGCTGGTTGGGCCGTGCCAGTTTTACGCCTGCAGCCTTTCCGGTGGCCGCTCCCAGGTGTCCGGCATAACGGTGGAACCACTCGCGCCCGCCTAGCGGGTTGAAGTCCAGAAAGTGCTTTCCTCCCACCGAAGATTCATCCACAAAACAAGCATCCTTATCGGCGAACTGCGCGATCTCCCAGGTAACCCGGTCAGAGATCATGGGGCTGTTGTCCCAATCTGGGTTCCTAGTCATCACGTCTCGTAGTTCCCGGGCCCGATCAGTGTAATCCCGCACCTGCTCGGCTCGTTTCTGAGACTTCTTGTGGAGATCTGGGGTCATAATATCCTCCAGTGCCGCCATAAGATCGTCTAAACCATACCCCACATCGGCAACCAAAGGAACATCAGTGGTGACGACATCCCCCATACTGTCGCCATCATTACGCATGTCAATAAATTTAATATTTCGTGGCACCATCGGAGCAGAACCAAAATGATAAAGCCTGTTTCCCACGTTGATGACCAGATCAGGTTTTTGAGTGCGCATGGCACCTCCTCCAACCCACAGAGAGTGATTTTGGGGAAAGTTGGCAAAAACCTGGCGAGGCTGGGTTACCGGCATACCTAGAAGTTCAGCCAACTTAACCGCCTTGTCCACCGACTTAGCCTTGTAAAGCTCATCTCCCACGAACAGCATGGGCCTTTCCGCCTCCACCAACATACGGGCAGCTCGCTCCACCTCCTGGGGATTAGGCCGGATGCGCATGCGCGGATCCACCTTACGATGGTTGATGATTTCCGAACGTGACTGCTCACCCGTAAAATCGCTGTGCCAGGTAGCGTAGGTGGGTCCATAGGGAGGAGTCCAGGCTACCTTGAAAGCTCGGCGGACCGTCTCTGGGATCATGTCAGGCCGACGCGCCATCCAGTACCACTTGGTGATGGGTGCTACAATCTCCTCCTGGTACATTACCTCCTCAAAACCATCGCGGCCCGCTCGGGTGCTCTGATCAGCCCGATAGCTGTAAAAAACCAATGGAGTCTGTTCCTTCCAAGCGTTGTACATTTGTCCGATGGCGTTGGCCATCCCCACAATAGCAGCCTGCATTACTACGGCCGGCTTGCCAGAGGCCTGAATATAACCCATGGCCATAGCCGCCCCCGGACCCTCATGGGGTGTCAGGATATAAGTCAGTTCCGGCCGGTCCACCAGGGCCTCATAAAAGTGGGCATCGGAACTGGCCGAGTTGCCAAAAACATACTTTACCCCTGAAGCGGTCAGTTGCTCAGCAAAGGCTTCCCCTCCAGTCCCTTCAAAGATTCTCACATCTTCGGGTGTGACATCGGTATCCCCTGTTTTTCCATAGACCTGGGGCGTTAGTGACTGGACCACTGACTGAGCTGCCGCCAGTGTGACACCGCTCTTCACCAACCGGCTCACGAAGCCTCTCCGGGATATAGATTTGGATAAATACTGGGCAACCAATTCTCTCATCAGTTCTCTCCTTTGTTTTATCCTAAGATTTTTGTGTGACCCAAGGCAATGTAAAAGAAGAATCGAAATAGCACAGGGAACGCTACGGCTGTACACGCTTTGGTTCAGTTACCACAATTCTGTGGTGGAATGCATCTGTACGCCCCTACAACCCTTCCAAATACGGCTTTAGCAAAGCATAAATGCATTGATTCACCGGTGTAGGCACACCCGCCCTGACGCCCAGCCTAACGACAGCACCGTTGAGCGCCTCCAATTCCAAAGGATTGCCTCGTTCCAGATCGGTGTACATGGAGGCATGTAAATCACGTGCATACCCATCGATATAGGCCATGGTACGGTCACACAAACCATCATCGAGGGAAATCCCTATAGCACGACCCACCGATTCGGCTTCTCGTAGGACCGCCACGACCAGCTCACGACCTTCACAGAGTTCCAGAAGCTGATGCATTTCACACCGGGCGGCCGTGGTGGGACCCGCCAAAGCGACGATGAAAACAAATTTACTCCAGAGTGCCTTCATCACATTCGAAGCCATTTCAGTCTCAATCCCAGCCTGTTTAAAAACCTCTAGAATCGCTACCGAGTGCTCTTGTCCTCCCCGTGTAGGATGACCAAAAACGATTCGAACCACCTCTCCATTTTGGCGAATGACACCTGGAGCAGCGACTCCCGATTCAATATAGGCAGCCCCTGT
>JAYZCG010000050.1:0-60868 GCA_036338435.1 Acidobacteriota bacterium
AAGTCAGGGTCTACCTTTAACAGAGCTCGTGCGATACCCAACCGGGTCGCACCAGCCTGTCCCGTAAACCCTCCACCCCGCACATTGACATACACATCGAAGGCCTCGGCGTTATCAGTCAGTACTAGAGGCTGAGTAATAATCATACGATGAGCCTCGCTTTTAAAGTACTCCTGAAATTCAATATGGTTGATGATTACTTGACCCTTTCCTCCAGGCATCAAAAAAACACGGGCCGTAGAGGTCTTCCTTTTTCCAGTTGCGCGATGTTGTTTTTCTTCCAAGACCAAACTCCTTACAGCACAAGAGATTCGGGATTCTGCGCCTGGTGAGGATGAGCGCTACCCGCATAAACCTTAAGCTTCTTGAACATCTTGTCCCCAAGTTTACTTTTAGGGAGCATCCCTTTGACTGCAAAGCGTAACAGGTCTTCCGGATGCTTGGCGAGTAGGTCTTTTGCCTTCATCTCCTTTAACCCCCCAGGATACCCGCTATGCCGATAGTAACTCTTACCCTCCCACTTTTTCCCTGTCAGACGGATCTTATCAGCATTGACCACCACCAGAAAATCACCCGTGTCGAGAAAATCAGTGTACCAAACCTTGTCCTTGCCCATTAGAATTGTTGCTAAACGAGAAGCCAAGCGACCTAGGACACGATCCTGGGCATCTACCAAATACCATTTGCGCTCTATTCCCTTACTCGGGGGGAGATAAGTCTTCATGGAAGGAGGGTTTATACTCATTTCAAAATTTATAATACTCACAAAACAGCAAAGCGCAGAAAATACAGGAATTACCCATGTAATGTCAAGTATATCGGATCCCTCGGAGGAGGGTCTAAGTACATTATTTTGAACAATTTTTTTGACTTGTCCACCGGCATCCTGAATATACGCATTAAAAAGACTCAGAACAAAATTAAATCGGGTCAGAACCCACCAAACACTGGTCCGCATCAGAACTACGTTCATGCAGTTGACAAGCAAGGAATAAATCTCCACTATTCCGACTTAAGATTACTGGATTTATCGGGAAGTAATAGATCCAGTTTTAAAAGCTGTCAACATCCAAGAAAAGCAGAAGAAATTTAACCAAACTTGCTTACAATGTCATCTATAGCTCGTCACCGTCGATGGCTCAAAGGTCTGGAAGCCAATCAGCTCGATGGTTTTTTGGTGAGCCATTCACCTAATCTTTCCTACCTCTTCCATTTCAGCGGTTCTGCGGGGTTAGGCTGTTATGTATCTGGTCAGTCCTATTTGATCGTTGACTCTCGTTACATTGAACAGGCTAATGCAGAGACCTCAAATTGCCACATACTTCTGGCCGAAAAATCACTGGAAGATACACTCAAAACCCTCCTTGAAAAATTATCATCCCGGAAACACTTGCGGATAGGTGTTGAATCCGCCCATATCTCCTGGGAACAAATACGTCGACTCCAGTCATGGACAACTCAGATCAACTGGATCCCGACCTCGCACCTGATAGAGAAGCTACGTATGATTAAGGATGCAGAGGAACTTAAGCTCCTGGAAGAAGCCGTCCGGATAGCCCAACAAGCCTACCAACTTATGAAGGGAGAGGTCCGCGCCGGTATGAAAGAAATTGATGTTGCTGGTATTCTTGAGCTTGAGTTTAGGCAAGCTGGTGGTCAAGGACTCGCTTTCGACACTATTGTTGCCTCCGGTTCTCGTTCTTCTCTTCCCCATGCCAGCACTACGTATAGAACCATTCGAGAAGACGAATTCCTGCTGGTTGACTTCGGAATCAAATACCAAGGTTACTGTAGTGATCTCACACGCATTCATTCTATGCCAAAGTCCGTTGCACCCAGTATCTTCGCCATCGTTCAAGAGGCTCAGAGAGAAGCGATTGCACACATTCGCCCTGGTGTTTGTTCTACAAAAATTGATGCTGCCGCTCGACAGATCATTTCCAGGTATGGATATGGGGATTATTTCAAGCACAGTACAGGGCATGGTCTAGGCCTAGAAGTACACGAGCTCCCGTCCTTGTCAGCTCACAAGCCGCAAGAGATCCAGGAGGGACTGACCATCACAGTGGAGCCAGGGATATACCTGCCCGGCAAATATGGGGTACGCATTGAGGACGTCGTAACCGTTACCAAAACTGGTTGTAGAATACTTTCAAATCAATCTATCTAGCCTAGCTTAGATATACCGTGGACAAGGAAGGATGATCCTATTTGACTAAAATGCCCCCAGCATCGACAATGGCCCATTGTTTCCGCAGGAGTACTCATGCATATAAAAGAGATCAGAGAACTGATCGAGTTGATTGAGGAGTCGTCCGTTGTTGAGGAATTCGAAATGGAACGGGCTGGGGTTCGCATAAGGATCAGGAAAACACTTTCTACCTCAGCAGTGCCCGCGAGCGGTGAGTTGTCCGCTACGCCATTGGCACCTGAAACGTCTGTGCTAGCCTCTCCACCATCACCCGTAACAAAAGCAGAACCTCACTTCGTCTTTGAGGCACCTATTGTGGGTACTTTTTATGCAGCCTCACAACCCGATGCAGAGCCGTTTGTCAAAATCGGCGACCAAGTCAAGAGTGGTTCGGTTCTTTGTGTTATCGAAGCCATGAAAATCTTCAACCAAATCGAGAGTGATGTAGACGGGGAGATTATTAAGATATTGGTGGAAAACGGCCAGCCCATAGAATACGGTCAACCCTTGTTCGAAATTAAAGTCAAGGCTTGACCCTATGTTCAGAAAAGTGCTTGTTGCCAATCGTGGTGAGATCGCCCTACGAATTATCTCTGCCTGCAAGGAATTACGTGTTCAGACAGTAGCAGTTTATTCTGAGGCAGATCGGGATTCTCTGCACGTCCGCTTTGCTGATGAAGCCGTCTGTATCGGCCCGGCCAGAAGTGACGAAAGCTATCTTAATATCGCTAGTATCCTTAGTGCAGCGGAAATTACCAACGCCGACGCGATTCATCCTGGCTACGGCTATTTGGCAGAGAACGCAGACTTTGCAGAAATCTGCAACACCTGCAATATCAAGTTTATCGGTCCGCCTGCCGAAATCATTGAACTCATGGGCAACAAAGCTCAAGCCCGTAAAAAAATGATCCAGTCTGGGTTACCGGTCATCCCCGGTACCGGAATCGTCACTAATGGCGATGTGGATGTTCAGAACCTCAGCGAAAAGGTTGGCTTTCCATTGATTATCAAAGCCGCTGCGGGAGGAGGAGGCCGCGGGATGCGGGTAATTCACAATTTAGACGAACTTCCAGATGCTCTGACTACTGCTCAATCAGAGGCTCAAAACGCATTTGGCAACTCTGACGTCTATATTGAACGCTTCCTAGAAAACACTCGACATATAGAATTCCAGATTCTGGCAGACGAACACGGAAACGTGGTCCATCTAGGAGAACGTGACTGCTCTATACAACGCAGACACCAAAAATTAATTGAAGAGTCTCCCAGCCCCATCATGTCTGCAAAACTACGTCAAGAACTAGGCCAACAGGTCGTTCAAGCGATGAAAGATATAAATTATCAAAACGTCGGAACTATTGAGTTCCTCTTTGAGCCCGATGGGAACTATTACTTTATTGAGATGAATACCCGGGTTCAAGTAGAACATCCCGTAACAGAAATGGTAACTGGGCTGGATATTGTCAAAGAACAAATGCGAAGTGCTGCCGGAGAAAAATTCATCTATTCACAGGAAGACATTGACTTTCGTGGGCATAGTGTAGAGTGTCGCATTAATGCCGAGTGCCCTGAGACCTTCGTTCCTTCTCCTGGCAAGGTAACCGCGTACCATCCCCCTGGGGGACCTGGAATCCGTGTCGACTCTACCGTTCACACCTCTTGTTCAGTCCCACCCTATTATGATTCCCTAATCGCTAAAGTTATCGCCCATGGCGTCGACAGGCAGGAAGCCCTGGACCGCCTGAACCGGGCTCTGGATGTATTTGTCATCGAAGGGATCAAAACTAGCATCCCTTTACACAAAAAAATTATCAACCATCCAGATTTCGTGAAGGGCCAGTTCGACACCGCATTCTTGGAAAAATTAAAGGCTCAAAACTAACGTTGTGAAAACTAAATCAACAAGAGGTATCTGGGGATCAAAGCTGGGTTTTATCCTGGCTGCATCCGGTTCAGCAATTGGATTGGGAAATATCTGGAGGTTCCCAACCATGACTGGGGAAAATGGAGGAGCCGCCTTTGTTTTGATCTATCTGGGTTGTGTCATCCTCATCGGGGTTCCCGTGATGATTGCAGAACTGTCTATGGGGCGAAAAGCTATCAGTGATCCAGTAGGTGCATTTAAATCACTTGCACCACAAACTTGGTGGAAAGCAGTGGGGGCTTTGGGGGTTTTGACCGGCTTCATGATTCTCAGTGCTTACACTGTGGTTGCCGCCTGGACCCTTAAATACATTTTCGTCACCCTCACCGGACAATTTTACGGATTAGATCAAGCTGATATAAAAAGAATTTTTACAGACTTTATCGCCGATGGCTATTCAGTCATCTTCTATCAATTCCTCATTGTGGCAACCACGATTTGGATTGTCAGAGGTGGAATTCGAGGAGGCATTGAAAAAGCGACCAAGATCTTGATGCCTCTCATGATTGTTCTTCTTGTTCTTCTGGTCATCCGCTCCGTTACGCTTCCGGGAGCACACTTAGGACTCAGTTTCTATCTAACTCCTGATTTCAGCAAAGTTGATTCTGCCGTCGTCGGATCTGCTCTCGGACATGCCTTCTTCACCCTCAGTTTGGGCATGGGTGCCATGATCACTTACGGTAGTTACCTCGGGAAAGATGATAATCTGGTGTCCAGCGCACTTTACGTCAGCCTCGCTGATACACTAATTGCATTTCTTGCTGGATTTGCTATTTTCCCAGCTTTGTTTTCAGTTTCAGGATTGTCTCCCGCGGAAGGACCAGGCCTCATTTTTCTTGTCCTCCCTAACATTTTCAACGCCATTCCTTTAGGGCAACTTTTCGGCACGATCTTTTTCTGCCTTCTGGCCATCGCAGCCCTAACTTCAGCAATTTCACTTCTCGAAGTGGTCGTTGCCTATTTCATTGACCAACTTGGATGGCAAAGAAAAACGACGACTTTACTAGTAGGTTCTTCCGCGTTCCTGGTAGGGGTTCCTTGTGCCTTAAGCAATGGATCTATCGATCGCCTCTCAGGTTTAATGGACCTAGTGTTTTTATACTTCGGAGAGATATCTCTGGCAGTCGGAGCCCTCTTTATTTGCGTTTTTGTTGGTTGGAAGTGGGGCATTCAAAATGCAGTGGAAGAAATCCATTCTGGATGTCCTTCCTTTTCACAAGCGCCAACTTGGATCTTTTTAGTACGCTACATATGCCCACTTGCTATTGCCGTCATCCTAAGCGGCTATTTCAAAAAACCCCTTGCAATCTTAATAGATTTTTCTCTTTCGTTCTTTAGAACCTGATGAGATCCCTCCAACTCGGAAAGGTATACCCCATCACCAGTCTGAACAATAGACACGACTGGAACCATGCTCAGTTAGCTGAAAAATATCTCCAAGGAGGCGGGAACTTTGTCCAGATTCGGGATACCTCTCTATCTGATTCAGTATTGTACCGCCAGTTGCTCGAAGTACGATCTCTGTGTAACTCCTTCAAGGGACAGTTTCTAGTCAACAACCGAACAGATCTAGCTTTGGCAGTCTCGGCAAACGGAATTCACCTCGGCCAAAACGACTTGCCGGTTAAAGCCGCACGAAAACTGCTGGGGAACAAGGCCCTGATTGGCCTATCTACACACAATAGGTATCAGTTCCAGAAAGCACAATGTGAAGACATCGACTATGTCGCCCTGGGTCCTATCTTCCCAACCTCCACCATCCCAACAGCAAATCCTCCGGTCGGGGTTGAAACCTTCAAGAATTTGGCTGCTGAAAGCCGATGTCCAGTGGTTGCCATCGGAGGGATATCTTTGGAAAGAGCGCAGGAATTGTGGGACGCGGGAGCTCATTCAGTGGCTATTATCTCTGACATTAATCAAAGCACTGATGTCGTTAAACGAATATCCCAGTACCTGTCCCTATCAAAGAATTTAGCGCAATGAGTAGTGACATCGGAATAGGATTATCGGTAAAACTCCACAAGAATGCCAAAAGCAATGAGCTGGGAACAACCATATGACTACGAATCTACTCCTTTTCAAAACTGACAAGGGAAATGTATATCCCATTGGGGGCAAAGATGCCAATGACTATGAGGTCTCTACAGAACCTCAGCAAATGGGTTCACTCAGGCGCAGTATCCACGACACCTACAAGAAGCTGGTCAGTAAGATAGATTACCACGAACGACTCTGCTCCCAACTTCGGCATTCTTCCGACTTGCTAGTGTTGTACCCAGCCGAGATGAACCCGGCCGAAGCGTAACAGAAACTACTCCATTTCATTAGGTTATGCATTAACAAACACACCCTTTGGACATACATCGCTGGGCTTATTGCCATTTTGGGTATTGTCTTGGCCCCGATTCCAGGCCCCAACATCTTCTTTTTCTATCCAGCTGCCAGAAGCCTTGGTCACTACTTTGCCAGTACAGGAGCCCGTAGAATAAGGGAACGGAAGAACTTGAAATTTCAAGTCGACCCCCTAATTGACAAGGTACAACTGAGCCTTGGGGAGGATACGGGAGGGGTGAGTTCAGTAATCTCAGAGTTGGAAGAGAAGTACAATATAGGCAACCTCTCTACTCTACTTAAACCGCTACAAGAAAAGTGAATGGAGTGTCTCGTAAATAGAACAATAGGAAAAAGAGCGTGGGAGATGGGCAAAGACAGTTTCTGAGTTATTCTGAGCAGTTAAAAACTAATGGTCGTTTTTAAGCATCCTTCTACCCTTTGAGATAGCCTTCCACCATAAAATCAGGCCGAAGAGAGTGAGAAGTAAACACCCGAGTCTTCTCTAAGTTCACCGCCTCACGTAGCTGATCAATGCCCAGATCCCCAATGCCTGGCTGACCACTACTACCAATGATCTTTGGCCCATAGAAGAAATTAATCTTCTGTACTGCTTGGGCCTGTAGAGCCGAAGCAGCGACGCGAGCCCCACCTTCAATGACAACACTAGTGATTTTCAGGTGACCTAGATGATCCAGTATTCTGTCCCATTGCAACAGACCGTCTCTCTCCGATATTCTGATCAATTCAGCCTTCTTTGCCAGCGCAACCAGTCGTTTCTTAGCTGCTCGACGACTGTGGAAAATGATCACACGATCAGAGGAGGCAAATAGCTTAGCCTGCTCGGGAGTGCGCAGCCTTGAGTCTAAAATCACTTTAGTGATCTTGTTACGTACGCGTCTGTTCCAACGTACATCTAAAGCAGGATCGTCCTGTAGCACTGTTTTACTACCCACAAGAATCGCATCATAGTGGTAGCGAATTCGGTGGACCATCTGACGGGCATTCGCCTGAGTAATCCACTGGGAATCACCACTGCTGGTCGCAATACGACCATCCAAAGTTAACGCTAACTTCAGCAACACAAATGGACGGGTGGTCACGGCAAAATGCAGAAATACTTCATTCTGCCGGGTTGCCCTCTCACTACAGAGCCCTAAATCAACGTCAATTTGCTGCCTGCGAAGTCTTGGTATACCTCGAAGCGATCCGTGCCGATAGGGATCGCGCACCGCCACAAAAACTTTTTTTATCCCTGATTCTACAATCCGATCTACACATGGAGGGGTTCTCCCATGGTGAGCGCAGGGTTCCATATTAACGTAAAGAGTAGCTCCCTTTGCCTGGACCCCCGCACGCTCAAGTGCAATCACTTCAGCATGATCTCGGGCTTCGTAGAGGTGATAGCCATATCCCACGACCCTACCCTTCTTTACCACTACCGCTCCGACCACGGGATTTGGACTTACATGGCCAAGTCCTCGGCCAGCCAGAGAAATGGCTCGTCTCATGAAATTCTCGTGCAGATTTTCAGAGTCTTGCATAGCAATAAAACAATAGACCAATGGATGCGCAAGAACAATAGGGGTCGTAGAAACACGCCAAGGTGTGTGGACAGATACACAAACGTAAACCCTATTACGTCATTACGTCACTATTGTGTCACTTTCTTTTTAACTCGCATTGTTTGAATTTTCTTCTGATCCGAGCTAAGAACCTCTACGCAAAGTCCGGATAAATTTATAGTTTCTCCAGAAGTAGGAACTCTACCGAGGTGATCCACGATCAATCCTGATACAGTAGTAATATCCAGATTTCCAAGATCTATTTCTAAGATCTCCTCTAACTCTCCTATCTCTGCGCCGCCATGTACAATGTAGTGGCCCTCCCCAACATAGGCCAGATTGATTTTTTCTAGCTCATCCTCATCGCGGATCTCCCCAACAATCTCTTCGAGTACATCTTCAATAGTTACAAGTCCGGAAACAGAAGTGTATTCGTCGATCAGGATGGCCATGTGCATAGCGTTGAGCTGCATTTCCTTGAGTAACGCTGATACCTTCTTAATTTCAGGAACAAACCAAGGCTTGTTGATCAGAGGTGTGATTGGGTCCTTTCCATTCCCATCTCCTAGATAGGCCAATAGACTGCGTACGTAGACCACACCAACAATGTGGTCAATCCGCTCACGATAAACCGGAATTCTGGAAAACTTACTGGAAACCATTACGTCCTTCAATTCGGTAATGGTTGCATTCTCCTCGATAGCCACTATTTCATTCCGCGGTGTCATGATGCCACGTACCAGCGTGTCGGAGAATTGTAGAGCGGATTGGATTAGCTCACTTTCATCCTCTTCTATAATCCCTTCTTCCTCCCCCACTCCTAAGTAAGCCTGTATTTCCTCTTCACCAGCCTCCTCATCGACACCCATCTGGCTCTTTAGCTGTGAAGACTTAAAAATTCGCAGAAAACCTATCAGTGGCATACTCATCCAGCGCAGGAGACCGTACAAAGGGCTCAGTACGGGAAGAAGCTGTAAAAGCACACGCTCAGGTTCGGACTGAACTATCAGTTTTGGAAATAGTTGCCGAAAAAGCACGATCACAAATACCATTCCAACAAATGTCCAAATAGGAGCATAGTTGACATCTAACTCGTAGAAGATGTTACTGATAACCACCGCTGAGATCACGAGCAAAACTTGGCTCCCAAATTGTATGGGCAACAAGAACTGAATCCGGTCGTTGGCAATATCCTGCAACAGATGCACTTTGGAACTTTGTTTTCGCTCAGCCAAGACTTTCAGCGACAACCTAGAGATGCGGGAGATTGCACTCTCAAGTACCGAAAGGAGAAAAAGTACAACCACTAGAAAAACAAGAGTGAATACTTCCACGCTAAGCCAACTCAATGAAGTTTAAATTCTCCCCTTAGTCGTTTTTCCAAAATCTCCATTGTTCCACCATCGGTGTGGTGATCATAGCCCAACAGATGAAGCAAGCCATGGAGAGAAAGTAATTTTAGCTCCTCCAACAAAGTCCTCTTTCTTTGTCGGTCAGCCATTTCTACACAAATGAGGATATCCCCCAAGTAGGGATCTTCTTGAGCATTATCATCGTCAGGAAAAGCGAGAACATCAGTGGTCTGATTTTCTCCCCTAAATTGTCGGTTGTAACTTTTCATAGCCGAGTCGCTGATCAGCACTACAGTAAACGAGGTTTCTAGGGCCATTTGCCCGGACAGCTGATAAAGGAATTCTCTGAGGGGAGTCACTTCAACAGGAAGCTTGCGCTGCCTATTGAATACGTTGACTTTCCGCCTGTGTCTGGTCAAACTGCTTTTCTTCTGCTCCTTGGTTAAAATCAAACCCTGGATACTCGATTCGGTGATGGTGCATTCCCGTTATCACACGTTCAAAAGCACGAAGAATGTTATCCAACTCCTGCATCGTGATATCACACTCATCGAACTGTTGATCCTCGATAGTAGACTGGATCAGACGGCGCGTCATACTCCGGATCTGGCTTGGACTTGGATTTTGGAGAGTACGAGCTGCTGCTTCCATTTGGTCAGCCAGCATTAAAATTGCTGCCTCCTTGCTTTGCGGTTTGGGACCAGGGTATCGAAAATCATCTTTCTTTACTGCCCTCTCTTTTCCGTCAGAGGCATCCTTAGCCTTCTGATAGAAAAAATTCATCACCCGTGTGCCATGGTGCTGGGGAATCAAGTCACGTACCTCAGACACCAGTTTGAGCTCATCAGCCAGTGCCAAACCATCTTTAACATGGCTGGCTAAAATGAGACTGGACATGCTGGGAGATAAGGTTTCATGCTTATTAGATGTCGTGTAGAACTGATTTTCGATGTAATATTCGGGATTCTTAAGTTTCCCAATATCATGATAGTAGGCACCAACTCGAACGAGCAGAATATTCGCCCCAATCGCCCCGGCAGCGGCCTCCGCTAGCGACCCCACGATGATGCTGTGATGATAAGTGCCCGGGGCTTCTGCTGCTAGACGTCGTAAAACAGGATTGTTCAAATTCGACAACTCAAGCAACTTCACATCCGTGGTTATATTGAACATATATTCGAGGATGGGAAGGCATAAAGAAGCCAGCATCGCAGCAAAAAACCCGCTCGTAATACCAAACAATATCCGCACTAAAAGAGGTGCGAACTGAAAACCCACGTCCGAAGTAAAGAGTTGAAGAGCTACAACAGTTAGGCCATTGACTAGGCCAATGACACCTCCCCCTTTGATAATGGCAACTCGATCCCGATAGGTTCCCATTAAGTAAATGGCCGCTAAACTGCCTGTAAGGGAGTACACAAACATTCCCATCTGTTCGGTTAGGAGACCAACAAAAACCGCAAAGATAAGAGCAAAGAGGACAGAAAGCTGAATATCAACTAAGAGAATTGTCAAAATAGCACCAAAGGCTACGGGCGCGAGAAAATAGAATTCACTAGGATTTTGCAGACTTTCTAATCGAAGTCTCTCTCCAACGACCTCGGCCAAAAAAATACAGATTCTTGTCACCAACAAATTGGCACACAAGATCAGGGCGAGTAGGAGATAGTAGCTTCGAATTTTCTTAAACTGTTTTTGGTAAGAAAGCAAATACTGCCAAGCAGCAAAGAGAAAGAAAATCACAATCAGTAGAATCCCTGCAAACTTACCCAGCGAGCTCCGAGGCTGCTGCAACTCCATAAGCTGATCCAGGATCGCCTTTTCTGTAGTCTTGATCTCATCTCCGGTACGCACTAGAGTCCGACCCTTCTTTATCTGTATCAGCACAGGGTTCACCTCTTGCATATAGAGTTGTTCTGTATCACGACTCGCACTTGCGTTATAAGAGACATTTGGGACAATCCAGCTTTCTAAAAAATTTATAATCTCCTTTTTTTCTTCACCAGCTAGCCCGGTCAACTGATATTCATTTTGCCTTAACAAATCACGTGCCTGGTTCTGATCCCGTAGGGCCGTCCAGTCCTGAAGAAGCTCATCCTCCTTGGAAATGGTATTGCGCAAGACCAAACCCTGTGCCTGATAAGGCAGTAATGTATCGCGACTTAAAACAACTCCTGGTGATTTCATGCCTTCTTGCACAAGTCCCACCATCTGATTCTCCAAATCGGAGGAAAAAGAACGCTGCAAACAGATTTCCAAAACACCACCCTGGGCAAAGCGCGGCAGTCTTTCTCGAAGAATCGGTAAAATATCTACCCCTTCGGAAGTGGCCCTCTCTTCAACGATTAGGCGTCTTGCCTCCGCGAAAGCACCTCGGAATTCAGCGGTTATACGGTTGTTTATCTTCAAATCTAGGTCGAACACCGCCGGCACAGTCCTCCTAGTTTCTTCTTCCTTTTCAAACGTAGCCTCCTGATCTGCTACCGTGAAATCGTAGGGAGCTTCGATGTTCCGATCGGCAATATCTCCGATTTGGTAATCGGGAATACTCTGGAACTCAAACTCAAACAACAGGAAGGCAACCACCAGGCAGACTCCAAACCCCACGAAAATTTCCAAAAGGTTTAGTTGGGCAATGAGATGCCCTCCGCCCTGGTTGGATCCAAGAAACATTTTTGCCAACCGACTTCTTTTACTCGATTGTTGTGAGGATTGATCAGCCATTGCGATCTAATGACCTAAAGCGAGCTACAACACCCTAGATGCTGTACCCACCAGTCGGCAAAAAAAAGCTCGAAGAGCAAGGATGGAGTTGTCGCCCAAGTTCAAGGGTGCATTATAACACACTGGTGAGCTTAATAGGATCCCAAACATTAAGGATCTCATAGCTACGGACATGTCATTTTGAAATTAACCCTCGAATTTTTTGAGTAGAATAGCCGCGTTAGTGCCGCCAAACCCAAAAGAATTAGACAGAGCGTAGCCTATATACGCCTCTCTAGGCTCATTTGGCACATAGTCTAGATCACACTCTGGATCGGTGTTTTCTAGGTTGGTGGTAGGAGGAATGGTCTGATGTCTGATAGCTAGAGCAGTGATCCCAGCCTCCAGTCCCCCCGCAGCCCCTAAGAGGTGGCCAGTCATAGACTTAGTCGAACTAATAGCTAAGTTGTAGGCATGTTCACCAAAAACCGTTTTGACGGCCTTCGTTTCGATTCGATCATTGGGAGGCGTACTGGTTCCGTGAGCATTTACATAATCAACTGCCGTCGGCTCCACCCCTGCATCTTCCAGGGTAGCCTGCATGACTCGCACGGCTCCAGATCCGTCGTCTGGAGGAGCAGTCATATGGTGGGCGTCTCCACTCATTCCATATCCTACAATTTCAGCATAGATCGGAGCTCCTCGATGAAGAGCGTGTTCTAGTGCTTCCAGCACGAGAAGCCCGGCACCCTCGCCAATCACAAACCCATCACGATCTCGGTCAAAAGGCCTACTTGCCCTCTCGGGCTCGTTATTGCGGGTTGATAGAGCTCTCAGAGCAGCAAATCCACCCACTCCCATGGGCGTAATGGCTGCCTCAGACCCTCCTGCAATCATAACATCTGCAGCTCCTCTCTCAATGATCTTGAAGGAATCCCCTATGGCATGAGACCCAGCAGAACATGCCGTGCAAGTTGCAGAGTTTGGGCCCGCTGCACCCAAACGAATAGAGACCTGTCCCGTGGCCAGATTGCCGATACTGGCAGGAATAAAAAAAGGAGAAATTTTGCGGGGGCCCTTACCCATAAACTTTGTGTGTTCGGATTCTATTGTTCCAAATCCCCCGATTCCAGAACCAATATAAACACCGATTCGGGTTCTGTTTGAATCACTAATCTCGAGACAGGAAGTCTCCACAGCCAAGTCACCCGCCGCAATCGCATAAAGGATAAAAAGATCCATCTTACGAGCATTTTTTTTGTCGACATAGCTCAGGGGATCAAATCTCTTCACCTCGGCAGCAAACCGTGTGGAGAAATCACTCGCATCGAAGTGAGTGATCGGAGCCGCTCCACTCCGGCCTTCTAGCAGTGCACTCCATGTGCTTTTGGTGTCCAAGCCAAGGGCCGAAACTAACCCTACACCTGTCACCACAACCCTTCTTTTCAACTCTAACCCCAGGAATTATCCCTGATGGGATTGAATGTAGTCGATGGCGTTTTGCACCGTCTGGATTTTCTCAGCATCCTCATCTGGAATTTCCATACCAAAGTCGTCTTCAAACTTCATTACCAGCTCAACAGTATCCAGAGAGTCAGCTCCGAGGTCATCCACGAAATGGGCTTCTGACTTCATGTCGGCCTCGGCTACCCCAAGCTGATCTGCGATGATTGCCTTAACACTTTCCTCCACTGATGCCATTTTTCCTCCATTCGTTGACCGTGTTATATGTCACATATACATTCCGCCGTTAATACTTAGCACATGCCCTGTGATATATCCAGCCTCTTTTGAGGCTAGGAAGAGTGCACCGCAAGCTACATCCTGTACAGAACCAAATCTTTTTACTGGGATACTATCCTTCAATCTATCCCTCACCGACTCCTGCAGGTTAGCAGTCATATCCGTGCTAATGAATCCTGGTGCGATAGCATTGACGGTAATGTTGCGAGATGCGACTTCCCGTGCCAGAGCTTTGGTAAACCCGATGATTCCGGCCTTACTGGCTGCATAATTAATTTGTCCAGGGTTCCCCATTTGGCCCACTACCGAAGTGATGTTGACAACCCGTCCGTATCGCTGACGAACCATTCCTGCCACCACCTTCCTGGTCACATAGAAAGCCCCATTCAAATTGACGTTCAGAACTTCTTCCCACTCTTCCTCTTTCATTCGGAGCAACATACTGTCACGCGTAATCCCAGCATTGTTGACCACAATGTCGATTCTCTTAAAAGATTCTTCCACATGAGTCAGGGCATTTTTAACCTGATCGGGCTGTCCCACATCCATCTGTACAGCCAAGGCTACTCCGCCTTGTTCTCGGATCGACTCAGCCACAACCTCACTATCTTCCTGTGAGCGGCTTGCCAAAATTACAGTTGCTCCATGAGAAAACAATTCCAAGGCTATCTGTCGGCCGATGCCTCGCGAAGCTCCAGTCACCAATGCCACCTGATCAGAAAAGTCATACATAATCTTCCACCTGTTCCCTATTCCCCACATTTAAAACGTTGACGGAAGGGGCAATTTTTCGGATTAGACCTCTCAGTACCTTCCCCGGACCGACTTCAACAAAAGTCGAAACTCCCATCTCAACCAGTTTTTCTATACTACTTGACCACAACACAGGCGAGGAAACCTGTCGGATCAATCCATCACGAACCTCCCTGACATCTCTCACCGCCCTAGCCTCTAAATTATTCACCAAAGGAACCTTGAGATCACACAAGGAAATTGATGCCATTGCCTTTAGAAGACGACTCTCCACTGGCTTCATCAACTCACAATGAAAAGGAGCACTCACTGGCAAATCAACAACTTTACGGGCTCCTCTAGTATGGGCTAGCTTCGTTGCCCGATCCACAGCTTGACGATGCCCTGAGATAACAACTTGATTTATCGAATTAATGTTTGCGGGAGAAACCACCTCATCCCGGGCTACCTCTCGGCAGATGTTCTCTACATCAGGTAACTCCAACCCCAATATAGCTGCCATGGCCCCTGCTCCGACCGGGACTACTTCCTGCATCAAAAGACCTCGCTTGTGTACCAAACGTACAGCATCCCTAAAATCAATCCCCCCAGCAGCGACCACCGCAGCATGCTCCCCGACGCTGTGTCCTGCCACGAAATCGGGAGTGTGGCCTCGCTTCTCCAAAATTCTGAACAATGCAATCGAAACCACTAACATGGCTGGCTGGGTATTTTTAGTCAGTTGAAGCTGGTCCTTGGAACCCTCGAAACAGATTTGACTCAAGGAAAAACCAAGAGCTTCGTCCGCTTCTTCAAAAACATGGCGAGCCTCACTAAACTGGTCGACCAGATCTTTGCCCATGCCACGATGTTGGGAACCTTGTCCAGGAAAGACAAATGCCTGCATATTTATATATCAGCATCCTCGCTCTTTTACATTGAGGTGCTTCCGTAGCCCAACCTCTCAATCTGTATTAGTGTGACCTTGGCGTGGTTTGGTGTTGGGTACAAGCCAACCTGACAAAATAGTTTCAAATGAACAAACGCACGTAAGATGATACGAAGTTAGACTGTCTCCACTTCAATAACCTGCTGGCCCTTGTAATAGCCACAGTTTGGGCACACTCGATGCGGCAACACCGCTCCTCCACAATTGCTGCATATGGAAAGACTGGGAGCAGTCAGGAAGTCATGTGCCCGTCGTTTCCCAGTTCTTGATTTGGAATGTCTTCTCTTCGGATTTGCCATCTCTATTCCTCCATTTCCCAATCCTTGTCACTGCTTCTCAATTCTTTTCTTTAATTCTTCCAAAGCCACTAGTCGCGGATCTACACTGCGACGCTGACAATCACAACTGCCCTCATTAAGATCCATTCCACACTGGTCGCACAATCCACCACACTGCTCTTTACACACGGGTTTCATAGGAACTTCCAAAACAACCTGCTCGGAGATCAAAGCGGCCACATCCAGTTGCTGACCATGATAAAAACCTACATCCAGGTCCGTATAGATCAAGCTGAATTCTTCACCTTCTCCTTCCACCACGGGATCGGGTTGGTAAACTACTTGAACGTTCTTCTTAATAGAGCGAAAAAAAGACTTTACACAACGAGAGCAGGTGAATTCCAATTTGGCTTTTAAAACCCCATTAACACAGATTTTTTCGCCCGAAAGAGAAATCTGGAGTTCTGCGTGAACCGGCTGTTTCAATAGACTAACATCACTTGCTACACTGAGTTCTCCCTCAGCAAAATCTTGAGTAATCAAAAGCGGCTCGTCTCTATCTCTTAGCAAATTGATATCGACAAACACCATCTACCACCTTATTTACGGGGATTTTCTAAAAAAGAATGTGGCAAGATACCTTATGTCTGTCCTTGTTGTCAAGGCAACGTTGGCCCTCCCATACTTAATCAATGAACTGAAAATAAAAGAGTTATGTTTATTTTAAGATGTCCTCATATTTGGCTTGCGCATACTTGTCAGTCATACCAGCAATATAGTCACATACTATCCTCTCGAGACCCAACACAGAGATACGCGCAGAGTGACTCTCAGGAAGTTTTTCAGGATTTGCCATGTAATAACGAAAGAGTTCCTCTAGAAGGAGTTGAGCCTTTTTACGCGGCTCTCTCATGGTTTCATGGTCATAAAGATTACGGTGCAGAAAATCTTTCAACTCACGATTTTGTGTAGTGACTTTCTCGTCAAAACCTAAAAGCCGTTTCTCAAAACGACGAACCTTCTCAACCGAGTCTATCCCACCCGCTTCCAAAACGGCACGACTTTCCGATACGAGACTAGTTGCCAAAATATTGATTAACTGTCTTACGGTCTCACTAACTTTGACTTTTTCAAGAGCGTCAGAATACTGCTGCTCAACTTGAATATAAGTCAATCGGAATAATTCAACTTGCTCAACCATTTGCTCCACGGTTAGGAGTCCAGAATCATAACCATCATCCAGGTCGGCAGTGTTATAGGCAATTTCATCCGCTAGGTCAATAAGCTGTGCCTCCAGTGGAGGATACTGTCCGAGACGATACTGTTGAATATCGACATAAGGTGTGTCCTCTAGAGAGTAGTCCTGACTGTGCTTTACAATACCTTCGCGAACTTCAAAAGTGAGATTGAGACCCCTGAAGGAAGCATACTTCTCTTCAAAATCCTCCACGATACGTAATGCGTGCAAGTTGTGCTCGAATCCAGAACCGTACTCTTTCATGAGCTGATCTAACACTCGCTCACCTTCGTGACTGAAAGGGGGGTGTCCAATGTCATGGCTTAAGGCCAAGACCTCACATAGATCTGTATTTAATCCCAGAACGTGGCTAATCGTTCGAGTAATCTGGCCTACTTCGATAGTGTGAGTCAATCGGTTTCTAAAATGGTCCGAGTAATTAGGATCAAAAACCTGAGTCTTATGTTCTAATCTTCGAAATGCCTTAGTGTGGACAATACGATCACGATCGCGTTGATATTCGGAACGATAACCATGGGGTTCCTCTGGGTGGGCCCTCCCTTCAGTCAATTCATCATGCATCGCATAAGGTGCAAGTTTCATTTGTAACATTGTCTGCAAGTTATACCACGTCGCCTTTCAGGTTCCAGAATGAAGTCGGACATGCCATGCTCTTCACTTTTTCAAAGTCCTTTGAAATAAAACTATGATATCTTCTCGGTCGTTGCCCGAAAAACCTCGTTTGTAACCATCAGACTGACCCGGCCAGCCTGATATTCGAGGGTGGCGCATGCTACTGTTCAGAGGAATAAGATTGAAACGTATTTTCATATTTCTGTGCTTTCACATGTTGATTTCACCTATTGGTGAAGCGCAACCAATGCCGCCAGAAGTACGAGCAGGCATTCTGGTAATGGCACATGGCGGGTCCCCTGCATGGAATGCTGCGGCCATCGAGTCGGTTAACCCTCTTGGCACGACTCTCCCAGTTAGAATTGCTTTCGGAATGGCACAGCCCGAACCTCTACAAAAAGCCATCCATGAACTTGAAACCGAAGGGGTAACCCACATCGCAGTGGTCGGTCTTTTTGTATCACCAAAATCATTCCGAGAACAGATAGAGTATCTATTAGGTCTGCATCCCAAGCCTCCCTCAGTGTACTTGCACCACCCCGCTCATAAAGACATGAGCATGATGAGTCACCATGATATTGAGATGATTCCCGGCGCCATGGCCCCGTCACCAATTCAGAAGACAGCTAAAGTACTTTTAAATCAGGAGGGGCTCTATGATTCAGGAGAGATTGGCCAAATTATTGTGGAACGCGTAGCGTCTTTAAGTACTTCACCAGAAATGGAATCGGTCCTTATTCTGGCCCATGGAGAGGGCGACAACACACTCAATGACCAGTGGTTCTCACACGTGGATGATCTAGCCACTCAGGTTCGCCAGTTTGGTCCTTTCAAAAATGTTCAGGTTGAAACACTCCGTGAAGATTGGGAGAACGAACGTGCTCACGCAGAGAAACGAATCAGAAATTATGTACAAAAGGAGAGCGATGGGGGCAACAACGTTCTGGTCATTCCATTTCGTCTATTTGGCTTTGGTCCCTATGCAACGGTCCTTGAAGGCCTAGAGTACTTAAGCAATGGGCAGGCACTGCTCCCCCACCCTATAATTACCGCTTGGATTAAGGGACAAGCTCAAAGCTGTTTTGAAAGAATGGGAATCTACGACTCCATTAAAACGGCAACGGGAGCGGCCAGCAATCCAATACCGTGACTTTCTACAAGTGATGCTACGTACGAACCAGTAAACTTACACCTATGGTAGAGAGTATTCTAGGCACACTGGTTGTTGTAGCAATTTTGGGCTTGAGCGCCTATATAACACAGTTTTTTGCCGTCCGCATGTACATACGTTGCTCTCACTGCAAAACCCTCAACGCCAAGCGAAGAAACCAGTGTCGGACATGTGGACTACCATTCGAGCTTGACTAGTATGATCGAAATTTTGGCTCCGGCAGATATACAGCTCACAAAGTTCAGTTGTAAATCATTTTTTTGTTGATAGAATAACGACCGTCCTTCCGGTCGTGGGTCACCGGAATGGGAATTTGGAAAGGATACATGAATGCTCCTGGCCATAACCATATGGGTCATCACTCTAATTACTACTATTCTATTTGCGGGACGTTTCTGGTGGTTTCCTGAGTCAGTTTCCTCTCATGGCGCTCAGTTGGATACCCAATTTGTTTACACGCTGATAGTTACAGGCATCATTTTTGTTCTCGCTCAGGCAGCACTGGGATACTTCATCGTTCGTTACCGTGAACGGCCTGGCCGGCAGGCGACTTATAGTCACGGAAACGACAAACTAGAAGTCATCTGGACCACCGCCACCGCCATACTATTTTTCGTCATGGTGCTGTTGGGATTTGAAGTTTGGGTTGATATGTACATCCAGGAAGCGCCTCCGGACTCCATTCAAATCGAGGTGACAGGACAGCAGTTTGCGTGGAATATTCGATATCCGGGGCCAGACGGTGAATTTGGGCGAACCTTACCTGAGCTCATCGATGATTCTGCAGGCAATCCTCTGGGTCTGGATCCAGAAGATCCGTCCAGTAGGGATGACATCGTCCTTCCCACAATGGCAGTCCCCGTGGATCGTCCTGTCGAATTGCTTCTCCGCTCCAAAGATGTCACTCATTCCTTTTCAGTGAGAGAGTTGCGGGTCAAGCAGGATACCTTACCTGGTATGGTCATACCCCTCACATTCATGGCAACGAAATTGGGAAAATATGAAATTGCCTGTTCCGAGTTGTGTGGCCTAGGCCACCACCGCATGAGAAGCTTTATCGACATTTTCTCGGAAGAAGACTACGCTACATGGCTTAGGGAACAATCGGAATTCTAGATTTAGGAGAAGTGTAACCATGGCAGAAGCCACCTCGACAACCCATGCTGTCCGTCACGAGGCTCCTACGAGCTTCATTCGTAAGTGGATTTTCAGTACAGATCACAAGATCATAGGCCTCCAATATTACTTTCTGGCTCTTTTCTCTGTTTTGGTGGGAATGGTCCTATCGATCTTCATCCGCTTTAATCTGGTCTGGCCGGGAACGGAACTTCCTCTTTTGGAGACCCTTTTCCCGGTGGGTGCACCTGGTGGTGTCATGACTCCGGAGTTCTATCTTTCCTTCTTAACCATGCACGGAACCATCATGGTCTTTTTCGTCTTGACCACTGCTCCCCAGGGTGGATTTGGGAATTATTTTCTTCCCATCCAGATTGGAGCAGATGACATGGCATTCCCTATCCTGAACATGCTCTCCTTCTGGGTTACTTTTCTGGCTCTGCTGGTTCTGGTAGCTGCCTTCTTTGTCACTGGGGGACCCCCGACAGCGGGATGGACCAGCTACCCGCCTCTGAGCGCCCTGGGAGAGATAGCAGGGCCTGGCCTGGGAATGGGACAGAATCTGTGGATCCTCAGCATCGCCATATTCTGTATTGCCGCCCTGCTGGGAGCTTTGAACTTTATCGCCACTACCATTGATATGCGAGCTAAGGGCATGAGCTTGATGCGGATGCCCTTAACAGTCTGGTCCTGGTTTGTAACCGCCATATTAGGACTGTTGGCTTTTGGTGTATTGTTGTCCGCAGGTGTTCTCTTACTGTTAGATCGGGTGGCAGGAACTAGTTTCTTTATCCCTGGGGGTCTGGTAGTTAGTGACCAGATAATCAACCACCAAGGAGGCTCTCCACTGCTCTGGCAACACCTCTTCTGGTTTTTTGGTCATCCTGAGGTGTACATCGCGATCCTTCCAGCCATGGGAGTTACTTCCCAAATCCTCTCCACCTTTGCCCGCAAACCTATATTCGGCTACCGAGCTATGGTTTATGCGATGCTAGGCATTGGCATTCTGGGATTTATGGTATGGGGCCATCACATGTTCATGAGTGGGATGAGTCCCTACAGCGCCATCCTTTTCTCTTTGATAACTACAGCCATCGCCGTCCCTTCCGCCATCAAAACATTTAACTGGCTGGGAACCATCGTGGGAGGAAACCTCCGTCTCACAACAGCCATGTTGTTTTCTCTTGGATTTGTGTCTTTGTTCGTTTCCGGCGGAGTCGATGGGTTGTTCCTAAATCAGCCCTCTACCGATATCTTTCTGCATGATACATACTTTGTGGTAGCACATTTTCACCTGATCATGGGAGTGGCTGCCATTTTCGGGATCTTTGCGGCCTCCTATTTCTGGTTTCCAAAGATGTTTGGCCGACACATGAACGAATCCCTGGGAAAGATTCACTTCTTGATCACTTTTATAGGGGTGTATGCCATCTTTATGCCAATGCACTTCCTGGGCATGGAGGGAAGTCCGCGACGTTATCCTGAATTAACCGGGTTTGATTTCCTAGAACCCTTGATATCTCTTCACGCAGTCATTACCGTAGCAGCCTTCATCACTATCGCGGCCCAGGTTCTCTTCGTTTTTAATCTCTTTTGGAGTCTCTTCCGGGGTCAAAAGGCTGAGATGAATCCCTGGGATTGTACCACTTTAGAATGGACCATCCCATCTCCTCCACCCCATGACAACTTCGCTGGTGAGGAACCCACAGTTTATCGCGGAGCCTACGAATACAGCGTGCCAGGGGAATTACAAGACTTTACTATGCAAACAACTCCGGACAGGACGGAACACTAGGCAATGACAACTATAGCTCCTCCATTTAATGGAGGTGACCTCCGACACTTACGGGAACGCCGCTACTACACTGGAATGAAGCTGGCACTGGCTGCCATATTAATGGTCTTCGCCGCCTTCACCAGTGCTCTGGTAGTCCGAAGTGGTCTCTCGGATGACTGGCAGGCGACCTCTCTCCCCGGTATTTTGTGGGCCAACACAATTATTCTGCTTATCAGTAGTTTCACTTTGGAGAAGGCCCGGCGCAGCTATGCCAACACCGAATCCTTCCAACGCTGGTGGTGGGGAACCACGGCCTTGGGAGCAACCTTTTTAGCTGGACAGATGATGACTTGGCAGCAGTTGATCGCCAATGGGGTGTACGTGGATACTAATCCCAGTAGTTCTTTTTTTTACGTTCTGACCGTAACCCATGGCCTCCATCTCCTGGGTGGAGTTGGGGCACTATTGTACGTTGCTTGGAAAATTCGACGGAAGAATTCAAAAACTTCCGCAGCCACTATCATGGGAGTTACAGCGCTCTACTGGCACTTTATGGATGGATTATGGATTTATCTTTTTGGATTACTTCTTTTTTGGAGTTAAATAGATGACTGAAATTGCAAGTGAACACAGAGTATCCGCTTGGGACGGAGGAGAATCCCCTTACGCAGCCAGTTCCAAAAAACTGGGCATGTGGCTCTTCCTCATGTCAGATACTCTAACTTTTACAGCCTTTTTAATCGCCTACAGTTACTTGCGTGTAGCAAACTCCGTGGATTGGCCTCGACCATTTGGTGAATTTAGTATCGTGATGGCCAGTGTGATGACTTTCTGCCTGCTTTCGAGCTCCCTAACTATGGTGATGGCGGTGGCAGCAGCCAAGCGACAACAAATCAAAAAAACGGTCATCTGGCTCTTAGGGACCATAGCAGGAGGAGTAGTGTTTATGATTCTCCATGCTAACGAATGGATAGAACTGATTCACGAGGGTATCACCCCTGCCAGCAGTCTTTTTGGTGCTTCCTTTTTTACACTGACCGGCCTCCACATGACTCACGTTACCGGGGGAGTGATTTATCTGGCCATCGTGGCCTACGGATTTGCAAAAGGCAAGTTCGAGGCGGAAGACGTTGAGGTCAGTGGACTGTATTGGCACTTTGTAGATCTAGTTTGGATGTTTATTTTCCCCATGGTGTACCTGCTATCTAACCAGCTCTAGGCTGGAGAGAACGTCTAGAGCCAGTAACATATGTTAATAGATAGAAAGTAAAAGAAAAGAGGACAGAAAATGAGTTCAGACCACGGCAATTACAATAGGCTTGTCCTTCTGGTTTGGTTCAGTTTGTTAATTCTTACGATCGTTGAGGTTGTGCTGGCCTACCAAACTCTATCCACGGCCATGATGTTAGCCATACTGTTAATTCTATCCTTTGGAAAGGCAGGATTAATTATCGCCTATTTCATGCATCTACGCTACGAGAGATCAAGCCTAGTTTTGACTATCGTTCCTGTAGTGGCGTTTTGTATTGCTATGATGTTTATAATGTTTCCCGATAGCCTCAGAATTCTGAACCAGTAGTCGAAAAAGAACGACAACACGCTATGATCATGGAACAGAATCAACCCCACCGTGCTCTTAAAAATTTACTTTCTCAGGTTCCACGGTTAGCTAGAGGTTCTGGCATTTTACTGCTATTTTGCTTTATTACTCTTTTGCTCTCTTCCCCGGTGTTGGCTCAGTCATGTCCCCTGTGCAAGACGGCCCTGATTGGTCAGGCAGAAAGCACCATCAGAGCCATCAACTTCGGTATTTTAACCCTTCTGTTCCCACCCATTATACTTATGTCGTGCATCCTTATTACGGCCTTCAGGAGAGATCATAAATGAGTGTTTACTCCCAGCAGAAAAGATTCTTGACAGATTTCACAAACTCGATATATATGTTGTGCTCGTTCCGGGGTTATCAGATTTTTCCCGGTAGAATGGCGAGGTTGAACAGTCCGCCTATTGATGTAGGATGGCTGTTGTAGATATTTATTGTAATCGTTAATCATCGACTATGTCAGAAGATAGCCCTGAGGTCACTACCGAAAAAACCGTCCCTGATGATCAGGCCGCGAAGGACGCGCAGGCCGCAAAGGACGCGCAGGAAGAAAAGAAGCTGATCCGTAGGCGTACTTTTGCCTGGGCATGTGTTTGGGGGTTTCTTGGCGTCAATTTTCTGATGACTCTAAGGTTTTTCTTTCCCCGCACCCTTTTTGAACCCAAAACAAGGTTCCGCATTGGCTTCCCTTCAGACTTTGGTTACGGAGTTGATACCAGATTCCAACAAGAACATAGAATCTGGGTCGTTCGTAACACCCAGGGTATCTTTGTTATCGTTGCCATATGCACCCATTTAGGCTGCACACCAGACTGGGTTGAAAGTGAGAATAAGTTCAAATGCCCTTGTCACGGCAGTGGCTACGACACGGAAGGTTTCAATTTTGAAGGTCCTGCACCCAGGCCCATGGATCGAGCTAGAGTTGAACTCGACGCAGAGGGACAGATTGTGGTTGACACCAGCACACTCTATCAGTGCCCACCAGGTGCCCCCTGTAGGTTTGGAGAGGACGGTTCTTTTATAACGGTTTAATCTGAAATTTTAAAACTCCTCTGTTACAAACCCAATCATGGCTAACGAAGACAAAACTAACCTTCCTGAAGAACCTTCGGAAGAACAACCGGTACAACGGTCTTCTCTGGTAGGTCGTCTAAAAGATGGCCTGCAGTCTATTCGAGCCAAGGGGGAAGAAGATCTCAAGGCAGCCAAGCAATACAAGAAAACTCAACTCTGGAAATCGGTTTTTCGCCACAAACTAGACGATACTCCTCGCAATCGAGCGCTCGCGGTATTAACAAATGTTTTTCTACATGTTCAGCCAGCTAAAGTTAATCGGGATGCGGTTCGGTTTAGCTTCACTTGGGGCATGGGGGGAATTTCTCTTTATCTTTTCATAATACTTACACTCACCGGTGTATTCCTGATGTTTTACTTTCACCCTACCAAGGGACAAGCCTACCTGGACATCATGTACTTGCACAACGATGTTCCCTTTGGAGGTCTGCTCCGCAACATGCATCGTTGGGCTGCCCACTTAATGATTATCACTGTGTGGCTACACATGTTCCGCGTCTTTCTGACCGGATCTTACAAACCGCCTCGTGAATTCAACTGGGCGGTAGGGGTAATTTGTCTTGTTCTGACATTACTGCTGTCCTTCACAGGTTATTTACTCCCGGACGATCAATTAGGATTTTGGGCAGTGACGGTAGGCACCAACATGGCCCGTGCCACACCCTTTTTGGGGCACGAAGGTCCCTTCGGAGCTGAGCTCGGAATGACTGCGTTTAACGACGTACGCTTTGCCCTTTTGGGAGGATCGATTGTAGATGCTAATGCCCTGCTGCGTGCTTACATTTGGCACTGCATCGCACTTCCACTACTGATTTCGATCTTTTTGGCGGTTCATTTCTGGCGCGTCCGTAAGGATGGGAGCATCTCAGGACCTTCTCCGGTGGTACTCGGCAAAGAAATGAAGTTTCCTCGTAGGTAGGTTGCTATGTTGTTATATATACGATTTCGCCGTCAAATGAACCGATTTTGCTCCCTTGAGCGGTCGGTGAGGGGGGAGGTTACTCAGTAAATGGATTGGGCTCAACTCTGGGAAATTGCTGCTAAACCCGACAATATTCCAATCGTTGCACTTCTGGTTCTGATCCCATTCTTTACGTGGTATGGGTTCCGACAGGCCCTAGCCAACGATCGCCTTATTGCCCGTTTGGAAAACGACAAGGAACTAGCCAAAACCCATAACCGGAAACTCGAACCTTACCGCGAAGAATGGGATCAAAAGGTCTATGTATGGCCTTACTTGTTGAGGGTGGAATTCTTTGTTGCCATTGTGGTCACCGTCATTCTTATGATCTGGTCCATTACTCTCAACGCCCCCCTAGAAGAGCCGGCCAACCCTAACCTCACCATGAATCCGTCCAAAGCTCCATGGTACTTTCTGGGCCTTCAGGAGATGCTAGTGTACTTCGATCCATGGATTGCTGGAGTTTTAATGCCCACCCTGATCATCGTCGGCTTAATGGTGATTCCCTATATCGATCTAAACCCGCTCGGTAATGGCTACTACACCTTCCGGCAACGCAAGTTTGCCATTCTTACTTTTCTATTTGGTTTCATGGTTTTGTGGCTTGTCATGGTATTTATTGGCACCTTTATCCGTGGCCCGGGATGGATGTGGTTTTGGCCCGGAGCAACATGGGATCACCACCGCCTAATCTTTGAAACAAATCGGGATTTACACGAAATCCTGGGAATCACATCAGGCCAGCCATGGATCGGTCTAGTGGGAGCAACCGCTGTGGGTCTTTACGTCGCTGTTTTTGGCTGGCTCACCCACAAACTGATTGTGTGGAATGAGTTTAACCGAAAAATCTATGAACGAATGACTCTGGTTCAGTATCTTACTTTGCAGACTTTTTTGGTCGTCATGTGGGCACTCCCAGTGAAGATCCTTCTCCGTTTACTCTTCCGAGTCAAATACGTAATGGTAACTCCTTGGTTTAACATATGAGCATCTTAAGGAAACGCCCCCGTCTCGAAGATCGGCCGGTGCCCGAAAAGGATCCCATCACTACGTCCTCCTTGGCCACACCCATCGCCATCTTTTCGTTGCTACTCATACTGACCCTTGTGTGGGCCCTCTATGACGAAATACTAGGATTGCGCCCATGGATAGGATATCAACGGGATTTTGTTAAAACCTATCAGAAAGCACTTGTAGAAATGAAACCGGTGCGTGCCCAGGAAGAAGCTGCAATCTATGGTTCAAATGAATACCAGGAACTTGAGCAAGCCCTCCAAGAAGCCGAAACCGCTATTAAACCAGCGCTGGCTGAGATTGAGCAGGAAGAACGTATTTTAGGACCTAAGCTGACCGCCATTACCAAACCCTTCACTACAGCCCGCAGCCGGGTTCAGGCCGCTATATATTTACTCGAAACAGCTAATGAATCCAGTAAAGCGAGCCTGGAAGAAGATCTACAAAAGTTACGGGAAGGCCCGTATACAGTTGAAATTCCAGAACCGGATGGAAGCTTGGTTGAAAAAAGCTATTCCTACGGAGAAATGGAAGAGGAATTCAACGCTTTGAAGGTTAAACAGGGCGAACTGCAGGCACGTACGGTCGAACTTGTAAGACCCTCGACCCAGCTCCGCCGGGAACTAAACACTTTTGCAAGTGCCCGGTTAACCAGCGTCACGGAGGCACAGGTAGAAGGATTGTTAACCCGACTTGACAACTTCAGAGTTGAAATCAAGCAGATTTATAATGCCGACATTGGACGGGTGGCCGCAAACGGCCAGACTCCTCTAGTTGATCGTTGCGAATCATGCCACGCTGGAGTGCGTGAACCCGTCATTCTCACCCCAGAGACCATGGGAGGAAACCCCCTCTTTGCGAGTCACTCCAACCGTGAACTGCTAACCATTCACGATCCCGAAACCTTTGGTTGTACTCCTTGTCACAATGGTAATGGAGTCGCCACAGTCGGGGTTAAGGAAGGTCACGGGAATTATAAACACTGGCTTTGGCCGCTTTATCCAAAAGCGCATTTCGATGCAGGATGCCTGCAGTGCCACGAAGCGGACCGGCACTTGGAACTTGCTCCCACGCTAAATGCCGGCAAACAGCTTTTCTCCCAAAGGGGCTGTCAGGGATGTCATCCTCGCGAAGGCTTTGAACCAGAACCTCGACTTCTGCGAAGCGTACAGAAGTCCATCTTGGACCTGCGACTGGAAAGAAACGAGGTTGAACAGGAAACGCAGCGCACTATTAGCACCGCCGATCGTGCCGAGACTAATGAAGAAGCGGATCGACTCTACAACCAAGCCGATGCTCTCACCCTCAACATCGCCGATATCGATACCCAACTAGACAGGCTGACAGTCCGAGAAGCAGATGTAATGCTAGAGGTTAAGAAGGTGGGGCCAAACCTCAAAGAGGTGAAGACAAAGCTGAAAAAGGAATGGATACCAGTGTGGATTAGTAATCCACACGACTTTAGACCCACAACGAAAATGCCCAGATTTCGCCTGGACGAACAACAGGTCCAAGCGGTTAGCGCATACATCTGGCAATCAGGTATTGATGTAGAACTTCCACAACAATCTTCTGGAGACCCACAGCAAGGGGAAATACTCTTTGAGACCCGTGGATGTCTAGCCTGTCACTCCATTGGAGAAGAGAGTGGTGCCACAGGTGGCACCTTTGCCGCCAATCTCAGTCGCGTGGGAGAAAAGGCTAACTATGACTACTTGGTGCGTTGGATTCACAATCCAAAAGAACGTACTTTGCCGTACTGTCCAATCCATCAAAGAGATATCACTCCTGAAGATTATGCTAGCCAAGGGCTTCCCTTTCAGTTCGATCCACAGCACGCCCAATGTCCTTTGGGAGATCATCTCCTGCAAGTTCAGCAACCGACTGTCATGCCAAATTTGCGCCTCTCCTGGGATGAATCTAGAGACGTCGCTAGTTATCTCATGATGCAAGCACACGAGGATGCTGCATATCCTGACGCAGAATATCTGGATGACTCGAACTTGGCCAAGCAAGGACAAGCCTTGGTTAAACACTTCGGCTGTGCCGGTTGTCACGAAATTAGTGGTTTTGAAAATGAGGGGAAAATAGGCACCGATTTGACCAAGGAAGGGAGCAAACCGATTGAACGCCTTGATTTCGGCCTCTTGACCACCCAGGCTAAACAGGAAGGGTGGTACAACGCTAAGGGATTTTTCGATCGAAAGTTAGCTGATCCATCTGTGTGGGATCAGGGTAAAGTCAAAGAGCCTTTGGAACGACTTAGGATGCCCAATCATGAGCTCAGTTCCGAAGAAATTAATCAGCTCACCACTTTTCTCCTGGGTAGCGTAGAATCCGTTATTCCTACGACGCATCACTACGCACCAGATGACGATCGGGAAGAAATACAAAAGGGATGGTGGTTGGTAGCCAAGTACAATTGCATGGCCTGTCATCAATTCAGTCCCGGTCAGGAAACCGTATTGGAGAATCTACCGCTTTATCAGGATCCAGATTCGAGGGATCAACTGCCTCCAAGTCTAGTAGGCGAAGGTGCTAGAGTGAACCCGAACTGGCTCTCACGATTCCTAAGAAATCCTGCTCTGAGCGAGACCGACACCAATCGTAACGGAGTCAGACCTTATTTGAAGGCCCGCATGCCGTCATTTGGCCTGTCCGATGGTGAAATCCAACAGCTTGTGCGTTTTTTCAATGCCTTGTCCAAACAGCCGCTTCCCTACACGGCGGTTCCACCGGACCCACTTTCCTCGCAAGAACTGACAATGGCACGTGAGCTTTTCACACACCAGGCTGCTCCCTGCTTGAGATGCCATGCCACCGGCGATGCAGCTACCGACGCGGACTCCTCCGCTCCAAACTTTTTGTTGGTTCCGGAAAGGCTGAGATCAGATTGGACAAAACGATGGATTGTTCACCCAGAAACCATCAGACCCGGGACTAACATGCCATCCGGACTCTTTCGTCAACAAGACCAACGTTGGGTGTTTGGGTTGGCTGATGTACCCAGCTTAAGGAGCTATACCAAGGATCATGCTGAACTCATGGTACGATACATGTTCCAATACACAGCAGGAGAACAACGCCGGCTAACTAGCAGATAACCGAACGGCACTGACGACAATTTCAATTGAGACAAAGGAAGGAATAAATATGGCGAAACTTTATATTGGTCTGTTTCTATTGGGTCTGACGGTTGCCTGTGGAGGCGGTGGAGAAACCGCTTCTGAGGTTGCCCCGGAAGCAGAATCTATCGCAGCAACACCGGAAACACCACAGAGTTCCGCACCTGACCTTTCCCAATCGGGTTCTGTCACCGGACGAGTAAGTTTTGAGGGAGAGGCTCCCAAAATGGCTCGTATCCGCATGGGCGCGGAACCCTCATGTGAGGAAAAACACGGCGGACCTATCTACTCTCAAGATGTTGTCGTCAATGACAATGGAACGCTAAAGAACGTTTTTATATGGATCAAAGAAGGAATGGATCAGTACAGTTTTGAGACACCTTCAGATCCTGCTGTACTAGATCAGGATGGATGCCTTTACACCCCCCATGTGCTGGGGGTACAGATGGGCCAGGGTATCCAAATGCTCAACAGTGACCAAGCTACCCACAACATTCATCCCGTGCCCGCCAATAACCGTGAGTGGAATATTTCCCAGGCCGCTGGCCAGGAGATGACAAGATCTTTTCCGCGGCAGGAAATCACCATACCAGTCAAGTGCAATATTCACCCTTGGATGAAATCTTATATTGCCGTGGTTCCTCATCCGTATTTTTCGGTGACGAGTGATGACGGAACCTTTGAGATCAATAACATGCCGCCGGGTGACTACACGATCGAGGTGTGGCATGAAACATACGGAACCCAGGAGCAACAAATAAAGATTGATCCCAACTCCAGCCAAAACATCGAATTCAGCTATAGTGGTTAGATAAAAATGCGGCTGCTCTAAAGCAGTCGCATTTTGGCTTTCTGTTTTATGTAACTGGAATCCCTTGGGAATACTTAGGTCGATGCATCTTTAGTTAATACAAAAGGGGTGTACTGATGGAATTTGCAGAGATCGACAATGTTCAGTTGGAGGAGGGTGGGGTTATGTTCAGATACCTACTCATTCAGATTGAACGGAACGGACAGACGAAGGATATAGTCCGAGGTGTAAACTATCAGTCCTACCGGGAGGGCCTCGAAGAGAAAATAGTCCAAGCAGTTGAACGGGAGTTAAGAGATAGGGACTTCATTGAAGGCGGGGGTGTTTTTAAAGTGGATGGTGGTGGAAGCATAGCTCTAAATCCATACCAAGAAACCGTCATACTCTTTGGGTCCAGTCAGGGATATGGAGTGGAACAGGATCGTGAGTGCGTTGCAAAAATGTTGGGAGTAGCTTATCCGGAACATACAGTGAGCTGGTTCGGTGTAGATGATCCCAAGTCTAAAGATTTGGAGTCCGGGGAGGATTTGTCGGAGGAAGCTTGAATCGGAATATGACTCATGCAACAATGAGGTGGTTATGGCTGTAGATGTACTTAAGGCCAAGTCAACTATTAAGCGGTCCGTCCAAAGGAAGCGTAAACCCGCCGTTATCGCTGTTATTAACGATGCGTGTACTGGATGCGCTGGGTCGCCAGCTTGTGTCGACTATTGTCCCATTGCCGATTGTATGATTTGGGTAGATGATGAGGAACATCCTCCTTTTGGCCGCATCGAGGTAGATTCTTTGTTGTGTATTGGTTGCAAAAAGTGTATCAGCAATGGTCCGGAAGGCACCTTCTTAGAAGGATGTCCATGGGATGCTATCGACATGGTGGCGCTTAAGAACTACGAAGCGGACCATGGTTCGCTGCCATACTGAAACTCTCCCAGTTTGGAATAATCTGTAATTCAAATCCTAGGAGCAGCAGTTTCCTTTTCCTCTTTTCGTAGTCTTTTTGTGATTGCCTCTCGTGTAAGGATGGCTTGGCTTTGAATTTCAGCGTCAAAAATGGGGTTTTCCAAAATGGCACTTACTAATTTGAGTTCCTCGGTGCCACCTATCAAGGCCATTGCCCGAAGGGATTCCCAGACATGTTTGGTATCTGGAGAAAGTGTTACTAGTGCCATCCCAGCCTTGACTGCAGAGTCGTGTGAGATTGGTAGGGACTGGATCGAACTGGAGAGCGGAGAACGTAATTCGTGGATAGAGTCTTCACTACTCAATCTGACCAGTGGATTGCCCACACGAACCTCGTCTCCGTCACTAACAAGATAGGTCACTCCTCCATCTACGGGTGCCACTATAGTGTATGGTAACAACATAGTGCGTAGTTCCTTCAATCCAGTGGTGTCGGCAAAGGCAACCAGTGATAATGCTGCATTCCGTCTCACAAGCAGCGCATCATCTTCAAGCATACCAAGTAGTGCCTGATGGAATGACTTATTCATCGAGTCTTGTCCCATGACCCAGGCTACGGTGACTCGAACTTGCAGCACCGGATGTTGCGAAAGACGAATCACCTCCTCATACCACTGGAGAGCAGACGAATCACCTCGTTCCTCTATACGTTCAGCAACCTGAGTTAAGGCATGCTGGATTCGGCGTGGATTATCTTGATTCTGAAGGTATTCAGTTAATTCAATGTCACTGAGAGGTCGTCCAAACCATGTGCTGTGCCAAGTGTAATAAGGAATCATTACACAGGCACCCAATGTTAGTACCGCCAATACAAAGTAGATAAATCTTTTCAGCATATTTATCTTTCTGATGTCATTGATACATATTAGGCACGAACTTTGCGTAAGCTTTTGAACACAACAACGTACGTACCATTGACGGTAAGCGTGTGAATTTGGGCAAGCTACTTTGCGATACTACCAGGGTTTTGTTAATTAGCTAAATTGTGCAGTTCTGAATTCTACCTGAGGTCACTCTGCCAGACAAGAGCTCTAGGGTGTAGTAGACTAGTGAGGGGCCACCACTGACACATAGAGATGAAATGGATATTTTTATGCTACACTATGCGCGTTTATGCGCCTGTAGCTCAGAGGATAGAGCAAGGGGTTCCTAACCCCTGTGCCGCAGGTTCGAGTCCTGCCAGGCGCAAATTGGACGATCGATAACTGTTGCAAAGGAGTTGATTTGGCACGGAAGCGTTTAACCCGCAAAGAAATTGTCCAACAGGATCAAATCGAGTTGGGCTTGGCAGCCATTTATAACTGGTGTTCGGAAAATCGTTTTCTGATTATAAGCATTTTAGCGGTTTTTGTGCTAACGATCGTGGGGTCTAGTGCATGGACGTTCTACCAGGCACAGAGCTTAGACGAGCTCCAAAAGCGCTTCAATGAAACTCTTTCCCTCTACCACACGCCCGTCAACAATCCACAAGATCCACCTGCTGAGGATGCTCCAGAAATCGAATATCTCTTTGAGTCGAATCAGGAACGGTTAGAGGAATCTCTGGGGGCTTTCACTGAGATTGTCGAAGCTTCTCCCAACTCCAAAATTGGACTTCTATCACGTTACTATACTGGAGTAATCCAACAACAGTTGGGCCAAACGGAAGACGCAAAAAACGATTTTGACTTCATAATCCAGAATGCTTCTAGACCAGAAATACAAAACCTATCCAGGCACTATCTAGCGCGATTAGCACAATCCAACAATGATCGTGAGCAAGCCAAAGCTCTACTTGAACAACTTCTGGTTGACGAATCCAACACCTTTCCTAAAGCGGTAGCACTTCTAGAACTTGCACGGACCTATGAAGGAGAAGGCAACACCGAAGCTGCCCTCAGATACTACCAACGCCTAACCGAAGAGTACCCGACCAGCCAACATATCCAACAAGCTAGAGCTCACATCTCGCAGTTGGAAAATGTTACTGGCCAAGATTAGCCCCACCCATCTTTCGATTAAGAATTACGTAATCCCAAATAATGGGCGTCTACTGCAAGACCGTGTCGATGCAAAACGACAACATTGAAATGAGTTCCCAGAGTGAAGTACTAGTACTTAATCATTGAGAAGACTTCATACCCATCAAGCTTAGCAATACCATGGAGAGCTTCTAGTTCAACAACAAATGCAAACGCTACAACATGCCCTTCTAGTTGCTCCACCATCTGAGCTGTGGCTGCAGCCGTACCACCCGTCGCAATGAGATCATCAACAATTAAAACTCGTTGATTTGGTTCGATGGAATCCTTGTGTATCTCCAGGACATCCTCTCCATATTCAAGCGCATAAGAAGCACTGATGGTTTCAGCAGGAAGTTTGCCCTTCTTTCGAACCGGTACAAACCCAGCATTTAGGTTATAGGCAAGACTAGGTCCAAAAATGAAGCCCCGTGATTCAATCCCTATTACTCTATCAATTGAATGCCCCTGGTATTTCTCTGTCAGGCCATCAATGACCTGCTGCAAACCATGATAGTCCTTTAATAAAGTGGTGAGATCGTAGAAGAGAATTCCCGGCTTAGGAAAATCAGGAACCTCCCGAATTAATTTTTTCATTTCTTCCATACTTACTCCTCAATCAAAAAATTAGAGCATGGCTCAGGCTCCACATCTCGACTAGTTATGTGCTCAACAATAGCCCAGGATGGTCCCTCTTCAATTTTCCTCATAAATGTGTCCATGGCCCCATTATCGCCTATTGCATATATCTCAACATCTCCATTTGGAAGATTCTTCACCCATCCTTTAATGTCACATTCCTGAGCGATGCGCGAGGTAAAAAAACGAAATCCTACCCCTTGAACATGCCCCTTAACAATACAGTGCCGTGCAACCATTGAATGTCTCACGCAACCCAAGTAGACAAAATAAAATCCACTCCATCGAAAGCCTAATAGAATTATCCTGCCTTCTTTTCATTACTATCTCTTTTACTCAAGAAGAAATACTTTGGTCGGGGCGAGAGGATTTGAACCTCCGACCTCACGGTCCCGAACCGTGCGCGCTACCAAGCTGCGCTACGCCCCGACTGATAAACCCAACAACACCCATCCAACCCACACCATTCTGGAATCTACGTAGTATATTTCACAATCCAAAATCCACCGAACAAAAGAATCACAAAAAGAACGGTAAGCAGACTAAAATATCGATCCGCAAAATCCCTTATCTCAGGGCCAAACCACCTAATCAGACCACCCAAGAGAAAGAACCGCGCGCCTCTACTGGCTATTGTCGCCATCAAGAAAGTCGCAAGATTGATCTTAAAAACCCCACCAGCAATGGTGAATAATTTAAAAGGAATGGGAGTAAAACCCGCTACAAGAATTGCCAGAGCATCCCACTCCTGATACAGTTCCTGAACCCGTTGATATTGTTCATCGGCCCCATATAGTTCCACAATTTCTTGCCCAATTAGTTCATAAAATTCTAGACCCACAAGATATCCTAAAAATGCACCTAATAATGATCCTATTGTGCAAATACCTGCAAACCGAAGAGCCTTTTTAGGAGCACCAATACCAAGAGGAACTAGAAGAACATCCGGTGGAATTGGGAAAAATGAAGATTCAGCAACAGCAATGCCAAACAGTGCACTTCCGGCGTGAGGACGATCGGAGAGGCTTATGACCCAATCATAAAGTCTTCTGATCCACTTAAAGGGGTTGAGAACAGCTTGCATAATCCAGAACAGAACGCCTTATACTCAAAACTCACGTAATGCCAAAATCGCTAGTACACATTATACCTGTAGCCTGGATGACTACAGGGCAGCACCTTTGTTTTTAAAATGTGTTACCCCGATCAGCGCCAAACACACTTAGTACAGACCGCAAAGTTTAACACCTCACTACAAGAAGATGCTCACTTTCATATCATTGCTAGATGAGTATTGAAAAAAGCCCTTTACTTACGGCACTTCAATTTAAGGGTTAATAGGACTTTAGGAAACACTTATCTTGACCTTGTCGACACCACTCCACTCGTAGCCCGAAGGATTCCAGTGAATGGAGCCATCGAGAGGTTGAGTCCGACCTGCAGCGTCAATTGCCCGTGCCCAAATTTCTTGTCGACCGGAAGGCAGTTTGACCGTGGACTCCCAAAGATGCCATCCATACGGACTGGACGATGTACTCACTTGGGCCTGTTGCCAATTTCCCCCATCATCGATCGATAACTCAACACCTTCGATTCTGACCACTCCATCATTCCAGGCCACACCGCTGACCTTCAGGTGTCCTGCTGGAACCGAATCTCCGTCCAATGGGCTCCAAATCATGCTCTTGATTCTTTGGCGCCAACTGGGAGTACTGTTGTTGAGAGTGAGCGGTGGATTTGTACCTGGTTGGATAGGGTCATTGAACGTACGATATCGAGGAATGTGATTATAGTTGTTGGTCTCTTGCACTCCAAAACGCAATCGATTGAGCCATTTAATATTCATGGTGCCATAGTATCCAGGTATGATGAGCCGAACGGGGCCTCCATGGATTGCCGGAATGGGTTCCCCATTCATCCGCAAGGCTAGAATTGCTCGGTCCAAGACATCTTCAAGGGGGAGACTGTGTTCAAAGTCTGCTGCGCCCGGTACCGGTGCATCCTTACCTTCTGCAGTAATAAAACGAGCAGCCGGATCGACTTCGAGTTTCAATGCTTCCACCACCAGTTTCAGAGGCACCCCCCCCCAGCGGATGTTTCCCAAACCTCCTTTTCCCCATTGGGTTCCCCTCGTCCTAGCACTCGTTGCGTAATAAGAACGGCCATTCCCCGAGCACTGCAGAAGCATTTCTACCTCTACTTGCTCATAGCGGGTCAAGTCCTCTGCGAGAATGACCTGTGGATATTTCACAAGCCCAATCATCTCTACAATCCAGTCTTTTAGAGGCAGAGGTGTCATGGTCAACGCACCGTCTGGGACTTGGTTGTTACGAACAAATAAGAGCTCCTTAGGAGTGATCGCATGCTGGCGCAATAGTTCTAGTGGGGTTTCCAGAACTCCCGGTTCCCAGTTGTGCACAATCATTCGTTGATCTTTGCCAAGAATCCTCTTGAAAATGCTGGACTGATCCTGAGAGTGAATCAACGGCGTCATAGATAAGAATGCCTTGCCAAACGTGGACCACCCCACAGCGGTCTTCAGGAACCCACGCCTACTTTGGATAAAAGACTGCGCTGTTTTTACCAAGGCTGTGGAAAACACTATTCTCAGATAATAGGTCTATAGTTGTCCGAAGGCAATCTTTTCAAGATATTCCAAGATAGAAAACACAGACAGTCCACTCAATCGAACTGATCAAAAAAGATTGGTCGGGGCGAGAGGATTCGAACCTCCGACCCCCTGAACCCCATTCAGGTGCGCTACCAGGCTGCGCCACGCCCCGACTCCGCTTCATTTTCAAATATTTACGATGAAGGGTCAACACCTAAGCACTTAATTTACAGACTACTACACTGATGATGTTCTTTTACATCCCGAGAATACGCATTGAACTGATATGGAGATACCCCCTTGTCATCGTACAAATCAGAAAATTAATTAGACACAAATGAGAGGCCGTAATCGCTAGGAGCCATCTTGTACGACCCTATTGATGCTCGAGGGAGTGTCTAATTGTGGACCCAGCTACCCTCTTATCATTATGGATGCAGCCCATGCTGATGGAGCCATGTCTCGATGATGCCGAAAACTTCATCCTGTCGTCGCACGAACCCGTGGGAAGCTGGATCCATCTTGCCATCGTAGATGTCTGGTAGAAGCTTATATTGAAGGTTCGGATTGGACTCTTCCAGTTGCTGTTGTGCCGGCGGGAGCGTAGCGGGTAAAGGATCTGCAGGATCTCTAATTGCCAAAATAGGCCTATTCTTAACCTTCTTGAGAATCTCGTACGGCACTGCGTTAGAGTCTGGTCCTCGTTTGTCCAAAAAAGTCGCGTAGTTATGCATAATGGGACGGCTATTTGCACTTAGTGGGGACATTAGAAAAGACTCCTGTCCACGACCCGTCGAAACCATCTCTCGTGCCTGGGAAACAATCTGGTTATACTTTTTCTGTCCTCCAACAGCAATGCGAGTACCTACACGCAGATCGCCTAGAGCAGAGGTGAGCACTAACCCTTTTATTCGGGAATCATTGGTGAGCATAACGTAGTAGGGAACGGTCACAGTCCCGTAACTATGGCCTGCCAGCACTATGTTTTCTACTCCCTTAGACGTGAGTAAATCAACGGCATACCGATGATCCAAGGCCGAAATTTCGAGCTTATGATATCCAAAGTTGTTGCCATGATCACGTCGATTCAAAGATATTACCCAATAGCCAGCTTGTGCATAGCGTTCACTAATCCATTGGTTGTCATAAAACTCTTCTCCAGTACCCGCAGCCAGTACAACCCCCACACGTGCGCTTCCGCTTGTAGGTGCCCAAAGTGCCCCATTTAGCACGATCCCATCATCGGCCCGAACCTGGACTAGTTTGCCCTCAACATCGCTAGCCATAATGATGGTAGGTAAAATCATCAAAAACACCGATATGCAGGTTACTAAACAGTTCATGTCAGCATCTCCTCCTATGTGCTACAGTTCTGTAGGTATTGAAAGACTTTCTTTCGGCCCACTTATACTTTCGACTACAATCTTTATGATAGTAGAGGGGCCCCCCTGAGCAAAATTATTAAGAATAGCTATTCCCAAAACAATATAAACCTAGTTGGTTTGTTATACCCTTATAGTCCTTGAAAGAACTGTGAGATATAATGCTCTAGAAATATCCATCCCACGGGAGCGTTTGCTGTGCTGTTTCTTTTTGCTTCGCTCCTTGAGGTTACTTGGCTTAGCAAGAAGTCTGCTTGCTAAAAGGGGGACTGACTTATGCAAACCGTACTATATTCCATCATTCTATTATTCACCTCCTCTGTCCTGTTGTTGATAGGATGCGGTGGTCCCATAGAACACCAGTTGACATCACAAGAAGAAGCAGACTGCTTAGCTCTCACGCGGATCAACAATCTCACGATCACCTCGGCAGAACTTATGGAAGCAACTGATAGCATGCCTCAATACTGTTACGTTAAAGGGTTGATTGCTCCGGCCATCTTCTATCATGTTCAACTTCCCTTGCCCAACAACTGGAATGGACGATTTCTACAATGGGGAGACGGGGGCAAAGACGGTGACCTAGATTTCGCCGATCATCGAGTGACCGAAGGTTATGCCGTAGCAAACAGTAATACCGGACATGACAGTGGGTCAGAGCCGAGTGCATCCTTTGGCTTCAACAATCGGCAAGCTGAAATTGATTACGGCTACCGGTCTGTTCACCTTACTGTTAATGCAGCCAAAACTGTTGTCAAAAACTACTACGCCCAAGAGCCCGCATATTCTTACTTGGAAGGTTGCTCAACGGGAGGAAACCAAGGCCTCACAGAAGCACAAAGATACCCTTACGATTTTGATGGGATCATTGCAGGTGCTCCCGTGCTTCACTATCAGGCGACCAATATAAGCCATGCATTTATGCTGAAAAAGGTCTTTCAGAATAACTTTGAGGCAAACTTGGCTTTCGATACCGATGGAAACGGACTGCCCGACAGTCTCACCAAATTAAAAATGTTGGAGCAGGCGGTATTAGAAAAGTGTGATGGCAACGACGGCATCATCGACAAAGTAATTGACAATCCGCTGAATTGTAATTTTGACCCGAGTACAGATCTCGCCAACATGATGTGTAACAATGACGTTGACGCAGACAACTGTTTCACCAAAGCTCAGTTGCAGACCATCAAGGATATCTACCGGGGTCCCTACGACAGTAAGGAGATTTCTATCCTCAAAGGGAAATCGTTTGGCTCGGAATGGGCTTGGCCAGCAAGCAACATTCCCCACGAGGGGAATTCTCTGTTCCCTATAAATTTGGGCTATATTCAAAACCACTTCAACTTCATCTTCTACGAGGAAGATCCCGGTATCCCTCCTCCGGACGTTACTGATCTGTCTTATGTGCCCGACAAGAATAGCACCCCCCCAGAGTATGCCTGGTGGGAGTTCGACATGGATGATGTAACCGCGGGAAAGGGACGTTTAATGATGTCGATTTTTGATGCCGTTGACCCGAACTTGACAAGATACCTGCTTAAAAACGGTGGCAAGCTCATGCTATACCATGGATGGAGTGATTTTTCACCCGCTCCCGAACCTACCCTCGACTATTACACGAAAATGGTCGACACCGTTTTCGAAGGTGATTTCGAGGCCGCACGAGAGCATTCTAGAATTTTTATGCTACCAGGTATGGGGCACTGCAGAGGGGGACCTGGACCTAACTCCTGGGACAAACTTCCGGCACTGGTAGATTGGGTAGAAAACGGTAACACACCTGATTACCTCGTTGTTACTCACAGCACTGACGGGGTTATAGACAACGAACGGAAGGTGTGCGCTTATCCGGAACAAACGGTTTACAACGGACCTGATGGGGGAGAAAATGATCCGGTCAATTGGGTGGAAGAAAATTTTATCTGCCAGCCAATGTAACCAAAACAGAGTGAGGACGGTCACGAAGACCTACCTCTGCCACTCACTACTCGAATTCTACCGTGGTGTCGATTTCAATCCCGCGCTTGACGCTAAGGGCTGCCGGACAGTGGTCCTCGTGCACCTCAAGAGCCCGTTGAACTACCTCTCGTTGGGCTTCTGGAATATCCTTTAGGTGATAACGAACTCGAATCTTTGTAATAACGACCTTGTCATCGACTTCCTCGATATCCCCTTCTACATCAGCATAGAGTTGACCTGACGTTGCCGGGATTTGGCGTGCTTCCAGCACACCTGCGAAAGTGCCTGTCAGTCAACCACCCACGCCAGCTATTATGTAATCTAAGGTAGCGGGGTGCTCCTCTTCGGATTCAACTCCATAAAACTGTTTAACCCCTCCGTGCATCCCGAAAACAACTGGCTCTTGAAAGTGCTCAATAAAGGCATGTCTAATCGGCCGCTGAAGTTGATCAATACGGATTTTTGAAGTATGTATTACTTTGTCCACAAAAGCTGCCCCATTCTACACCTCATTTTATTAGACTACCACCAGCAGACCCGTGCCATACATGACGCCAAGACCTAAAAGAAATCCTAAAAGATTATAGGAGCTATAAAAAGCAACTTCCTGTCTTTTAACTACCAACAAGGTCAATTCATAAATCACCTGTAGAATAGCGCCCACACCAATCGCGAGGAAAAGAGCTGCCCACACCGGAGAATAACTGAAACCACCAATCCAGGTTCCCAAAATGGTAGGCCCACCAGCAATTGCTCCCAATCCTATCAATTGGATAATAGAAGGCCTATCCTTGGCGATAGGAGCCACAATCCCAAGTCCTTCGGTGATGTTGTGTAGGGTAAAACCTATAACAAGAGAAGTCCCAAGAGCAATTTCTCCCACTGCATAGGAGGATCCAATGGCCAAACCTTCACCCAGATTGTGAAACCCAATGCCCAAAGCAATCATGCGTGCAGTCCGATATCTTTTCCAGAAGCGGCCCTCTTCCTTATCAGAATGACCCCGCTTGAGATGTGAGAGATAGAGTAAGATCAGAAACGAGCTAATGATGCCGATAGCCACTAGCGAAACACCCTGTAAGACACCTGGGACAACTTCTGCACTGTTCAACGCTTCGTCTAAGGTGTCCACTGCCAGAAAGACCAATAAACCTACTGTCAAGCTCAGGAAAAATGAAATCCAGGAGGCATTCAACTCTCTCAGAAAAGGATACCAAAGTAGCCCCAGGAAAACGGGAATCACACCTGCATAAATGCCCAGCAGTGCAAAGGTCCACAAATATAAAAAATCCACGCGAGGGGACTGGGTCGCCACTGGTATTTCTCGACTAAAGGTTAGTCCTGTCGACGTCAGTAAAGTGACTTCATGAGTCTCACCTTCAACCCAGGGATACGGTATGTGTACTTTCATATGACCCAACCGAGGAATCGTTTGGGTCTGCGGCTCAGTCCAGTGCTGCCAAAATGCATCATCCACCATGATTTGGGCGATGCTCACCGAGTTAGGACCTCCATTCATCACATGCAACGTGATGCGATTGGGCTCGGAGAGAACAACACGTTCAATGGTTAGTTCCTCAACAGGAGGAAAGGCCGTGTTAAAGATCCCGAGGGGGCCATAGTTGAAAAAAAGAACTAGAAGGATCGCAAGAAGGGCAACTGGTAGAAGTCCCTGAATCCACTGCTTCACAGTGTTGACTCCACGACCTCGAAAAATCCCATCCACCCCAATTCAGCAAACTCACTCTGATGGGCATGGAACATGAACTTGCCCGGATGGCGAAAACTTATCTCCAAAATATGACGCTCCCCCTGGCACATCATAATGGTGTCAGTAAATTCGTCCCGGACAAGCCCAGTGCCTGTACGAAAAACATCGAAAAAATTCCCGTGGATGTGCAATGAATTAATTAGATCGAATTCCAAAAGATTGACTAGATAGATTCGTACCCGTTCCTGCAACTGCACTTTGATGGGATGCCGGTGATAGTGAAAGGCGACAGTATTGACGGCATATACTTCATTATCACCATCAAAATTTGTGTCAAATCCATTCATGACCATAACCATTTCACGTGCTACAGCCCGTGGTTTCTTTGGATCTACAATAAAAGCTCCGTATAGCCCCTTGTGAATATGTCTCTTGAGAGGCACAGAATGACAGTGGTAGAGATGAAGTCCAAAGGGTTCGGCATCAAACTCATAAACAAACTCACCTCCCGGCATGATCACCTCAAATACTCCATCCATATCGGCAGGATGAAAGCCATGAAAGTGAATCGTATGAGCATGACTACCTCCATTGGCAAAGCGAATGCGTAGACGATCACCCTCGGTACAACGCAGGGTGGGACCCGGTACCTGCCCATTGTATGTCCAGGCCGGGAAATACACCCCAGGAGCTATCTCGATCTCCTGATCGACAGCGATAATTTCCCACTCACGAAGAGTCTGTCCACTGGACAACTGGCTGACCTGACCATAGTCAAAAGACTGGAGAAAAGTGGAGGGATCAAACCGAGTTAGATCCACATCGCCCATAGTAGACATCACCCCAGCCTCATGGGCGCCGAGAACGGATTGGTCCGCAGACGGGATAGGGGATCCCACGATTCCTGTACCACGGGCTAGACTGACAGCACCAACAGTCCCCCCTAGCATCCAACGCCGATTAAATTTTTTCGCCATACAATAGACAGGAACCCATCGCCCAACTAAATTTAGCCTAGGCTAAATTTTCTATTAGGTAGTGCAAGAAGTCAAGCGGAACCTCCGAGGAAAACAGATTCCAACTGGATGGAGACCGCATGATCTAAAAAAGCTTTCATGCGCTCTACGGTTCAATCAACAGCTTATTCAGTGTTGTTTTCGAGGATGGAAAGAATGGCCTTTAATTCTTTTTGAATAGCGGCCAGCATCTTAGTCTGGTCAATGCCAAGCCCTTGTTGAAATAATGGAAGATCCGAACTACCACCCTCTAGAAGATGTTTGTTGGCTCCCGCAACAGTATACCCTTCCTCATAAAGCAACTTCTTGATTGTCTGTACGAGTTGTACATCCTTCTCCCGGTAAATTCGATGTCCAGATCGTGTCTTGGTAGGGGAAAGGGCATTGAATTCTGATTCCCAATAACGCAAAACATGGGGTTCGATCCCACACGTTTTGCAAACCTCTCCGATTTTATAGAAAAGTTTCTTGTCGGTTAACGACATTATGAAAAGGCCTAAAACCCCAAAAAACGCGAAGGTCGAAACGTCACGTATTTGCTTGGTGCCAACTTAATGCGGGCGCCAGTCTGTGGATTTCTACCCAATCTCCCTTTACGGCAAATAATATTGAGGGAGCCAAATCCGGACATCTTAACATTCTCACCTTGAACCAAGCTCTCCTTCATACGTTCCAAAATAAACTCCACTAGTTCCATGGCTTCCTTGTAAGAAAGCCCGCCATGCCTCTCGTAAACAACTCGTGCTAGGTCGGTTTTTATCAAAATTCAATCCTAATTAAGTAAGTCTTCCACTCAACACGGTGAGTTTCAGTATAGTAATAGTCACCGACAAGTTATCACAACACAGTCATCTAACTGGCTGGAGGACAATCATCGACAATTGCGGGTTACTTCAAACTGGTAAATGCTCAAGATACTACGATTTCCGACGGCTGTGGCGTTGTATCAAACGTACAGGTGTAGCGAAAAAACCATATCTCTCACGAAGTCGATTGACCAAAAAACGCTGGATTGAAAAATGAAGTTTACGGGAAGATCGGACAAAACAAACAAAGGTGGGCGGTGCAACCTTAACCTGGGCCATGTACTTGATGGGAAATCCTCTTGATGGTGACACTGGTTTCACGTCCTGGGCTAAAAACTTATTAAGTTCAGCTGTAGGGAATCTTGCAAGTCTAGCTTCATAGGCCTCTCGAACAAATCCGAGGATTTTGTCCACCCGTTGCCCAGTTTTTGCGGAAACAAAGATCATTGGTGCATAATCCAAAAATTTCATCTGTAAGCGAAATTTTTCTTCGAGATGAATCGCCGTATAGGTATCACGCGCCACCAGATCCCATTTATTGACGACTATAATAATCGATTTTCCCTCTTCATGTGCGTATCCCCCAATCGTGGCATCTAGATTCGTTGCACCTTCCGTAGCATCAATAAGCAAGAGAACAACGTCGGCCCTTTGTATGTTTTTCCTAGCCATCACCACACACATTTTTTCTGTCTTTAAGACGGTCTTCCCCTTGCGGCGAATACCAGCCGTATCAATTAAACGATAGGCCTGTCCTTCCCTCTGTAATAGGGAATCAACCGCATCACGAGTGGTTCCTGGAAAACCCGAGACAATAGCTCGTTCCTTCCCTATAAAACAATTCAAGAGTGAAGACTTACCCACATTGGGACGTCCTACAATTGTGACCCGTATTTCTTCCTGGGCCCTGGGCTCATCCAACTCTGAGATTCCTTCCAAGACCTTCTCTACCAAGAATGAAATGCCCTGATTATGCTCAGCAGAGATCGGACAAAGAGATTTGACTCCAAAGCCGTAGAACGGTGCTACATCTAACTCCACCTCAGGCACGTCTACCTTGTTAACCACCAGGAGATAATCCTTGCCCCGCGATCTCAAAAGTGCATTTAAGGACTCGTCTACGGGATGTATGCCCGAACGAACATCCACAACAAAAAGAATACGATCGGCTTCCTCCATAGCAATCTCAGCCTGCTCTAAGATCATTCCAGGAATAATCTCCTTGTCGCGGGGAATCAAACCGCCGGTGTCAATTACCTCAAAGTATTTCCCATCCCATTCGGCTGTTTCGAATAGTCGATCTCGAGTAATTCCGGGTTCATCTCCAACGATAGCCTTCCGTTTACGTGTTAAACGATTGAATAAGGTAGATTTCCCGACATTTGGTCTTCCAACGATGGCAACTCTGTACATTAGCCCTCTCTTTGGTCGACAAATTGCTGATAACGAAACAGATCAGGCGTAGGTACAGAGGCTTCTAGATAAATGCCATCTTCCCGGTATTCTTGGATCCGAATGCGTGCTCTCTCCCGAAGTTTCGAAACTATATCTCCACGATCAAATGGGATTGTCAAACGCACTTCCCGATAATTTTTATTGACTAAATACTCAATGCGATTGAAAAGATGGGATACTCCTAGCCCCAGTCGAGCCGAAGCAAAAACAAAATCATGGGAAGATCCAACGTGAGGCATCTTGTCGAGAAGATCCGTTTTGTTATAACACTCAAGAATGGGTATGTTCTCCAAACCAATTTCATCCAACACCTCATAGACGGCTTGTCTCAGTGCTATCCAATTAGGATGAGAAACATCGATCACATGTAGGATCAAGTCAGCCTCAAGGGTCTCCTCCAAAGTAGCATGGAAGGCGGCCACCAAAGTGTGTGGAAGCTTGCGTATAAATCCAACTGTATCGCTCAGGAGAATCGTCTGCCCTGAGTCAAACGTGGCGTTTCGAACCAATGGATCCAAAGTAGCGAACATTCTCTGACTGACATACGTATCCTCTTTGGTAAGCAGGTTGAAAAGCGTTGATTTTCCGGCATTGGTATAGCCCACGAGACTTACGGTGGGAATTGGTATGGCCTGACGCTTACGACGGTGCAATGCCCGCCTTTGTTCCAACTGCTGCAAATCTTTTTTAATTCTGGAAAGCCGTACCCGGATAGTTCGTCGATCTACTTCTAACTTCGTTTCACCCGGACCTCGGGTACCAATGCCACCTCCCAGACGAGATAATGTGAGCCCTCTTCCTGTAAGTCGAGGCAACAGGTACTCTAACTGCGCGGACTCTACTTGCAACTTTCCTTCCCGACTACGGGCCCTCTGGGTAAATATATCGAGGATAAGTTCACTACGATCGATTACCTTGATTCCCAAAAATTCTTCCAAGTTACGCAATTGTGCTGTCGTTAAGTCCTCATCAAAAACCACCAAGTCGGCCTGATGTTTCACCACAGCATCCTGTATCTCCTTCAGTTTCCCTTTACCCACCAAATAAGATGGGTCCAATGTGCTCTTCTCTTGGAGACACACTTTTACAACTTGCGCTCCCGCACTGGAAGCTAACTCTTCTAGTTCCTTGAGAGATTCCTCCTCCAACAAACGGCGTCTGGTATCACGAACCACACCAACTAAAATTCCGCGTTCTGGAAATTGAGAAATTGTTTTCATCACACTCTACTGTAGCTTCTTGATCCAACCTACAAGACTGAATCGGCAAAGAATATGTCATCCGGCCAATGATTCAACATCGACCATCAGGGCTTGGAAGATTGTCGAAGATCTGGCTTCCGTGAAAACGTCCTGTTTCGATGAAGATTTGATTTGTCATCTTGCCGGCCACAATGGATCCGGCGAGATAAATACCCTTCTTGTTGGATTCCAGTGTTTGAGAGTTGTGTTGGGCAACACATGTATCCACATCTAACTTGACTCCAATTCTCTCGAGAAAGTCCACATCAGGATGGTATCCGGTCATAGCCAAAACAAAGTCATTTTCCAGTACTTTCACACCATCTGGAGTAGACAGAGTGATCTCCGTCTCCTTAATCTCCTCCACTGAACTTGAAAAATATGCTTTAATCTCTCCCCGCTTGATCCGATTGTTGATGTCTGGTAAAACCCAATATTTTATTTTCTGTCCCATGGCCTCACCACGGTGAATCAGTGTCACTTGGGCATTCCCATTGCGATACAAATCCAGTGCCGTTTCTGCCGCCGAGTTATTCCCACCTATCACGGCTACTTTCTTTTTGAAGTAAGGGTGGCACTCAGAATAATAATGGCTGACCTTACCAAGATCTTCGCCTGCAATATTGAGCTTATTCGGGTTGTCATAATAGCCCGTGGCAATGATTACTCTCTTGGCACGATACTCTTGAGACTGCTCAAACTTGTCTAGACTCTCTACCCGGAAATTGTCCTCTTCCCCTTTGACCGAGACCACGCGCTCCTGATACTTGATGGGCAGATCGTAATAATCTACTACGCGGCGGTAATACTTAAGAACTTCTATCCTCTTAGGCTTCTCTGATGGACTGGTTAGCGGGATGTCCCCAATCTCAAGAAGATCGGCTGTGGTGAAGAATGTCATATCAACCGGGAAGTTGTAGATCGAATTCACTAAATCGCCCTTTTCGATCAACCAAAATTTCAGGTTTCTCTTCTTTGCTTCAATAGCGCAGGCAAGCCCTGCAGGCCCACCTCCTATGATGATCCAATCAGATAGTTCGTTCATTGACACATTCTTCCACACTTCATTAGAATAAGCTCCTTAGGGCGATTAGCTCAGCTGGTTAGAGCGCCGTCTTCACACGGCGGAGGTCACTGGTTCGAGTCCAGTATCGCCCACCAATAGTGGTGAGACGACCATCCACAAATCACTGAACGAGAGATAATCTTACCAAATTCTATATTCCAGATTCTAAAGTACTAGGCCTAATTGCCAATTTTGTGTTTACAAGTACACAGTCTAGATTCCTCGTTATATCCTTACCTCCTGCACCAACACTTTCATCGTATCGGAGATACCCCCTGGTCTTAAAAGGGTTCCTAACCCTAAGCGCTCTTCGACACGCTCCGAGTTTAGAATTCCCTGTGCTTCTTCTTCGATTAAATGCTTTTCCAACCCCCACTCATGAAGAAAGCGTCGCTGGGTTGTTAAAGACTTGCTTCTCCAACCTAGTGTTTCACCAACTTTAGTCATAACCTCAAAATTAACATGTGCCGTGATGTCCTGGTCACACAAGTTTATGTAGGGATCCTTCACAGCTTGGTGACGGTAATAACATAAGAGAGTCCCTTGTGGTCGGTCTATTGTTTGATACTCTTCCCAGGTGTAACCATAATCTACCGTCAAAACAATGGCAGAATCGATCCGACGATCTAAGTCTTCCAGCACATCTATCATTCTCAGATTTACCTCATATTCGTGGTCATTCTTCCATTTTTTGAATCCCATTCTCATATACTCCATGATACGAGGATCAGCAATCTCCCCCTCTATCTCCGAAATCACTTCATCAATATAAACATAGATCTCTCGGAGTTCTGTATCTCTGGCGCGAACACGATGAACAGGTAAAGCATCGAAGAATTCATTGGAAAAAACAATCCCATTAATTTTATCAGGCAAATCATCTTCTGCCTCCACTGGATAGTACCTAACCTCATTGAAAACGCCAAGATGAGTCTCCTGAAGTCGCGTCAGGATATCGTGGCCCAGCCGACCCTCTCCTATGCCAAGCTCCACAAGATGAAAAGGGCTCTGCCGGGCAAGAAGTTGGAAATAGTGAGCAAATGCATCCGCAAGGCATTGGGAAAACAAGCGATGGGTATATGGAGAAGTGTAGTAATCTCCCTCTGGACCAAAGATGTTTTCCTTGGTCATGTAGTATCCATGTTCTGGGTTGTAAAGACAGAAATCCATAAAGCGTTCGAAGGTAATTTTTTGATTTTTCCAGGGAAGTATCACTTTTAGATTGGGTAGAGGCTATGCGTAGCGTGTGATAATTAGATGGCGGAACCCGCCGTCTGGACGAAGCGCTACACACGACACAGTCCAGTCGGGTAGGTTCAGCGCTATAATAGAAGATTCCTGCACAATTAAAATTACCGACGAAGGGAGGTGACAACCCAAAGAAGCAGACTCAAAACAACGCTTAAGACCACACTAGTGACTATAGGAATATAAATACTCACGTTGTGCCTTTGGATAAAGATATCCCCAGGTAATTTACCCAAACGCCAATTCGGCATCATATTCAGAAAAAATCCTAAAATCACTAAAATAACGCCGAGAAGTATCGTTGCTTTTCCGATCTCGCTGACCATAGGCTTACTATTGCAAAACAGGCACAACGTCCGAATCAAGGCTCTCATGGGTCAATGAACACGGTACAGTTGCTGGCATGTCAATGATGGTCACAATAATTCCAACTCGTTAAAAAAATAACTTATTTCAAACCCAGCAGACTCGGCGCTGTCACTACCGTGTACGGCATTACGCTCAATGTTATTGCCAAACTGAACACGAGCCGTTCCCTCTTTAGCCTCTGAAGGATTGGTCGCGCCCATAATCTCCCGCCAACAAGCTATAGCATCTTTTCCCTGGAAAACCAGAGCTATAATAGCTCCTTCACTCATGAACTGGGTGAGGCTGTGAAAAAACTCTTTCCCGCGATGAACATGGTAAAAGTTCTCAGCTTGCTCCTGAGTGAGGTGAAGTAACTTAACCCCAATAATGGAGAGCCCTCTCGATTCCGCCATGGTGATGATCTGACCCACCACGTTTTGAGCGAATGCATCTGGTTTGATAATAGCTAAAGTTCTTTCATTCAATATCTTAGACCTTCTTCTATTATGTTAGGTTAACTGGACCTTCCGGCCCCCTTCTGTAAAACCTCTTCTACTCCTAATCCAATCTCTGCAGGACTGTCCACAACCAGGATCCCACACTCCCTCATTTTCTCAATTTTCCCACTGGCTGTTCCCTGTCCCTGAGAGATGATCGCCCCTGCGTGACCCATACGCCGGCCAGGTGGTGCCGTTTGGCCAGCGACAAAGCCTACCACAGGTTTTTTAAAGCAATCCCTAATGTACTCTGCAGCTTCTTCTTCAGCCGAACCACCAATCTCTCCAATCATCACCACCACATCCGTCTCCGAATCATCATTGAAGGCCTGAAGCGCATCAATAAAGCCAGTACCAATGATCGGATCTCCTCCGATACCAATACAAGTGCTTTGACCAATACCGCGTGAACTTAACTGCCCCACGGCCTCATAGGTCAAGGTTCCGCTTCTGGAAATACACCCCACACGACCTTCCTTGTGTATGGGTCCAGGCATGATACCAATCTTCGATTTTCCGGGGGAGATGATCCCTGGACAATTGGGGCCAATAAGACGACTTTCCATTCCCTTCATAAACTGGGTGACACGTAGCATGTCAAAAACTGGAATCCCCTCGGTTATGCACACGACAAGCGGTATCTCAACCTCCACAGCTTCCATGATAGCATCGGCAGCAAAAGGAGGAGGAACCAAGATCATGCTACAATTGGCCGCTTGTTCCTCTACCGCTTTTTTCACCGTATTAAAGACGGGAACACCGTCTTGCAATACACCTTCCTTGCCAGGTGTAACACCAGCTACGATCTGGGTTCCGTACTCCCGACACTTACGAGCATGAAAACTTCCTTCCTTACCCGTCAACCCCTGAACTACCACCTTTGAGTTTTCATCAGTCCAAATGGACAAGTCGTATACTCCTCTTCCGCGGCTAGATTAGATCATGAACTTTGCGCGCTGCATCCGCCATATCAGTCGCCACAACAAAGTCTAAACCTGAGTTCTTCAGTATTTCCCGTCCCTGTTCCACATTCGTCCCCGCCAGACGAACTACCACGGGCACTTCCACTCCAATGCCTTGAGCGGCCTGTACCACACCCTCAGCTACCACATCACAGCGCATAATGCCTCCAAAGATGTTGATCAGAACAACTTTTACATTCTTGTCCGACAACAGAATTCTGAAGGCGTTCTGGACCTGCTCCACGTTAGCGCCACCACCAACGTCCAGAAAGTTTGCAGGGCTGGCCCCCTCTAACTTAATTATATCCATGGTGGCCATTGCTAGTCCTGCCCCGTTGACCATGCAACCGACCTGACCGTCTAATTTTATGTAATTCAGGTGATGATGAGAGGCATCAATTTCAAGTGGGTCTTCCTCATCGAGATCCCTCATGTCAACAATCTCACCATGCCTATAAAGAGCGGTATCATCAAATGTCATCTTGGCATCCAGAGCGCAAAGTTCACCATCATCCGTCAACACCAGCGGATTGATCTCGGTCAATGAAGCATCGGTTGATTCGAATGCACGGTAAAGTGAATTCATAAACCGCGTGGCATTCCCCACCGCCTTTCCTTCCAGGCCTAGGCCAAAGGCAATTTTTCGAGCCTGAAAAGCCTGCAAGCCTATTCCCGGATCAATATATTCCTTGAGAATTAACTCAGGATTATTTTGGGCCACTTCTTCGATCTCAACACCACCTTCACAGCTGGCCATTAAAACTGGATTTTGGTGACTTCGATCAATGACGATTCCAAGATAAAGTTCCCTTTCAATGTTCATGGCCTTTTCGATCAGCACACAATTTACAACCTTCCCTTCAGATCCGGTCTGGGGGGTTATCAGCTTGGTTCCGAGCAATTTTTCAGCTAGTTCTCTGGCCTCCTCAGAAGACTGAGCCAACTTTATTCCCCCTCCTTTGCCCCGACCTCCCGCGTGAATTTGAGCCTTCACAGCGACTACTCCACCTAATTCATGTGCAATCTCACCGGCCTCCATTGCAGTGGTCGCAATTCTCCCTTCAGGGACATTAACCCCATGCTGAATCAATAGTTGCTTGGCCTGATATTCATGGATCTTCATGGCATGTTAATTGGACATTCTTTCCTTTCTCAGCGCCCGTTCAGTCTTCCTGTCAATCGCAGACTGGAAAACACGCAATATACTACACATCCATAGCCGAGCTGAATACTGCCAAATTGGGAAGAAAAACGCAAACGCAAGACGGCAGGCCAATACTAGAAAAGCCTAGGGTTGTGCTATACAGGTCCCATTGCTTAACATTGCGGGTATATTGGCGACCCTTTCGTACATTACTTGATCCTATTCACCACAAAGTTATAGTTTTAAAAAAGGTTCGTTGGTCGGAACAGGTTAAAATCTAGTTTGTGCTTGAGAGCAGCACCATATTTTCTATTTTGTGAGATGTATATGATTCCTACACAACGGAAAGAACTACCTGGATTATGGGCTAGTCGTTTTAACGCCCGAAACATCTCAAGTGAACTCCGCTTCTCCGATGTCCTTTGGGACAGTGACAGTAACACCCTCATATGGCGAGAAGAAAGATCAGAGCGTGGAGTTCTTGTGTGTCATGCGATTGAAGATGACCACACATATGACCTGACCACTGGGTTGTCAGTCCGAGCACATGTCGGATATGGAGGAGGAGACTTTACCATTGCACATGGATACGCTTATTTTGCCAGCGAAGGGCGCTTATTTCGCCAACACCTTAAAAGAGGCCAGGCCCAGGGCATAACACCTGTGGACAGCGGACAATATGCCTCGCCCGCCGTCTCACCCAACGGTCAACATGTGATTTATGTGCGCTCTCACAGAGAAACGGATGTGTTAGCTCTGGTGGATACGGAGGGCAAAGATGTGCCGAGAACATTGGTTCAAGGTAACGATTTTTTCATGCAACCATGCTGGCACCCAAATGGAAACCAGATTGCGTGGATCGCATGGGATCACCCCTCGATGCCGTGGGATTCAACAGCCCTTTGTCTTGGCAAGCTGGACCTGAGCCAAAATCTGCCCTATCTATCTACCCAACAAATCCTATCCGGTGAACTACACGGCGACACCGCCATCTTCCAACCTGCCTTTTCTCCTGACGGTTGCTACTTAAGTTATATCTCAAATGAAAATGGTTGGTTTAATGTCCACTTGTACGATCTCAATACTAGAGAAAACCATGTACTGGTTGCAGAGAAAGCTGAACACGGCCTTCCCGCTTGGGTACACAACATGAGAACTCAGGCATGGAGCGAAGACGGCACATCTCTTTACTTCCTACGCTATAGGAAAGGATTTGCCTCCCTAGCAAGATTTGATCTGCACAGCCAAAAAGTACACAACATCCGGGGAAAGATTACAAACTATACGGACTTAACTCAAATCACCTCAAATTGCCAGGGTGAATTAGCACTAATTGCCTCTTCTCCATCTATTCCCACTAGGATCATTTCTGTCTCTAACTCTGTTCAGATAAGCGTTCATCGGCACAGCGACCAGGAAAACATCGAAGAGATCTATTTCAGCCGTCCTGAACCCCTTAGTTGGCCGACAAATAACAATTCAGGCGCACCCCAACAATGTCACGGGCTTTACTACCCCCCCTGCAATCCACAATACAAATGTACCGCGCTGCCCCCAACCATTGTCAAAATTCATGGTGGTCCCACTTCACAGTATCGGGCAGGTTACCATGCAGAGACTCAGTTTTTTACAAGTCGTGGTTTTGCGGTTTTAGAACTAAACTACCGGGGAAGCTCAGGATACGGCAAACATTACACTGACATTCTAAAATCAAACTGGGGAGTTGTGGATGTAGAAGATACCCGTTCGGCGGTTCAGCATCTTCTCGCTCAGGGACTTGTTGATGGCAGACAAGTTGCAATTATGGGAGGCAGTGCAGGAGGATTTACCGTGTTACTGAGCTTGATCTCCAATCCCGGACTATTCCAAGTCGGTGTTTGTCGCTACGCTGTATCGGATCTGTTCACCTTGACGGAAGATACCCACAAATTCGAGCAACATTACCTCGATTCTCTGGTTGGAAAACTGCCAGAGCATGAGGATCTATACCGTCAGCGGTCACCAATGTTCTCAGCCGAATCAATTGAGGATCCTGTGGCTATTTTTCAAGGAGATGAAGACAAGGTGGTACCACGTTCACAGTCCGATAAAATTGTCGAATCATTAATAAAACGGGGAGTTCCACACCTGTACCAGATTTATCCTGGAGAAGGCCACGGATGGCGTAAAAGAGAGACGATTCAAGATTACTACGAAAAGACCGAGCAGTTTCTGAGACAGTACATGGTTAGTCCTCAAAAATAGTTGTCCGAATAATTGTGTGTCACCTCGGTGAAGAGGGACAAGGGATATCTAATCAACGTTACACGCCATCAAACTGGGCTTCTATCATGTTAATATTCTCTAAATCGCTATGTTGTTTCTGAGGTTCTTAACAAGTTGCCAAACATGTTTTTGAGGTTCTGAAGTGAATGCAGACATTCTCATCGTTGGTGCAGGCTTCGCTGGAACATCCACCGCGTTCCATTTAAGCCAAAATCTATCAGAATCCATTTTGGTAATAGAAAAGGAGAAAATACCGGGCGTTCATGCTTCCGGACGGAATGCTTCCCTAGTACTCCAATCCATCGCACATCCACACATCCGAAAAGCAATGGCAGAAAGCCGAAATGCCTACGAAAAACATGCAGCTTCAATAGGATTTGAGCAACATGGATCTCTTCTAATCGGCCCAAAAACTTTGCTTGAAGAGACCCGCCAGCCAAAGCTTATCCCCTCGGAATATCAAGATCCAAGGGAAGTGATCCACCAAATTCCGATCTTGAAAGGCCACCATTTTGAAACTGCCTTATGGACACCTTCGGACGGAGTTATGGATATTTCGTCACTTCTACAGTTCTACATACAGGGGGCCTTAGACCGAAATGTTAGGTTTCAGTTTGATTGTCAGCTTCTGGATATCGTAGGTACAGGACCTTATCAGATCAAAACCTCTCAAGGCACTATTGTTGTCGGCGATATAATTAATGCTGCTGGGGCCTGGATATCTGAGGTGGCCCAGATCGCTGATGGGACTGCCCTTACTCTGTCCGCTTTGAAAAGACATTTGTTTATCCTGGATAATATTCCCAATTTGGACAACCGGCAGCCCTTCGTATGGAGTCTCTCTGAAAACTTTTACTGTCGTCCTGAGTCGGGGGGTCTTCTCTTCAGTATCTGTGATGAAGAGAAGACCACTAGCTTGGAGCCCACTGTCAATTCAGATATTTCTAAAGATATGGCAGAACTCATCCTAAACCACATTCCTGCTCTACATGAAGCGGTACAACGTGAAGTCTGGTCTTGCTTTCGAACCAAAACACCTGATAACTCCTTTGTGATTGGATGGGACCCCAGATGTGACCACTTATTCTGGGTGGGAGGCTTTGGCGGCCATGGTATGGGTGCCAGTTGGGAAATTGGCCGTATAGCCGCAGAACTGTTTATCCATCCAAAAAGTGTCCGTCACCAAGCCTTTTCTCCCACTCGCTTTGAAACAACTCTCGTGGAAAGTTAGAAAACAAACAGACGGTGATTCCCAGGATCAAACTTTTGGCTTGTTTTGTAGCACGAGGTATTTGATCTAAGATTACTGAAGAGATTACTTGGCGACAACCCACTGACACTGCTCTCGCAGTACACACTCCTCACACAAAGGTGTTTTCTTACAGGTCTTTTTAGCATGCTCCACAATCAATGCATGAAACCTCTTGTAGAGAGCAACATCCACGGGAAGATTTGATTCAAAAACGTTTTTGACGAAGTTGTAACTAGATGCCTGATCTAATACCCCATAACGCCCAAAGACTCGGCGCGTGTAGGCATCGATTACAAAATGAGGCTGTCCACACGCGTACAGCAAAATGGAGTCGGCCGTCTCAGGTCCAATCCCGTCTATGGAAAGAAGTTCTTCCCGTTGGACATGGTGGTAGAAATCACCGGAGTAGATGAAAATAAATCTGGCAATCAATTTCAGCCGCTTCGCTTTCTGCCTAAAGAACCCAGATGACCGAATGACCTCTTGCAACTGAGGTTCCGGACAGCGCATGATCCCTTCCACATCTACGAGGCCCTCCTGTATCATTCCTTCAATAGCTTTCTCGGCATTGGTCCAGGTGACATTCTGGGTCAGAATAGCTCCCGCCACCACTTCTAAACGCGGAGGGTGAAATTCCCCACTGACCGGCCAATCTCCCCCAGGCCAGCCTACTGGAAACGGATAAAACTGCTTTAGAATTCGATAGATTTCGACAAGACCCATCTTGGCCACACGATCCAGCCCCCGATAAACATAAAAACAGCGAAGCTATGTTAACAGGAGATCAGGGAGCAGATTTTGCAGATCTGTTGGTACGCCCCAGCAGACCCCACCCCATTACTATCGACATCAAAATACCTAACTGTAGGACACAGGTTTCAAGGGTGGGCCTAATCTCCAACACAGGGATAGCGCTCATCCATAGAAGTGGGGTTTCTTTAATCCACCCAATGGTTTGTAACTCGTGTACCCCATAACCGGCAAATACGACCGTCAAAAGACTTAAAAGAATGCCGGTCAAGGCAAAGAAAGGTTTCAATGGAATACGAACTCCAAATTTAAACATAAGACCAATCAGGATCACTAGAACAGCCGTTCCTGAAATGAAACCCAATACCACTAACGTAGACTGCGCTTCTCGACTTCTCATCCACAAGGCTTCATAAAACAGTATCGTCTCTACCGCTTCTCGATAAACCACAAGAAAGGCCATTAGTACCAGTACCAATGCTCCCCTAGCTCCTACCGCTTCCTCAGATTTCTTGCGGATGTAGTCCTTCCAGTTTTTGATGTCAACTTGGTGAATAACCCAGAACACTACCGAAAATAGAACAGCGGCTGCCAGTAAGGCAACAAGCCCTTCTAATGCCTCCTGCTCAAGCGGAGAAAACGCTAAAACTGCCTGAACAATCCACCAGCTGATTATTCCTGCCAAAATAGCTAGAATTGCTCCCAGACCAATATATCTATTTAACCGGCCCTTTCCTGAAGAGACCAGATATGTCATCATGAAGCCTAAAAGAAGTGCTGCCTCGATACCCTCCCGCAGGATAATGGTAAACGATTGCACAAAAGTAAACCAAGATTCCGTTTCTGAATCCTCCAGTACCTCTCTGGAAGTCCTCAGCACTGTTTTTAATGACTCATAACTCGAAGCGATTTCCACTGGAGAACCGTTACTACGAAGATTTGTACGGTACAACCAAAACTGAGTTTCCAACTGGGTCGCTAAGCCGCCATCCCTCTGCTTCAAGGCGGGTTCTACAGGTTCTACTCCCTCCAGATAAGCATCCAGAGTGAACCGTAGTGCCCGCTCAAGGTTTCCACTGTCGTAAGCATTTTTGCCTTTCTCTAGTTTTTGCTCAGCCCGCAGCAAAAGCTCCCCAAGGGAAGATCCAGGCGGATTTTCCCGATAGTAATCAATGTTATTCAGATGAACGTCCATACCCTGTCCCGAGAATTTAGACACTAGTTCTTCATTGGTATGAGTCGCTAGATCCTTCAAGGAAACCGGGAGAACACTTTTGGGGACAACAGGATTGAAACTCTGCCTAAAGGTTAAGACAAAAAAGGCCACATCCCAACGTTCTTGGTCTCTGAGTGAATCCAAATAAGTTGGCATTTCGGTTCCCTCAATCCCAAACGTGACAGCATTGTAAACTTGGTGGGGAGCCAAATGGTTCATCCGCTCCTCCATAAAAGACCGGGGAGCCGGATCTAAATCCTTGGCTGCCGGTCCATCTCCATCCCCACTGGACCCGTGACATTGGATGCAGTGGATCCGATAAATCTCTCGTCCGTGTGACAAACTCGGAACTACATTGGGATAAGAGATCACATGAAGTTGCTCGGCAAGCAGGGGCAACAACTTCTGGGCAATAGCTTGAAGCGCACCCCATTCCCCTTTCTCGTGAATTATTTCCTGGATATTTTGAAGGCCATCGAGAATCTCCGGCTCGGGATCAAGTTGTTGGTAGTTCTCCACCAACAACTGACTGAATTCCAACATCTCTTGGTATTCGAATTCACTTACAATCTGTCCCGATTCTACAGCTGCTCCGTAATCTGTCCCAAGGTATTGAAGGAGAAAAATGAGTTTCTCAGGTTCAACAACATTAGGGTCTTCTGAGACCAGGATACCCGGCGCAGGTGATACAAATTCCGGCGTTTCCTCGATCGGAACAAACAAAACCGCAATACCAACAATGATTGGAAAGAAGGCTAGAGCGAAGGTAAAACGACGCAAGGAATACATAGAGCTTCATTCTATTGAAATCGAATTTCAATTTCAAATATATCACTACGACTCACCGACACCAAAAACTCTTCCCTTGCACCCGAAACCTCTCAGTTGTCGTGTGTTTTTGAGCTTAGTCCAACACGCTCAGCGATATCCTTCCACTTCACCCGATAACTATCCAACAACAACTGGCTACCGCTAGTGTGTATTTCTCCATCACTGTCTTGGAACTGAAAATAATACAAAGTATAAGAATGTGTTCTTTCCAAACCCATCGTTCGAGTGTACTGCACCCTACCCGCATACTTACCCAAAAGCACTCCTGATGTATTGAAAACTGAAAGTCCGGACAAACTCGACTCAGGAACTATTCTTACTACGTTGTTAGTCAAGGGGATATAGAGCTCTTCCCGATCTGCCTCGAACAGTTCATTAAATTTAAACTCACAACCCAACGCTTTAAGATCCCGATCTAACCCGGCTAAAACTTCGTCTACCTGATCCCATCTTGCAATTTTTGAACTCCTATCTAGTTTGAGTTTTACCGGGAGTTTCTTCTCCTTGAGAACCGACAAGCATAGTGGCGAGTGTGTCATCGAGAGATCCTGGGTCAAGACTGGATCGCAAAAAGATCCTAAAATCAACAAGCCAACGACCTCTCTCACCACCTTAAAGTGTGTCCAGCGCACCAGTTAATTCTCCTTCATTAATTCACTAACCCTTTGGGCATGACGAATACAATCCGCTATACCCACACCGTCCATAAAATTCCCAGCCAAGTGCAAACCGGGTAAGGACTCTAGTTCATAGTACAATTGTTTGATTCGACTGTGGTGACCTAAACGGTATTGAGGGAGAGCCGTCTGCCAACGATAAATCTTTCTTGATATGGGTTCCTGTGTCACACCGAGTATGTCTTTTAGTTCGCTTTTCATCTGACCAACTAGTTCCTCGTCATCTGAGGACATCCACCGTCCCGCCTCTTCCCGCCCGATAAAACAGCGCAACATCCCATACCCTTCTGGACAACGACCCGGGAACTTTTGGTTGACCCAGGTACAGGCGGACATAACCTTACCCTCACTTGGCGGAATGAGAAATCCTGTGCCCACACGGTCAGTAAGAACCGCTTGATCGTACCCAAAGGCTACGACTACTGCAGACATATAGGGTACCGTCTGAAGCAGATCTGCGACCTGGGGAAAAGAGCTTGAAATCAATTGAACTGCACTGGAAGCAGGGGTCGCTAAAGTAACTGTATCGAAATCCTCGGCCTCTCCACCAGCCCAAACCTGAAACCTCCCACCTACCTGCATCACTTCAGATACCGGGGTTTGTAACCTCATGTCTACCCTATCCCGTAGTTTTTCAACCAACGTCCGAACAAATACCGACATACCCTTTTTTAAGGAAAATAACGATTCCCGAGTCTCGCCAAATTCTGGTACCTTCAATATATCCAACATCTGCAGACAGGATTTAGAAAAACCACTACGCGGACGCTCACCCTGGTACAACAGAGGTAGAGTACTGCGGATGCTCAACTGCCTGGAATTCCCTCCATAGATTCCAGACACTAACGGTTCAACAATTTTATCCAACACTTCACGTCCCAGCCGACGGACAACAAAATCGGACACCGACTCATCGTCAAGACCTGAAGCCCCAACCAGGGGTTCCAGGACAACCCGCAGGCGACCTTTCCAACTTAGCAAGGGGGTCTTCAGCAAGGATGGTGGGGTCAGCAGAGGAAGAGCGTAAAACTTCTCCCCAGAAAAAATATAAGCCCGCCTGTGTCTGACAGGAGTTTGAACCAAATCGTCTTCCAGACCTAGCTGTCTACACAAATCTACAGCCTCGGGTTTGTGGAAAACAAATGAATCAGGCCCCCCTTCCCAAAGAAAATCACGTGTGCGTTCGGAATGGATGACACCTCCCCAAACGGAGGAAGACTCGAACAAAATGATTTCGGCCTCAGATGAAGTAAGCGACTTGGACAAGAAAAACGCTGTTGCGAGCCCTGAGATTCCTCCTCCCACAATTGCAATACGACGAGGAGATCGTTTGTGACTATCGTTTGCTCTTGTCATGCACCCACTCGACCACGGCCTCAACATGTTCTATTGGTGTTTGAGGCAGAATCCCATGACCTAGATTAAAGATATGACTGGAACACCCTTGGCCATCCTCTAAAACTTTTTCTACTTTTTCCTCCAGACAATCCATCGGTGCCAGCAAGGCCAATGGGTCAAGATTTCCTTGAATGGGGACATCGCCTCCCAAACAACGACTTGCCTCACCCAGACTAGTTTTCCAATCGACACCCATAACTGTCGACCCGGCTTGTTTCATTAGCTCAAGAAAAGTGGCAGTGGCCGTACCAAAATGAATCAAGGGTACTGAGAAAGCTTTGAGACGATCGAAAATACTCTTCGAATAGGGCAAGACGTACCGCTGATAATCCCTCGGTTCTAGGCATCCAACCCAGCTATCAAACAGCTGGATCACCTGTGCTCCTGCCTCAATCTGAGCAGACAAATACCTGGATGTCACTTCAGATATCTTCTCCATGAGCTTTCCCCAAACAGTTGGGTTAGTGTACATCATAAGTTTGGTGTGCAGAAAATTTCTGGAGTAGCTTCCTTCGATCATATAACTCGCAACTGTGAAAGGTGCTCCCGCAAACCCGATCAGTGCCTTCTTAGAATCTAACGAGTCACGAACCAGACCAATTGCCTCAAATACCGAACGGAGATCCGCCTCTGGGTCTCCTACATAAAGTTGGTCAACGTCTGTACAACTTCTAATGGGACGTTCTATCTTTGGACCTTCACCCTCAAAAAAATCAAAATTCACTCCCATGCTTTTAAGGGGCAACAAAATATCAGCGAAGATGATAGCCGCATCTAGATCAAACCGGCGGATTGGCTGGAGTGTCACTTCCTGCGCCAATTCTGGATTGGCACAAATTTCTAGAAGAGTGTTCTGCTTGCGCAATTTTCTATACTCCTCCATGTAACGTCCTGCCTGACGCATGAACCACACGGGAGTACAGTCGACTTCCTCTCCCCTACACGCCTTTAGAAACCGTCCGTCGTCCCTCATAATACGCTCACCATCCTACTCCATTTTGTGCTGTCCGTGTTTCAACACTTATCTAATACTGCATTAACTATTCGTAGAAGCGGTAAAAACTTCCGATAGTACAAGGAACAACGTTGACAAAAACTTACTAATTTCGGTAAAGTTGACACGTGAATTTTACGGTGGACTTGA
>JAYZCG010000051.1:0-74219 GCA_036338435.1 Acidobacteriota bacterium
TGACAGAGCTAAGAAGACGGAAGATCTGCCCGAGTGGCTGACCTTCTTCAAAACTCATCCCGCCACCGATGACAGAATCCGAAGGCTCAAAGAAAAACTTGCAGTATAAACCTGTCGAAGTCTTCAAAATGCAAGACTACCTTTGCCTATCAGTTCTTTCCGATTTTATCTGCTTTCGCTATAATTACAGTTCATACCAGTGGCGGCGTACCCAAGTGGCTTAAGGGGGAGGTCTGCAAAACCTTTATTCGGCGGTTCGAATCCGCCCGCCGCCTTTCTTTAACCTATTTAAGTTATTATATGTAAAGGAGTTATGGGTTCCTGTTTTTGACCCGCTTGAACCACGGGATTCCATTACACCTCTAGTTTCTCTGGTAGTTTGCTCCCCCTTTTTGGGAATATTATCTTGCAGGGTATATATGCCATCCCCTATTTGTGCGATAAACTATTTCCAATTACAGTCAACCACACGACGTGTTGGAGAACGCTATGCTTCAATGGCTAGGTGAAGTCTCAATTCTCGTTCTGTTCTTGGGTATCCTCATTATGGTTTTTCAGAAATATGGGGCAAGGGGAGCTGTGGTTGTAGCTATCTTATTGACGTTTTTCCTCTTTGCGTTCGTATATGGTCAACCAACTCAGTTGCCTCCTGTAAGAGGATCAATGCCTTCCATTAATAGTCAGTGGACGAAAGTTAGTGAAAATGAAATTGGAGACACCTTTTATATTGATTTCAATACGGTCAAAAAAGGTGATGAGCATTTTCATTATTGGGAGTTAAATGATCTTGTAAAACCACTTACTGGTGGAGCTTTATCCGCTAAAACCTATCGGGAAGTCGACTGTGGTATTCCTCGGAAAAGGAGAGCGCTTAGTTACATGTTGTACAAAGAATCAATGGGTAAGGGAACAGCGTATTCGACTGTGATTCCTAAGGAATTAGTGTGGATCGATCCTTCTCCAGGTTCTAGTAGTGAAAAAATACTAGATGCAGTTTGTGATTACGCTGACTGCTTCTAGTATCTCTTTAGCAACAGAATCTAGGATAGGATGCCTCCACCCTGGCGCCTCAGGAGTGTTGGTCGCACTTGTTGATCCCTTACCCATCGATTCTCTATAAAACAAATTGCTAAGCCCTCTCTCTTTTCGAGGAATACCACAGTCAACTTCAATATAGGTTTTCACAGAAATATTTCCGTTGGGGAATGGTTTCAAATAATCACGCAACTCCCAGTAATAAACGTACCCACCACCTTTTTTTATAGTATCTAAATCTACATAGATGGTAGCGTCTCCCAACATATTTTTACCAAACTCCGTCCACCCCTCAACAACAGTGGGCCGAGTTGTTGACTCCCTTGTAGTGGAATTACAAAAAGATGCGAACATCATTAACAACATCAATATAGGAAGTAGGGTTGGCTTATTCATCGATGAACTGGAATGTCTGCTCGTATTCCATCTGTTTTAGGGCGTCGTTGATATACGAAAACCACCAGTTTCAAGCTCCCCTCGAAACAGCTCTAAATACCCCAATGTGCCAATGTTGTACCCGCGGGGAACCCTTTTTCAGAATCGCCATGATCTCCTGACGATAGAGGCGTCTCCGATCTCGGCGATGGAACGTGTCCCGCACTGCGCCATCACAAGATGGAGCTCGCGCTGGAGAAGGGACAAGACGGTCTCTACGCCAACCTGACCAAACGACGAGACTCCCCACTGATATGGCCGACCTATACAGATCGCGCGCGCTCCTAGCGCAAGGGCCTTGAACACATCGGTGCCTCGGCGAAAACCTCCGTCCACCAACACCGGTATCCGGCCACGAACGGCCCGAACGACTTCCGGCAAACAGTCCACGGCTGCCCGCCCGGTTTCCGTCGATCGTCCACCATGGTTGGATACGACAATGCCGTCAGCACCGTACTGGACGCAAAGTTCCGCATCCTCGGAAGTAACGATCCCCTTCACAAGAACGTTCATCCTCGTAGCATCTTTGATCTGGCGGAGTGTATCCCATGTGAGACGGTTCTGCCGGATATTTCCTCCGGGTCGGCCAATCCTCGGTTCGGTAGTATGACAACTCGTACATTGACGCGTATCGAGACGTCGAAGTCGCTGCGTGGTCTCAACATTCCTGCCCGCGAGGCTGTCGACGGTCCACACTAGAACCGGGGCGCCCGCACTCTCCACGCGCTTGACCGTCTGCAAAGTATCTCCGAGATCCTGCGAGGCGTAAAGTTGATACCAGACGGGACCGCCCCGCTCGCTCATCACTCGCTCGATCGGGCGTTCCGATTCCTGGCCACTCGCGAGAATCTGCAGGGTCTGGAGCTTCTGCGCGGCCCGCGCAACAGCGTACGCCCCTTCGGCATGAAAGATGGTTCCACACGGCGCCAGTGCAATCGGTGTCTTCCACCGCGTCCCAAAGAGATCGACGCTCATGTCGATTGTGCTGATGTCCACTAGGCGCCGCGGACGCAACTGGTAGTGTGAAAACCCCTCTCTATCTGCTTTCAGCGTTGCCTCATCGTCCACGCCGGTAGCCAGGTAGCCCCAATGCGCAGGAGGTAAAGCCTTCCGGGCAGCCGCTTCGAACTCCAACACATTGATGGCCTCTTCAGGCCTAGATATGATGAAGTCTTCTTGAAAGACGGCACCGAGCGATCCCACGCTCGCGAAGAAGGGACTGCTTGCGAGGAACCTCAGGAATGCACGACGACTTCGATCAGAACCTAGCGCAATGGGCATAATGGCTCTCCTTTTGAAAGTTACTTCTTTATAGCACTACCTATTTAAAATCTGAATCCTTTTTTTATCTCCTTCAACATCGTCACTACTTAATGAGATGTTTCGCGTTACACTTGCTAATGTGGAAATCATGTGGAAATATTCAACCACACCCAACCAAAACTTGCAGTCTGCAGCCACATCGCCTGGGGAGAAAACAGCACTGAACAAGATCTCATAAATCTTGCCCGCGAAAGATACCCGGGCCCATTGGTAATAGGACGGGAGCTGATGCAGATCAAAATTGGCAAGATGGTTGAGGTTGTAAAATAAAGGATATTAGGAGTATTCTGTTCGTTGTGAATTCCAGAGCGAAAGTTCTACATGTGTTGGTGAATACTGCTGGTTCCGTGGACTAGCCTGGCAAATACCTACGAATAAACACCCAACGCTTGAGGTAAAGCTTATGCAAAGTAAAGCGCTTTCCATTCTGACCATCACGGGCTTTCTATATCTAGTTCTGACCGCAACCACCGAGGCGCAGAGAGGGCGAGGCGGCGAGGAAATCCAGTTGTCGGCGGGAGCGGGCCAGAAGTTAATCCAAAACCTGTGCACCCAGTGTCACGGCCTTAACCAAATCGTTCGCTCAGCGGGATACGACCAGGCTGGTTGGCGGGCATTAATCGACACAATGATGGCATTGCCGGATGCCCAGGCCAACACCATAACCAAGTACCTGACCGAGCATTTTCCCGAGCGGCCAGGACGACGGCCCACTTTGGTTTCGGGTAATGCGTCGATCGAGATCACCGAGTGGATGGTACCAACCCTTGGCCAACGGTCACGTGACCCAATCCAGGCACCAGATGGCTCGATCTGGTGGACAGGAATGTGGGCCAGCCTAGCAGGACGGATCGATCCCGAGACAGGCGAAATGGAAGAATTTCATCTGCCGCCCAACGCACGGCCACACAGTATACTTCCCGACGTATACGGAAATATCTGGTATACGGGAAACAGCAATTCTACCATTGGCAAACTTGACCCCAAGACTGGCATCATTACCGAATACCCAACCAAATCCCGTGATCCTCACACAGCTGTCTTCCACCCAAATGGGAATCTCTACTTCACTGCCCAGCGGGCCGGCATGCTTGGGCGCCTAGACCCCAGAACTGGTGAAATCACTGAAATTCAGACGGAACCAAGACCATACGGCATTCAGGTGGCCTCCGACAGTACAATTTGGGTCGCGTACAACGGCACCAACAAGATCGGGGCCTTGAATCCCAAAACGATGGATGTCCACTACTACGAAGTGCCGAACAAAGAGTCACGCATTCGCAGGCTTGGACTCACAAGCGACGGCATGGTCTGGTACGGAAACTCCACTCAAGGCCGTATCGGGAAGCTCAACCCGGAAACGGGTGAAATCCAAGAGTGGCATTCACCCAGTGGGCCAGATGCTCATCCCTATGCTTTCGCCGTGGTGAACGATGTCATCTGGTACAACGAATCGGGGATGAGGCCCGACGCACTCGTGCGCTTCGACCCGAAGACGGAACAGTTCCAGAGTTGGGCCATTCCCTCTGGCGTTGGCATAATTCGAAATTTCTGGGTAACCGAGGAGGGCAATCTGCTGATTCATCAAACCAGCACAAACCGCATAGGCTTGGTGAAAATACAGAACTAGACCAACTGTAGACATTTCTAAACGTGACCTTCTCTGAAAGGTCACGTTGCTAGTCGGAAAATATCTTCCGGGGGGTTAAGATTGATAGGAAACCCTGACAGATCAATGGATTAGCTTAGAAAATGAGAAATCTTCATGCCCTCATTTCTGCAATTTGGAGCCCTGGATTACCCCTTGACATGTCGCCCGTGAAGAATCAATACTAACCGTTCAAACAGGGGTGAAACCGCCGCAATAGTTACTTGGAAAGGAAATCCCAGCAGTGGAATATACGAAAAAAGATGGCAAGCAATGGGCCCGAGAGCACCTAAAGGGAATCTTCGGGGCCTCCATCCCCACCTACTCTGGCGATCCCCTAGCACTGGATGAAAAAGCTTGCCGTCAAGATCTACAGCGCCTCATCAGCCTGGGAGTTACCGGAATCTACCTTGCTAATTCGTTCAACTGCACCCAAGAGGAATGGCGGCGTTTCATGCAGATCGGAGTTGAAGAATGTGCTGGAAAAGTTGTCTCGCTGGTCCTAGTCCACCCCGATACGATAGCCGGCATGTTCGAGCAAACTTCCTATGCTGAGCAGATCGGCGCCGATGTCGTCAATCTGATGACGCCACCCTCCTTCGTACCCTCTTCGGATGAGGACATCTACGATATCCATAAGAAGGTTGCGGATAGTGTAAACATCGGCGTAACCCTCTACCCGGCACCCAAGGCAGGCTATGTCATGAGCCCTCATGTTATAGCCCGTCTGGCCGAGATAACTAACATAGTGGGCTCTAAGCAAAGTCCTGCGGACAATGTCCATAATCTGCAGACCTTCCGCTTGGCAGGAGACAAGATTGTCATTGGAATTCCCGGAGAACGCGATTGGCCACTATTGATAGAGTACGGCCTGCAGACGACCATGGGAACGCCCTTTGCAGCGATGTTTCAAACACTTGAAAACCCTTGGCTACAGGAATACTGGGACGCACTTCAAGCCCGCAACTGGTCGCTAGCCATGGAGTGGTATTGGCGACTAGCTCCTTTGCGGGAGGTATTTTGGAGGGTAAACGGGTTCTATTTCAGCCAGGTAGGAACCTACCCCTTCAAGATTTGGAAATACTGGATGGGCATGCTGGGGTTTAACCACAGTTCCATCCGCCAGCCTGTACCAGGCTTAAGCAAAACTGAAAAAGAACTGGTGCGTTCGGTACTGATTCGGGTTGGTTTCATTGACGAAGCAACGGCAGCGGCACGTGAACCCGATGCACCAGTAGCCGCCAAGCTCTCAGGGGTAGGGAGTAAGTGATGGAATACACGCGTAAGGACGCCAAAGCTTGGGCACGGGAAAACCTCAAAGGCATGGTCAGCGGGTGCAACCAGGTTTTTACGCATGACACGCTAGAGTTGGACGAAACGGCACTTCGTCACGACGTGAATCACCTCGTCGGTCTGGAAGTGGGAGGAATTTACTTCGCCGGCCACGTAACACTCACCCCTGCGGAATGGCGCCAATTCGTCAAGGTTGGGGTTGCGGCGACTGCTGGACGCACCGTCACAGTAGTGGATATCCATCCCGACTCTATGAGTGAGTTCATCCCACAGGCTGAATATGCCCAGAGCGTGGGAGCCGATCTGCTCAATGTTATCACCCCCCCAAGCTTTCGTGCTTCCTGTGAACAGGATGTCTTTGACATCTACAAGCGCTTGTCCCAGGCCGTCGACATCGGCATCAGTCTCTTCATCAATCCTAAAGCAGGTTACACCATGAGCCCACAAATGATCGCTGATCTGGCAGAATTGGATACGATTGTGGCCACCAAAAACAGCGCTTACGAGACTATACATACCCTGGAGACCTTTCGACTGGCAGGGCACAAACTCGTCGTCGGCGTCCCGGGGGCTCAGGACTGGGCTGTCTTCGCTGGACATGGTCTGCAATTATCAATGGGGACCCCTCATGCCCGAATGTTTCAGACCCACGAACATCGGTGGGCTCAAGAGTACTGGGATTTCCTTATGATGCACGACTGGCAACGGGCTTGGCAGATCCATGAAGAACGCATCCGGCCTCTACTAGACCTGTTCTGGCGGACCTTTGGACCCTACTTCCACCAGGCCCAAGTCTATCCGCTCGGTCACTACAAGTACTGGGAGGGCCTGCTCGGCATGAGTGGGGGACCCATGCGCCAACCCATGCCCACCCTGAGATCTCAGGACAAGCACTTGATCCGTAACAGCCTGATCCGCTCCGGCCTTATAACCTCAAAACAAGCGGAGGAAGCCGAACGGAGAATGGAACTGGTCCTCGCCTAGTGGCTCAAGAAATACACCTGGCTTGGCCAGATAATCTCCTGAGGTTGCCCTAGGATATGGATTCTCTGGACCGCCTGTACCAACTTCAACGTTCCCTGACCCGTCGCGGGTTTTTGGGTAGCGGGCTGGCCGGAATGATGGGTTCTTTGGTTGGCGGACTATCTACTAGTCAAGCTGCTCAAGCCTTTGCCGGAGCTCAGGTCAGTGCTAGCGTCGGCCCCTCCGGATCCGCCATAGCTATCTTCATAGCCCAGCAGGCAGGCTATTTCAAAGCGGCACAGATTGACATGAAGATCCAGCCGGAACGGAATTCGGCTTTGGCCATTCAGCTAATGGCCGGTGGACAGACCCAACTCGCCAGCCCTGCCGCAGCGGCCTTTCTTAATAATGCCGTCCTGCGAGGTGCCGACATTATTCTAGTCTCTTCCATGGCCCGCGTCAGCGGCAAACACGAAAACACTGGGATTGTGGTAAGTGACAAACTTTACAAGGAAGGGGTCCGGTCAATCCAAGATCTGAGGGGCCGTGAGATTCATGTTCAGTTTGGCATAGATTCTTCGGTCGGCAAGTCCATGAAAATGGCCCTGGAAGAATTCGGCGTAGCCGAGGATGAGGTCAAGTTCAAAAACTGGTTTCGGATACCCCAGATGCAGCAAGCCATTCTGGCAGGCATCATCGATGTTGCCATCCTACTGGAGCCGAATGTCTCGCTTTTTCAAAAAAAGGCTGGGATTCATCCTATTTATTTCGCCGATCAACTGTCCGATGGCGATCACACTCAAGTTCTAGCTATGCCCCGAGAGTGGGTGGAACAGAATGAGGAGGCGACAATCCGACTGTTAGTGGCCTACCTGAGGGCGATCCAGATCTACCAAGAAGCTCAGGCTTCAGGATGGACCGCGCATCCGGTGATCAAGCAGACCCTGATGCAGGTGATCGGAGTGCCAGCGGAAATCATCGATGGATATCAGGGTGTGTATTATGAAACTGTCCCTTTCATCGATCTCGATATCTACCGCCGGCAGATCAGTACCTTTGTGGGCAGGGGAATCCAGACACTCGTACCTCCGGAAGAGTATGTAGAGATGAAATACCTACGCCAGGCTGCCGATCGACTCGGACTGGCATAACCGAGAGATGAAGATAACTGTCTTGACAGGACTCAGCTCTGTCTCCATCAGGAGGAGTGGGTTCAGGGCCGACTTCGGGTCGGTCGTTGCCAGGGACTTAAGTGTTTCTCTGCCCAGCCGATGAGTTGGTCACCTAGGAATCCTAGGATAGCTGTCAAGGCCAATCCCGCAAATACCTTCTCCGTTTCCAGCAGCTGGCCAGCGTTAGCGATGAAGTAACCAATCCCTACCTCGGAGATGATCATCTCCGCGGCGATAACCAGAATGAAGGAGACGGAAAAACTGATGCGGAGGGCAGCAAAAATAATAGGTAACGAGGCGGGCAGTGCTACTTTGCGAAATATGTCGCTATCTCGCGCTCCCAGATTTCTACAAGCCATAATGGTCACACGATTAACTCCATTTACACCGGCCATGGTGTTAATGACCATGATGTAAAATACCCCGCTGACAACTAGCACTATCTTGTAGGCATCCCACAAACCGAACCAGATAATCATAAGCGGAACCAAAGCAATCTTAGGTATGGGAAAGGTGGCCGCCACCAGTGGATAGAAGGCGGCACGGAGACGAGGATACCAGCCAATCAGTAGCCCAATGCCAATGCCCAGCAACGAGCCCAGTCCCAGCCCTAAGATGATGCGACGACCAGTCGCCAGAACATCCGATACCAAATCCCCGCTCAGTAGATAGGCGTAAAGCGCAGAGACCACCAAAGAGGGTGCGGGAAGTATCACAATCTGAATTCCCAGGCCGCGGACTACCAACTCCCAACCAGCCAGAAAAATAAAAACCGTCAGTATGCTGATGTGTAGGTGCCTACTCTTCACGTTTACTCCACCAATGTTGCTTGCCCATACATCTCAACATCTTCGTTAGGGCCGTCCCGACGTCGCCTCTCGCGAGATGGTTTTGACGACCTCCTCACGTAGGATCTGGTAAAGCCTATCGTAGACTCGAGTGTAGTCCGCAGAAGCACGAACGGTTGGAAGGCGCGGGCGAGGTAAATTGACATCAACTATCTCTTTAATTCGGGCGTCAGGGCCGGCGGAGAATACGCCAATTCGATCCCCTAGCAGAATAGCCTCTTCGAGACTGTGGGTGACAAACAAAACCGTCTTTTCCGAACCCTCCCAAATACGTAGCAGTTCTTCCTGCATAATCATACGAGTCTGTGCATCCAGTGCCCCAAAGGGTTCGTCCATTAACAAAAGCGGAGGATCTAAAGCCAGGGCGCGGGCCAATCCAACCCGCTGTTTCATTCCACCTGAAATCTCACTTGGAAAATTGTGCCGAAAAGGAGTCAACCCCATCAATTCAATGTAGTGATCGGCCAGCTCCAACCGACGCGATTTGGAGATTCGATTTACCTCCAACCCAAACAAGATATTCCCCTCCACGGTACGCCAATCTAGCAGTGCAAACTCCTGCCACACTACGATCGCCTCCGGCGAAGTCTTCACCACCCGATCTCCCGCCAAGTGGACCTCCCCACCGGAGGGGGTATCCAGACCTGCGATCAAACGCAGGAGTGTGCTCTTTCCACATCCGCTCGGGCCAACCAGTACAAAGAACTCAGATTCTGCAACTTGGAGGCTTACTTCGCCCAGCACTCGAACTTCTGCCAGATCCCTGCGCCAGCCGGGGTAACGCTTAGAAACCCCCCTTACCTCAAGTGCGGGGACAGGACCAATATCGGAATCTACCAAGGTCGGATTGTCAGTTGTCAGGGTCTATCACTCCTTCCCCACTGTAGCTACGGAATAAGAGAGTTCTCCTATCAACGTCAGGGGCCCATACTCTACGTTTATAAACAAAACTAGCCCCAGCAGTGCCCAGGCTGAAAACCCGTAGTTCCTCCATCCATTGCGGGTATGGCGCTATCTCCGCGCACTTTACCTTAAGCTAGGTAGTGCTCCCGATACCAGTCGGCGATTTCCTCACGTCTGGCAAACCAGACTTTTTCACGGCCCTTCAAATACTCCAGGATGCGGTATAGGGTGGGTATCCTATGGGGCTGCCCGATAACGTGCGGGTGGACACCTAAGTTCATAACCCTCCCGCTCTTCTCGCCCTCTCGGTAGAGGGTCTCAAAATTATCCTTCACAATCTGAAACACCGTCTCGGGAGGATGGGATTGACGCATAAAAAGGGGGTAGTCGTTGATCTCTGTGGTATAGGGAATAGAAAGGACAGTCCGATCACCGACCTGGATGGGATAGGGTTGATCGTCGTTAACAAAGTCACAGAAAAAATCGATGCCCTCTTCGGCTAACAGGGACAGAGTATTGCGGGTGGGACTGACGGAGGGAGACAGCCAACCCCTGGCGGGGTGACCCACCACCTCCCGATACTCGTCCAAGGTGGCCTTCAGATAGGCTCTCTCTGCCTCTAGATCCCCCGAGAAATTAACCAGCAGATCGTTCTCGACACGGGAATGGGCTACGAACTCCCACTCTCGTTTCTTCATGGCTTCCAGGATACGTGGCAATCGCTTGCCCAATGAGGTATTGATAGTAGCGCTGGCCCGAAGTTCGTGTTGGTCAAAAGCTTCCAGGATTCTCCAGAATCCAACCCGGTGTCCATACTCCCTCCAGGTATGGTTGACCAAGTCAGGAACTCCAGCTGGCAAGGGGATGGGAAGAACGTTGGGACCCCCAGGATAGGTCATTTTACCCTCCTCAGGCACGGGATCCCAACACTCCACGTTAACGGTAAGAATGACCGCAATCTGAGCACCTCCCGGCCAACGTAGGGGCTTCCGATCCACGATGGGAGAGTAGTCGTAGTAGTATTCCATGAATTTAGTCCCTCTTAATTTGCCAGACTCATCCCAGCACCGACGCTCCTAGATTCTCATGACAGATTCTTCCCTGGACCTACCGTGATCGGATGGGAATCCACTTTGCGGGGGGAGTATATCGGGCTGTTAAACGCGGGTCAAGGATGGCCTAGGAGAGTAATCTGGAGGCTGTGGAGCAAGCAATGCATTATTTGCCCATCCATGACTGACTACAGCTTATAATCTTACTAATCCAGTTACCCTGCACTCTTTAACTATCCCCAGGAAAGCCAGCATAGAACTATTTTCAGCTTCGTATCTACTAGCGCAGAATCCTTACTATAATGAGTTGTCAAGTCCTGTGGAAATTTCCCTCTGATTGAAACCTTCGCACGAAACGTTGATCAATGTAGTTCTTGAGCTTCATGACCCAGTGTCCCTCTGCTGATCGTCCCCATTTGGTTCCCAGAGCAGTACCATCTCCCATGTTAAGTAGGGCAAGAAAATCAGTCTGAGGACTATAACAACGAAGGGGCCTTCCCATAACAGCTGCACGAATATTGTTAGTGATCAGGGGGCCCTGTCGGACTGCGTAAACGCCGGCCTTAGGGGTTTGGGGATAATCAACCAAGGTAGAACAGTCCCCAACTGCAAACAGGTTGTCATAACCCTCAACTTGCAGGGTTGAACCGACCCGGACAAACCCCTGTAGGTCAGTTGGAAGCCCAGATTCTCGGAAAATTGGCCAACAAGCAGCTCCTGTAACCCACAGGACTGCCTGACAGGAGATACATTCTCCATCGTCGAGTTCTACTTGATCATGTCGGACGGTAACTACTCGCCGTTTGCAACAAATTTTCAGCCCTCGCTTCTCACTTTTGCGATGGACTCGATGAATCAGCGATTCGGGATAACCGTCCAAAATATGTGGACCTCTCTCCAACAACATGACTTGAATTAAGGTGGAAACCTCTTGTTGAAGGCGTTGCTGCAAAGTAAAGGCTACTTCGACACCTCCTATACCACCACCCACTACCACCACTTGAAAGGGGGAGGGCGAGTTGTGCATTTTCGCTTGTTCGATTATGCGTTCGATCTGGTGAACGAATCGCCCGATGGGGCGAGTTGCAATAGCATGTTCACGTACACCAGGTATATCGGATTGCAAAACTGTCGAGCCGATGTTGAAAGAGGCCAGATCATATCTAATGGAAGTTTGATTTTCCATAAAAATGCGTTGGCATTGAGAATCAATGCTGACGGCTCGGGCAACAACGACACGAGACTGGGCTTTCTCTGCCAAGCTTTTGACGTCAATCTCCAATTCTTCTTTCCGATAATGACCTGCGATTAGTCCCGGGACCATTCCCGAATAGACAGCCATGGGCGTATCAACAATGAGCGTTAGACGACTGTGAGGCGGGGGTTTTGTGGCAAAGTTGCGAAGGACCTGGATATGGGAATGACCCCCTCCGACTAAAACAATGTCCTTGCGACGATTAGCTACTTGATCAATTACGCCCATTGAACAAATAGTACCATCCATCACTTTAAATTTTGTGAGAATTAAAAACGCGGAACAAAGAGGACAACGAACATCAACTTCAATGCCCTACTTGACCTTAAGTTCTATTTTTTAATATTTTTACCTATTTAACTATTTTTATACTTATTTATTATAATAATATATCCTAAATTATATAAATAAACAGTAATTTAAACCTAAATTTCCTATCGGGAAGTGTGGGGCAAGCTCATTACTGCGGTTGGCTGCGCTCGCCAAAATGGCGGATATGTTCGGTCAATAGAACTTTGGGGTCTAAAATTAGACCATCTTTGATGACCAAATCAATCTTTTGGGTATTGCTAATATCTTCCAGAGGATCCGCATTCAAGAGAATCAAGTCCGCGTATTTTCCCACCTCCACAGTTCCCAGATCCTTTTCTCTGGCTATGACTCTGGCATTACTTAAAGTCGCGACCTTCAAGACTTCCATGGGAGTAAGTCCAGCCTGGACGAAAAGCTCTAGCTCCTGGTGCATGCTCCAACCAGGCAACGCTCCATCAGGTGCGGCCGCTTGGGAATCGGTGCCCATAATTAAAAAGCCGCCTGCACGGTAGAATCGGCGTGTCACCTCCTGCATGAGCTCCAATGTTTTAGCCCATTCTGCACGTTCCTCCGGCCCATAGGTTCCATAGCGATTAGCACGATCGTACTGCTTGGGCATATATCGAAAGGCAGGGTCAGCGTTTAATTCCGGAGTATTTCTCACCACAAAGCCGCGATAGTGGTTAATCAATGTAGGGTCCAGGTAGACATTATTCTCTACCATCCGTTCTATGAGATAATCTACCTTGTCTAGGTTGACCACCCGGTTTAGTCGACCATAGTAGTATTTGAAAAAATGCTCGCGGTTGCCCCAATCAAAATCGGAGGGAAACGGAGGGTTTTCATCGATACAATCCTCCATGAGGTCTGTCACATGTTCGATCCCGTCTAAGCCCCCCTCCACAGCAGCTAAGGCTCCAGGGTTGAGTCGGGTATGGCCATAGACGAGTAATCCGTGGGCGTGAGCTACTTCCACAATTTCCTTGAGTTCATCTAACTCATAGCCGGTCACCTTAATCCCATCTACGCCGCGGTTCACCAAATACTCAGCCATAGCTCTGGGGCTTTTAAATTTCCCAGATTTTACTGTTCGCGGATTTATCCCCATGCCTGAAACGACCAACCGGGGAGCCAGCGCATTGCCGACAACAATCTCCTCTCGAAAGTCTAAGATTTTGTCTACATCAGTGCCTACATCTCGAACTGTGGTCACCCCGTGGGCCAGATAGAGATAGGACAAAAAGGGAGCACTATAATGAACGTGAACATCGATCAATCCGGGAATGACGTATTTATTTCGACCATTGATTCGGCGAGTTTTGGGAGGAATCTGGGCACGATCTGATTGGCTAATTTGGTGGATTCGATTCTCTGCAACAAGGATGGTAACTCCATTGACAGGTGGTGCCCCCGTACCATCAACAAGGGTTACATTCTCAATGGCAACGAAGGCGTCCCGGACGGGTGGCAACACGGCTTGACCTAAAGCGGATTGGACTAGGAATATACATCCGAAGATGAAAATCAATGCTGGCTGGGATCTGTCTACCCCTCGCATAGTATGACCTCCGTGGGAGGAGTTGTATCACAAAGACAAGGAAGAACAAATAACTGATAGCTATCTAACCCATCCGTTCCAGGGCTCACCTCCAACCGGAATCAGAATTATTCCTGTTCTACAGCACTATATTAAGCTAGTATGATGGAGTCATGTTCCTGTCGAATGTGTGCGGTGGTCTATATTTCGTGGCTTAAACCAAATGGTTAAGAATAGGGCTCACAAAACCCCCGGTCGCAATGAGATTTGCCCCTGTGGTTCAGGCAAAAAATATAAACAGTGTTGTGCTCTTAGAAAAACCCGTAGTTGGGCGAGTCAATCGTGGGGAAAAGTAATTATTGGGTTAGTTGGTTTCTCGCTTGCCATCCTAATCGGGTATTCCATTGCCAAGATGGACAGCGGTGAAAGTGGCCCAACGCGATCTAACTCCAGAACACTCCAGAGCACCCCTTACTACACGGATCGTAGTATGCCGGAGGTGAACTTCACGGCGTTGAATGCGGATCAGAAAAAAACAGTGCTGGAGAATATCAACGCAGAATACTGCATCTGCGGTTGTTCGCTTACTCTTGCCCAGTGCGTAGTTACCGACAGCACCTGTCCGATTCGAAATGGCAATATTGCCAAGATCCAATCTAAAGTAAACGAAGCGGCAGGTAGTTAAATTGTTGCAATTCGATATTTTTGATCCTTGCGCTGGCCAGGATTTGTTGTTGCCGCGGTGAATATTTGAGCTGCCACTTCAGCCTAGCAGATGAATATTACTTTGACCGGCTGCACAAATTTTAGCTAACGCAGTGAGTAAAAAAGACTTTAACTTTGGAGGCAACTTCGTCTAGAATGCTCAGTCCCAGAATTTTTGATAGAACAGCCAGGGATTAATAGGGTCTCAAGAGACCATGGACACGATGGATACTGCAACTTCCACCAATACGGTTACAATGATTGAAGCTAAGAAGCTGAGTAAATACTTCGGCCCCTTCGTGGCCGTCGAGGATATCTCCTTTTCTATTCCCGAGGGGCAGATTGTGGCTTTTTTGGGGCCCAATGGAGCTGGAAAATCCACAACCATGAGAATCCTCACAGGTTATCTGGCTCCAAGCAAGGGGACCACCTTGATTGCAGGCCTAGACATACAGGAAAAACGAACTGCAGCAACTAGCCGCTTGGGTTACCTGCCGGAAAATGGGCCCCTTTACCTAGATATGACACCCCTTGAACTCCTGCGATTCTTCGGTGAAGCCCGAGGGCTGGAAGAAAAAATGATCAACACACGGATTGACTATCTCAACAATCAACACTCCCTGCAAGACGTCATGGAAAAACCGATCGGGAAGCTTTCAAAAGGATATCGTCAACGGATAGGCCTTGCCCAATCCTTAATTCATGATCCGGACGTTCTTATCATGGATGAGCCTACAGCGGGCCTCGACCCCAACCAAATTCGTGGGTTTAGGCAGGAGATTCAGAGGTTAGGAAAGACTAAAACTATCCTCATTTCCACCCACATCCTGCAGGAAGTGGATGCAATTGCCGACCGAGTTTTGTTTTTGAATAACGGCAAGCTAGTTTTCGACGGTACGCCCGAAGAACTCAAAAAGAACGGCTCTCTTGAAGAACCCTTTTATCGCATGACAAACCGTGGTCAGCCGGCGACCTATCGAAGCACGGAGCAACCAGTCCCAACTAAATTCGAGTAGGAGAATCATGTTAAGCAGAATAAATTGGGGATTTATTCGGGCGCTGGTCAAAAGGGACCTCTGGAAATATTTTACGAACCCTACCGGCTATGTCTTTATAACCCTTTTTATCTTCCTCAGTGCCGCTACAGCCTTTTGGCAAGATCGATTTTTTCTCGAAAATCTAGCCAATCTTAACCAGCTCAACCGAGTCTTCCCCTATCTGCTAGTTTTTTTCATTCCGGCCCTAACTATGGGCGTGTGGGCAGAAGAGAAAAAACAGGGAACAGATGAACTTCTGCTAACACTTCCAGCCTCCAGTTTGGAAGTTGTTTTGGGAAAGTACCTAGCCGCACTGGGCATCTACACGGCATCCCTCGTGCTGTCCTTGAGTCATGTGCTGGTTCTACTGTGGCTGGGCTCACCTGACCTTGGACTCATGCTCAGTAATTATACGGGTTACTGGCTGATTGGATCCTGCTTGATCGCCGTGGGCATGATAGCCTCCCTTTTGACCACAAATATCACTATAGCTTTTGTCCTGGGCGTACTTCTTTGTTCTTCCTTTATCTTCGTTGATTCAATTTCTTCCTTTAGTGGGTGGCTGGGCGAACTATTATCTCCTCTGGGCGCTTTTGTTTCTTTTAGAGATTTTTCCCGGGGGGTGATCAGCTTCTCAGGAGTATTGTATTTCACGTCTGTGATAGCCCTAGCGCTTTATATCAATGTCCTTTTACTAGAAAGGCGGTGCTGGCCCCGAAAAGCTGATGGTTATCCTATGTGGCTCCACAATCTGGTCAGAACCACGGGCCTGGCCATAGGTATCATCAGCGTTGTGGCCATATTTATCCGATTTGGAATCCGCCTAGATGTGACGGCCGAACAACTTCATTCACTAAGCTCTGAAACCCACCGCCTCATTGACGAATTGCCTCAAGACCACCCCGTTTTCATCCAGGCCTACGTTAGCCCAGAGGTTCCAGAACAATATGTTCAGACTCGGGAAAATCTACTCGGACTTCTAAACGAGATTAATGCCACCGCTAGGGGTAAAGTCAAAATTATAATCGAAGATACCGAACCATTCACACGCACGTCTCAAGCCGCTCGCGAAAAATTTGGGATCCTCCCCAGGCCCGTCTCTAACATGGGGAGCACCCGGGCCAGTTTTTCTGAAGTTTTCCTAGGAATTGCCTTTACCTCAGGGCCCCGAGAACACGTAATACCCTTTCTGGATAGGGGATTACCCATAGAATATGAAATAGTGCGTAGTATCCGAGTGGTAGGTCAAACTGACCGAAAAAAAATTGGGGTGTTGAGCACCCAAGCTAAAATTTTTGGGGGGTTAGACTTTCAGACGATGCAAACGACTCCCTCTTGGGCCGTCGTGGGCGAGTTAAAAAAGCAGTACGAGGTAGTGCAAGTCCCCGCCAATAGTCCATTCCCAGAGGATCTGGATGGCTTATTAGTGCCACTTCCCTCCTCCCTTCCTCAAGTGGAAATGGATGCACTCTCAGCCTATATTGATGCTGGTAACCCCACCTTGTTGTTGGTTGACCCTCTGCCAGTTGTCAACATTTCCCTGGCCCCCACAGAGAGAGCAGGGGCTGACATGAATCCCTTTCTTCAACAACGAGCCGCGCCACCTCCGGAAAAAGGCAACGTCCAACAATTTCTCTCTCAAATCGGCGTTAGTTGGAACTCTTCTAGTATCGTTTGGGACACCTACAATCCGCATCCTGACTTGGCACAATTACCTCCTGAAGTCGTTTTCGTGGGAAAAGGAAATGAAAACCCCAACACCTTCAACGAAAACCACACCTCAAGTTCGAGACTTCAGGAACTAGTACTACTTTACCCCGGACAGATCCAGGCCACTGCTGAAAACAGCTATGGCTTCCAGCCACTGCTGACCTCCGGATATATGTCGGGTATCCAAAGCTATTTCCAGCTGGTGCAACGCAGTTTTTTGGGAGTTCAACTTAATCGCAATCTTCCCCACATACCCGATGATCAGACCTACATTCTGGCAGCTCATATCAAGGGGTCAGAGGAAAACCCATCTGTTCTGGAAAAAGAAAGTGAACCCGAAGATGCCTCCAAGCAAGAGCTTTCTGCCACGCACTCTCGGGCAACTAATGTGATTATCATTACCGATCTAGACTTCATATCCGAACAATTTTTCGTAATGAGAGCCCAAGGGCCAGAAAACCTCAACTTTGACAACGTAACCTTCTTCTTGAATGCCATCGATGTGCTGGTAGGCGACGAGTCCTTTATTGGTTTGCGCAATAAGCGAAGGCAGCATCGCACTCTGGAGAGAGTCGAGCGCCAAACCCAAAACTTTGTCCAGGAGCGTGTTGTTAAGGAACAGGAAGCAGAAACAGAAGCTCAACTAGCCCTAACTGAAGCACAACGGCGACTGGAAGAAAAGGTAGATGAAGTCCGCCAACGTAGCGATCTAGATGAACAGACTAAACAGATCATGGCTAGAAATCTACAGGAAGTGGAGAGCCGTCGATTCGAGGTATTAAGAACAAACATCGAAACGGAAAAAGAAGCTAAGCTCAGTGAGAGTCAGGAAAATATGGAGGCACAAATTAGGGCTATTCAGAACAACATCAAAACTTTTGCTGTTTTACTGCCCCCCATACCGGTATTTGTGTTGGGAGTATTTATTTTTCTGAGGCGAGAGCGGCGGGAGAGAGAAAGTGCTGCGGCCGCTCGCAGACTCCGAAGCTAAGATAAGGATTTGCCGATGAGTGAAATTCAGAAAACAATGGGCGTGACAATCGTGGCTGCCTTACTGGCCCTCTTGGCTATTTTGACAGCACCCGTAAGAGTCATGCCAGATACTTTTTTAGATCAGGGAGAACCTTTCTTTCCGGAATTCACTGACCCCAACACCGCAACCACTCTCGAAGTTGTTGAATACGAAGAAGAAACTGGGACCACTCGTCCCTTCAAAGTAACCTTTCAGAATGGACAATGGACAATTCCATCTCACCACAACTATCCTGCTGATGGCCAGGATCGTTTGGCCCAAACCGCTGCAGGATTGATCGGGATCAAAAAAGATGATTATCGGTCAAACAATGTAGCCGATCATGAGGCCCTCGGGGTAATCGACCCTCTAGATGAAACCGCTACCACCTTCAGGGGAAGAGGGAAGCGAATAACCGTCAGAGGAGCAAGCCAGCAAATTCTTGGTGATTTGATCATTGGAAACTCGGCAGAGGGGAGAAGTAATCTCCGCTTCGTGAGACTCCCCGATCAAAAACGAGTTTATGCATCTCTTGTCAACGTTGATATCTCCACCAAGTTTGAGGATTGGATCGAACAAGACCTTCTCCAGGTTGAAACGAGAACTATTCAGAATGTTACTCTGCGAGACTATTCTATCGACGAAAGAACACGCAGCATAAACCAGCGTGACGTCCTCACTCTGAGCCGATCCGAGGAAACTTGGGAAGCTAACCGTATGTCTTCTGATCAGGAGGTAGACTCTACTAAGATAGATGAGCTGCTAGAGGGTATCGACGAATTGTCCATCGTTGGAGTGAGACCTAAACCAGAAGGACTATCTAAAACTCTTGCCCGCGCCGAAGGGGCAAATATGTCACAGGCAGCAGCACTCTCACTACAAAGCCGTGGATATTATTTTACGCGGGATGGAAATCTTGTCTCCAATGAAGGAGAAATGGAAGTTCAAACTAGTGAAGGTGTCGTCTACCTTCTTCGCTTTGGTGAAGTACTTTACGGTTCGGGACAAGCAATTACGGCAGGAAAAAATGGCGACAGTGATGACAATGGTAACACCACCGGGGAAAATCGGTACCTATTCATCACGGCATCCTTTGAGCCTGAACTTCTTCCCGAACCTTCTGAGTCTAAAAACACAGAGTTCCTGGATAAGTCTGAAGAAGAATGGACGGATTCTGACCGCAACAACAACCAACTGCATACTGCACACGAGCAGTGGCAGGAGAAAGTAGCAACAGGCCAAAAGCGCGCTGAGGAACTTGATAGACACTTTGCCGCCTGGTACTACGTGATCTCCTCGGAAAGCTTTGCAAAGATTCAGCTCCGCCGCAACGACCTCGTGAAAGACAAGGAATCTAAGAAACTATAGGATCATAATCACGCTTTCGCCATTCCCGCTTATTTGAGCAATAGACTGCAAATCAATACTCAATGGCCCTGCTCGACACAACAACTTCTTGAAAAAATTGATTCTTCGTGTTTTCATGTCGGTTGCCTATGACATACACGCCAGCACTGTTAAAGCGACGCGCCTTCGGCAAGACTCAACGGACTGACACATGGTGGGTTCAAACAGTCGTCGTCCTACTCGGACTTTCTGCCTTCATCGTTTACGCTACTTATGCAGCATTTCAGGGGGATCACTACCACTATGGTCCCTACTTATCGCCTTTCTACTCCCCGGAGATATTCGGGGAATCATCGCACAGTTGGTTCGGAGGCAAACCGGGGTGGTGGCCTTTGTGGTTACCCTTTTCCCCTGCATTTTTGATTCTCTGGGCTCCTGGGGGCTTTCGACTTACCTGCTACTACTACAGAGGAGCCTACTACAAATCATTTTGGGCAGACCCTCCCAATTGCGCCGTAGGTGAACTCCGTAAGAGTTATCGCGGGGAGAACTCCTTTCCCTTGATCGTCCAAAATGTTCATCGCTATTTTATGTATGTGGCAGTTCTATTTATATTTTTCCTCTCCTGGGATGCGTGGAAAAGCTTATGGTTTGAAGATGTCCCGGGGCAGCTATCTTTTGGCATTGGCGTTGGTACTATAGTCTTGACCACTAACGTCTTCTTGCTGGGGGCATACACGCTAGGTTGTCACTCCATGCGCCATTTAGTTGGAGGCTTCTTGGATCAAATATCTCGGTCTCCTTCCCGGATGAAGGCCTATCACTGCGTTAGCTGTCTCAACCAAAGACACATGATGTGGGCTTGGTTTAGCCTATTCTGGGTTGGGTTTTCTGATTTTTACGTACGTATGTGCTCTATGGGCATGTGGATAGATTGGAGAATCCTATAAATGTCTGAGTATCAAAAACATCAATATGATGTATTGGTAGTAGGGGCAGGTGGTGCTGGTCTGCGCGCGGCCATAGAAGCCTCTTCTTCAGGGGCGTCAGTGAGCATCGTCTGCAAATCATTGCTCGGAAAAGCTCATACCGTTATGGCGGAAGGCGGCGTTGCCGCCTCTTTAGGTTTCGTGGATGACCGGGATGGTTGGAAAGTTCACTTCGCGGACACAATGCGGGGAGGACAGTACCTTAATAACTCACGCATGGCCGAACTTCATGCCCGGGAAGCCCCCGAATGCGTCTTGGAATTAGAAGCCTGGGGGGCATTATTTGATCGAACTCAGGACGGTCGCATCCTTCAACGCAACTTCGGAGGCCACAAGTATCCACGCCTAGCGCATGTAGGAGACCGTACCGGGTTGGAAATGATTCGAACACTTCAAGATCATGGCATCCATCAGGGCATCGAAGTACATATGGAATGCGCCATTATAAGCCTTTTAAAGGATGGAGATCGGGTGGTGGGAGCACTGGGCTACGAACGCGAGAAGGGCCGGTTCCATCTTTTTGAAAGCCGGGCAATCATTCTAGCGACGGGAGGTCTCGGTAGGGCCTTCGAAATCACCAGCAACAGCTGGGAATATACAGGAGATGGTCATGCTCTAGCCTATGATGCCGGCGCTGAACTCACCGATATGGAATTCGTCCAGTTTCATCCTACAGGCATGGTGTGGCCGCCCAGCGTACGGGGAATACTAGTGACTGAGGGAGTTCGGGGCGAGGGAGGAATTCTCTACAACAGCGAAAATCAAAGATTTATGTTCGATGACATCCCCGAACTTTATAAAAACCAGACTGCTGATACTGAGGAAGAAGGCTGGCGCTATACCCAAGGAGATAAAGAAGCACGGCGACCTCCCGAACTTCTCACCCGGGATCATGTGGCTCGTTGCATTGTTCGCGAAATTAAGAAAGGTCGGGGCAGTCCTCATGGAGGAGTCTATCTAGATATAGCTTGGATCAAGGAGAAACTGCCCGGCGCAACTGAGCACATTCAAAAAAAACTCCCCAGCATGTACCATCAATTCAAGGAATTAGCGAACATCGACATCACCGAAGAAGCTATGGAAGTGGGCCCGACCACCCACTACGCAATGGGGGGAATCCGTGTTGACCCAGATTCTCAAATGTCCACTGTGCCCGGTCTTTTTGCAGCTGGAGAATGCGCTGCGGGACTACACGGAGCTAATCGCTTAGGGGGCAACTCACTGTCGGATCTGTTAGTTTTCGGCAAGCGCTCCGGAAAATATGCCGCCAATTTTGCCAAAGAAAATAACTTTGGCCAAATTAATAACGACCAGGTGAAAGAAGTGATCCAATGCGCACTGGCTCCTTTTGAACGAACCGGCAAGTCAAATGAAGAGAGCCCCTATCACATCCAATCTGACCTTCAGAAAATCATGCAACGCCAAGTGGGAATTGTAAGAAAAGAAGAGGAGCTATTAAATGCACTGGAAGAAATTGCCAAACTGCGTGATCGTGCTACAAGAGCAGCCTCGCCTGGCAACCGAGAATACAATCCCGGATGGCATACCGCACTAGATCTTCCCAATTTACTGCTGGTCTCAGAAGCTATTGCCCGTTCCGCTATAGAACGAAAGGAAAGTCGGGGAGCCCAGGCACGCGAGGATTACTCCAGCAAAGATGAGGCATTCTCGAAGATCAACATGGTTGCCTATAAGGGATCCGATGGCGAGATGAAAGTTGAACCCCGAAAAATTTCGGCAATGCCTGATGATTTGAAGCAAATTATCGAGGAAATGAAGTGATGACTACTGTAGAGTTTCGGATCTGGCGTGGCAATCAACAAGGAGGAGCATTCCATCAATACACGACAGAGGTCGATGATGGGATGGTGGTACTGGACGCAGTTTTAAAAATTCAAGCAGAACAAGCAAACGATTTAGCTGCCCGCTGGAATTGTAAGGCCGGCAAGTGTGGTTCCTGCTCAGCCGAGGTCAATGGCATTCCCAGACTTATGTGTATGACTCGCCTGGACAACATTCCTCTCGATAATCCCATCACAGTTGAACCAATGCAAAGCTTCCCTCCCCTAAAGGATCTAGTAACAGACGTCTCGTGGAATTTTGAGGCAAAAAAAAAGATCAAGCCCTTCAAGCCTCGACCGCCCGAGTTAGACGGCACTTGGAGAATGGATCAGCGCGATGTGGACCGTGTCCAGGAGTTTCGCAAATGCATCGAATGCTTTCTCTGCCAGGACGTCTGTCACGTCCTCAGAGACCATCAACTGCATGACGAATTTATTGGCCCCCGACTTCTAGTCTACTCAGCCGCACTGGAGATGCACCCCCTCGATACAGAAGATCGCCTAGAAGACTTGTCAAAAGCGGGGGGCATTGGATACTGTAATATAACCAAATGTTGCACCAAAGTATGCCCTGAAAACATTACCATCACCGATAACGCCATCATACCACTCAAGGAGCGAGTGGTAGACCAATTCTATGACCCGGTGAGACGGCTATTTAGGGTCTTAACGGGCAGACGTTAGGATGGTATCGTGCTTGACACTATAAAGCATTAGGTTGAAGCGGCGAGCCCAGCGGCCTCATCCAACTTAACGCTCTGTGGTGGCCGGAATAAGGCGCTCAGCGGGCGCTTCATTGATGGGCCAGTGTAAAAGTGCGGCGATTAATCCAAGACCGACGGAAATCCACCAGACCACATCATAAGAACCAGTAGCATCGAAAACATAGCCACCCACCCACACGCCTACAAAAGCACCAACTTGGTGACTGAAGAACACAATCCCAAATAAAGTAGAAAGATACTGCACGCCAAAAATTTGCCCGATCAGACCACTAGTCAGAGGCACCGTTCCCAACCACAAAAACCCCATAACAGAAGCAAAAATGAGAATTCCAGTGCTGGACAAAGGAAAGAGGAGAAATACTGAGATAGCCGCTGCTCTCACCAGATAAAGCAGCGTTAGATTGTATTTTTTGCTATACCTTCCCCCCATAACACCCCAAAATGAGGATCCTATGATGTTAACCAATCCGATCAGGGCCAATGCAGTAGCTCCCAGGCGAGCCGAAAATCCCATATCTGCTACATAGGCTGGAAGGTGAGTGGCAATGAAGGTGACCTGGAAACCACACACGAAAAACCCGGCAATCAGCAACCAGTACCCCTGATGAAGACCTGCTTCGGCAACTGCCTCAGACACCGTTTGAGAAGGTGTCTTCAATGTAGTACCTTGTCTGCCATCCAGACCGATTGCCAATGGCAACATCAAAAAAACCACAACAGCCAAGATCGCTAGAGCTATTTCCCAGCCATAGCGCCCAATTAGTACCTGGCCAAAAGGGAGAATAAGCACCTGGCCAAAAGAGCCGCCTGCTGAAACCAGTCCCAAGGCTGTACTTCGATATTTCTCGTTTACTGATCTGCCGACAACCCCCAGAACTACCCCAAATGAAGTAGCGCTGAGACTCAGTCCCACCAGAACTCCCATAGTAAGATGTAGGGCCATGGGTGAGCTGCTTTGCGACATAAGATACAAGCCGGCACTGTATCCAATCCCACCCATCACAATGACTTTGCGGGCCCCATACTTGTCAGCCAAAACTCCCATAAAAGGCTGAGCTAGACCCCATAGAATATTCTGTAAAGCGATAGCCCAGGCAAATACTTCGCGGCCCCAGCCATAATTCTCAGAAACAGGTCGTAGAAAAATTCCGAAAGCCAGTCTTATGCCGATAGCAATGGCCAGAATTAAGCCGCCACAAATTAGAACTCTTACTGATGCGTTTCTGGAAGTCATTTTTTATATCTTGGTATTCTTGCCAAAAGGGTCAGGGGATGCAAGCCTGTACGCTTGTGTTGCCATGCGGAAGTTGTTGTCGGCACTACAAAAGTCAAAAAGCTCCTTATAGAAGCAGTCGAAGATCGTTGACGGTCGAGGGCAAAAAGGTATTGATATCATCTTCAATGCGGAAATCAGCCAATTGATCATGGGCGGTAGCGCCCTGATTTATAATCACATAAGTGGCCCCATTATCTTTAGCGGATTGTGGCACGGAAGCAGCAGGCTCCACTTCCAGCGTTGACCCCACGGAAACTACTAGATCAGCACAACTAGCCTCAGTGAAGGCAGCTTCCAGTTTGTCTTGAGGCATAGCCTGCCCAAAAGAAATGGTTCCAGACTTAAGAAAGCCACCACACCGACACAGAGGGGGATTGCTGTCCTTAGCAAACTGATCAAACAAAAGGTCTGGCTCAAAAACAGCCTGACAGGAAATGCATACTATCTTTCTATTGGTTCCATGCAGTTCAATTAATTTTTCCTCGGAGTGACCAGCCAACTGGTGCAATCCATCTATATTCTGAGTCACCAGTGTGTCGAGGCAACCCATCCGATCCAGCTCATAGATAGCCCTATGACCCTGACTCGGCTTGGCATTACAAAATGTTGTCCAACTATCCAATTTGTATTTCCAATGACGAACTCGAGCCTCATGTGAAGTCATGAACTCATTAAAATAAACAGGCTGCATTCGGTTCCACAACCCTTTAGGGCCACGAAAATCGGGGATACCAGAACCAGTAGAAACCCCAGCCCCAGTAAAGAACAACACATTCTGAGAACGCCTGATAAGAAAAGCAAGTTCTTTGGATAACATGACTAGTCCTCTGCAATGGGTTGGTTTTCGCGCAAAATTAACCCTGTGTTTCAATGTGTTAGGGGCTCGAGCACAACACAACCTTGGGACGAAGCCGATTGGGGGGGCTTCCTTCTCCGATAGCTATTAACTTCCGTTTGTGAAAAAGTCGACACAACCCCTCGATATTGCTATCACCACACAAAATTTCACTTCCATGTCCTATTTTAGACGCCTCAACTGCATCCAACTCAACTTGAGGCAATTCAGGTAGGAGGCGTTCCATTGAATAGAAAGCTTCTTCCCAGTGATTCTCAATTTTCTCAACCGGTAAAGCATCGTTCAAGCCGAAACTGCCTGATCGAATACGCCTTAAATTGTAAAGGAAGGCACCGCAACCTAGCTTCTGACCAATGTCATGGGCTAGAGCTCGAACGTAGGTCCCCGAAGAACAATGAACTCGAATGTGCCAGCTCGCCAATGTTTGCTTGAGTAGTTCTAGACTGAAGACTGAGACCGTTCTGAAAGGGCGCTCTACAATACGATTCTGGCGGGCCAACTTGTAGAGCTTTTTGCCATCAACTTTGACAGCTGAAAACATGGGAGGTTGCTGCTGAATCTCACCTACAAACTGGGAAATGACTGATTGTGCTTGTTGAGTAGAAATTTCAGGAATGGAATGTTTAGTCAGCATTTGTCCTTCCCTGTCAAACGTGTCAGTAGTTTCACCAAGCCTTAGTTCGGCCTCATATTCCTTGTCGTCAGTTTGTAAGAACTGGGCTAGTCGTGTCGCTCGCCCTACCACAAGGGGCAACACACCGGTAGCCAGTGGGTCAAGAGTTCCAGTATGGCCCACCTTGGTGTTAAAAAATTTGCGGGCCTGTCTAACAATATCCTGGGAAGTCGGCCCACAGGGTTTATCTGTAACCAAGACGCCGCAAGGACGTTCGCTAGACAAGGAGTTTTTCCAATTCCCCAATCACCCTATCTTTAACCTCTGCTAAATTCCCGTCTATAGAAAATCCAGCCGCATTTTTGTGGCCGCCGCCGCCGAAAAATCGAGCGGCTGCGCTCACATCATGAACGCCCCTGGACCTAAGGCTCACCCGGAAAAAACCAGCTTCCTCTTGACGAAAAAAGACCGCCATCTCCACACCGCCAACAGAAAGGGGGTAGTTTGCTAGGCCTTCGACATCGGTGGCAGAGGCTCCAGTTGTATCAAGCGTCTCATGGGTAAGGACAATAGAAGCAATCTTTTCTGAAGGATGAATATCCAAAGTATTAAGTAATTTTCCCAAAAGTCTAATCTTTTCGGGAGGTTCATTCATGTGAATAGATTGGGCAATAGCGGAAGGACTGACGCCTAAGCGTACTAAATCCGCCACGATAGAAAAGGTCCCAGCAGAGGTATTAGAGTATTGAAATGAACCGGTATCGGTGAAGATGGCCACATAAAGATTAGTAGCAATTGCCTTTGTAATAGAGACATTGATGCCTAAAAGTAGATAGTAGACCATTTCGCCCACGGCGGCAGCAGAGGAATCCACCCAATTTAAGTTCCCAAAACTGCCCGTATTGAGATGATGATCAATGTTGACGACAAAGTACTGATCTAGACCATCAATCCCTGGGCGTTTTAAGTCGTTGCACTCCAGAATCAGTAGGCCATCATAAATTCCTTCAACCCGGCTGGTCACCTGTATTTTGTCAATAGCCGGCAAAGCAACAAGGGAACGTGGATGAGGGTCTGCGCCAACAACATCTACCGTTTTGCCCAGACTCTCTAGTCCTAATGCCAGAGCTAGGGCAGAGCCGATGGAATCCCCGTCAGGACGGGCGTGTGAAGTAATCACAAATCGATTGTGTTCCGTAAGAAAGCGGATAATATCTTTGAAAGCCTTAGAATCTGGCCATTCAATCGTGTTCAAGGATCTCAACATCGTACCTCGCTAAATCACTCCCAAGAATCCGCTCACTCTCTTTAATAAACTGCATCGACACCCGTTCCAGCACCCTTCTATCGGATCCGATCGAAACAGCCCCAATTCGGGCCACCTGCCAGACATCCTGGCAATCAATTTCAGAGATGGAAAAATTAAAACGGGAGCGCAAACGATCTATCGTCTTACGAAGTACGTTGCGTTTCTCTTTCAGAGAGTGGCTGTAAGGAAGATGAATATCTAATGAACAAAATATAATAGGCATGTCCGACGAGTGTAACCTGTTTGGCCAAACACAGTCTAATCAATCCGCGTTCAAAAGTTACCAGGAACGTCTAGTTGTATGTCCCCCGAAAAACACTCTCCGGGCATTGGACAAACCTTTCCCTAGTTCTTTAGAATCACCTTTTGCCATGAAAGCTGTATGTGTCCATGAAACCGGTGACCCAGAAGTACTACTTTTCGGGACAATACCAACTCCAGAACCAAACGATGGGGAAGATACTATTGATCCCATGTAGGAGCAATTTGAATCAAAAGATCGCACCGGGAGGCTTTGGCCGAACGCCTTGAGTTGCTAATCCAAAACTTGAAGCTCGGAATTTCCCACTCTATCTGGATTTAGAATTCTTATAAATATAACGAAAGATATCGATCTTAAATTGATCTTTTACAGTTCCGGAATGACTTCTTCCCGGTCATAGACTTGAACAACATCCCCAACTTTAACGTCGTTAAAGTTGGCAATAGAGAGTCCGCATTCATATCCTCCCTTAACCTCATTGACGTCTTCCTTAAAGCGGCGCAACGAATCTATCTCGCCTTCATAGACAACCACGTTATCTCTTAAAAGTCGGACATAAGCCTTGCGCCGGACCAACCCATCTTGGACATAGCCCCCAGCAATGGTTCCAAATTTCGGTACACGGAAGGTGTCACGAACCTCAAATCGACCTACATCCTTTTCTTTGATGGTCGGCTCCAGGAGTCCAACCATTGCCTGCTTGATCTCCTCAGTTGCATCGTAGATGACGGTATAAAGTCTCATGTCTACTTGTTCATGTTCTATTAGATCCTGTGCAGTGCGTTCTGGACGTATGTTGAATCCCACCACGATAGCATCAGACGCGCTCGCCAAAAGTACGTCCGATTCTGAGATAGCCCCAACGCCGCTATGAATGACTTTAACGCAAACCTTGTCAGTGCTCAGTTTTTCCAAAGTCTCAACTAACACCTCAACGGAACCCTGTGCGTCTGCCTTTAGTATCATTCGGAGTTCTTTGAGCTCTCCGCTCTCCATTTGGGCGTAGAGATCATCCAAGCTAACCTTTGATCCCTGTGTTAAACCCTTTTCCTTGAGTTCCTGTTGTCGGTATTCTCCAATCTCACGTGCCCGAGTGGCGTCATCTACCACTTGCATGGTATCTCCAGCCTGTGGGATGCTCTGGAATCCTAGGATTTCAACTGCGCTGGTACAAATTGATTCTGTGACCGCATTGCCTCGGTCATCAAACATAGCCCGGACTTTCCCATAGGCCGCACCAGCAATAAACGAATGACCAACCCTGAGCATTCCACTTCGCACTAGGACAGTTGCTACCACGCCACGCCCTTTATCTAATCTTGCCTCCAAAACAATACCCGAAGCGAGTCGACTAGGATTTGCCTTGAGCTCCAAGATCTCCGCTGTTAGGAGTATCATCTCTAACAGAGAATCAAGATTTGTTTTCTCCTTCGCAGAGACTTCCACCATCACTGTATCACCGCCCCAATCTTCGGCTATCAGGCCAAGGTCGGACAGTTCCTGCTTAACACGCTGAGGCTGAGCCTCGGTTTTGTCAGTCTTGTTGATCGCGACCACCATGGGAACTCCAGCAGCTTGAGCATGATCGATCGCCTCCTTGGTCTGCGGCATAACTCCATCATCAGCTGCTACCACCAATACCACAATATCTGTAACCTGAGCTCCACGCGCTCTCATCCGAGTAAATGCCTCGTGTCCTGGAGTATCAATAAAAACGATCTTCTGATCATTAGCCTCCACATGGTATGCCCCGATATGCTGGGTTATCCCTCCTGCCTCTCCTGAAGCTACGCGAGTTTCCCGGATAGCATCCAGCAACGACGTCTTGCCATGATCTACGTGACCCATTACCGTCACAACTGGTTCCCGCTCCTTCAGATCCTCAGCGGCCTCATCAGCCTCCTCCTCCACTACAGTAGCTTGTTCAAAAGATACAAGATTGGCAATTACTCCGTGGGCCTCACAGACTTTATCGACAATCGTTCTGTCAAGAGTCTGGTTAACGGTGACCATTAGCCCGTAGTCTAAAAGTTGCTTTATTATTTCATTGCTTTTAATCTGCAGCTTGTCAGCTAATTCCTTGACAGTCACCCTTTCAGCGAAAATCATCTCACGAATTTCAAGCTCCTCAGTGTCTTCTTCAACTTCCGCGACAGGACTTTCCTCTACTTTGGAGACTTCTTCAACAACTTCATCTTCTTGCCCCACTTCTTCAGACATTTCAACAGTTTCTTTTGGTGCCTCGGCGGAGATTTCCGACTCTTCAGGTTCTTTGGGTGCAACCGGGGGCTTAGGTTGAAACTTTTTCTCTGCTTCCTGGATAGTGGTCAACTTATCCAATTCTGCTTGAGTGGACCCCACCATGGCCTTTTCCAGGGCCTCACTTGAGATCTGAGCTTCCACCTTTTTGATGATTGGTTCATCCTCGATAGTGACAGACACTTTGAGGGGAGCCTCTTCTTCGGGGAGTTCGACCTTGCGGTAACTGGCTTTTCCCTTGCGGGGTTTCATCGAGTCCATCAACGGGGTAGGTATTTTTTCATCCGCACCCTTGACTACCTCATCACTACGTCTGCCCAACTGCTTTATACTCTTTCGAGCTTTGGGAACGGCAGGTTTCTTCTTCCCTTGCTTATCCCTGACCTTTTCTTCTTCCTGATGCTCCAGATCAACTATCAACTGAAGTCGACGGCGTATACGATCGGCGATATCTTGATCTACCAAAGTATCGGCAGCTGGCACCCACACTCCGACCTTCTTAAGCTCAGATATAACCACTGTATTCTTTATTTCAAACTCTGAAGCTAGTTCGCTTACTTTGACCTGTTGCATTGCTCCTTCTCAGTAACCCTTTCTAGATTAGGGCCCCTTTCTTGCTATCAAATCGCATTTCGATTGATCCGGAAATGAGTCTTGCCCTCATGAGACGATTCCTATGTAGCGATATCTTCATTCCGTATCAACAATCACAGGAGACTCCTCAGGCAGCAGAGACTGGTCTGCTGTTTTTGCCGCTTCGATCAGTTTTGCTGCCGTCTTTGCCCCGAGTCCAGGAATAGCGGAAACCGATTCCACCGACTGAGCAGCTAACTCTTGCACGGACTTTATTCCCGCCTCACTCAGTTTCAGCACCGTCTTTTCCCCAACGCCCTCAAGAATAGAAAAAGGGCTTGGAGTCCCCGAAGGAGCTGATGTAATACGATCCATCTGACTCAAAATTTCCTGCTTCTTCTCGGTGGCACTCTTGATGTTGATTTCCCAACCTAACAACTTCGATGCTAGACGGACATTTTGGCCCTTTCTCCCGATGGCCAGAGAAAGTTGATCTTCAGCAACAATGACTTCTAAGATTTTTCCCTCTAGATCGACGATTAGAATATTTGAAATCCTCGCCGGATTTAATGCATTGGTGGTGTACTCAATAATGTCGTCTGAATACTGAATGATATCGATTTTTTCACCACGTAACTCTCTAATAACAGCATTGATCCGACTTCCTTTCATTCCGACACAAGCCCCTACCGGATCCACAGCCTTATCAGTGCTAGACACGGCCACTTTAGCCCGTTCACCGCCCTCTCGCACCGCATTCTTGATCACAACCGTATCATCGTAAACCTCGGGGATCTCCATCTCGAATAGCCGTACCAGCAGACTAGGATCAGCCCTAGAAACAACAATTTGAGGGCCCTTCGATAACCGGTGAACCTTTATGATAACGGCCCGAACGCGGTCTCCCTGTTTGTACTGTTCGTTTTGACACTGTTCCGAGTAAGGAAGTACGGCTTCAGTTCGGCCGATGTCCAAAATAATATCCCTGCCTTCAGTTCGCCGTACAATGGCATTGACCAACTGGCCTATTTGCTCAGAAAACTCCCCGAAAATAATTTCGCGCTCAGCTTCCCGTACCTTCTGGAATATCACCTGCTTAGCCGTTTGGGCAGCAATTCGCCCGAGAGCTGCGGTTGGCTTGGGAAGCTCGATATGATCGTCCACTTCAAAGGTATCATCCACTTCGAGGGCTTCTTCAAGCGCCATTTCTATCAAAGGATCAGACACCTCTTCTACAACCTTTTTCACAGCAAATACATCTATCATCCCTGTTTCGGAATCGTATCGGGCGCGCAAATCCTCCTCAGTCCTGAAATATCTCTTAGCTGCTGCAACCATCGCATCTTCCACAGCCTCATATACAATCTGAGGATCGATGCCCTTCTCTCTACTGATTTGCTCAATAGTCTGGGTTAATAGATTTGTCATATTCGCGAACCTTAATTCTTCTACCCCTTAAGGTTGATAAGCGAGATTTGCCTTTCTTATTTTCTCGAATGGAATGTGACACATCTCATCTTCGAGTTCTAAGATTAAAACGCCTTGCGAGAAGCTTCGAATAAACCCCTTAAATTTCTTCCGATCATCAATTCTCTCAGTTGTGAGCAATTGGATCTCCTCACCTACAAAACGCTGATAGTCAACCTCTTTAAAAAGAGGCCTTTCGATACCGGGAGAGGAGACCTCCAACATATACCTCGAGTCGATCATGTCTTCCCTATCTAAATGATCCCCAATTTGCCTGCTGGCCCTCTCACAATCCTGATGGGTTATCCCCCCCGGCTTGTCTATGTAGACTCTCAAAACCGCTGGAGATGGCTCAGAATGGTACTCAACATGTACAAATTCTAGGCCCTCCTCCTTTACCGCACGCTCAAGAGAGACCTCCAGGCGCCCTTCTAAATTCATATAATCCACCCCCTGAAACCAAAAAAGTGGGCTGTGAGCCCACTTTCTGAAACAGCGGCTTGTTGTCACACCAAGTATATGCGATAGCTAGACTTAATACAACCGTGGGACTTCCAATACGGGAAACATGCAAGCCATCTGGCGGTGACTATTAAGCCCGTCGATAGAAGGTTTTCCGAGGCTGTGAGGCTCTACCATTTTCAGGGTTATGTGCGACTCGCTGGCCTAGCCAGAGAATGCTCATTCTAAAACCAGTATAACTTGCCCCATTCCCTCCAACTCGTGCTGAAAACTATTCCAAGGTCCAGCTAGCACCAAAACAAACTCCTCTAAAGACACATATTGCTGGACAGCCTCTTTAAATATCTCAAAAGTTACACGATCAAGATGGGGGCCATAGGAACTAATAAAATTGACGCCCACGTTGAAGAGGTTCGTTTCTAGGAGTTGATAAAGTCTGGAAACGGGATTCTGCAGCGAATCGACCAGATCTAGATAAGCTAATCGTTTAGCCTCCTCGAGCTGAGATACATCAACGCGGCCATTCATCAACTCCGTTACTAGGTTTTCGAACTCCCGATAATAGTTCAATAGCTGCGCAGGAGGACCCTGAATGCTTAGTTCCAAATACCCTGGCATGCGCCGCGTCTCAACCTTAGCCACAATATGGCTCTGTTCACTTTGTGCAATCTTATCTGACCATGAAGGAAAGGATAAAATGAGATATTGTTCTAAAATCTTCAGGGCGTAATAATCAACGGAATCACGGCTCCCTCCCAGCTTTCCCAATCGTAAAATTCCATGCGGAGACGACCCCTCCAACAAATATATTTGTCGACCACCAGATGAGATAGATTTCCGGAAAGTAAAAGGCAAAGGATCCTTCCTAACCCAACTTCCCCAATGACGACTCAAATCTCTGAATATATGGGAACGCTCTCCGGTATAGTAAAGGGCAAGTTGAGCCTGGTTGGGCACGAAAAGTTTGCGATGGTGAATCCTAACATCCCTAAGAGTTAAATTTCTGATGGTTCCGGGAGTGCCCTTAATGGGACGTCCGTATGGATTTTCTTTAAATAATTTAGCTGTAAAGAGTTGTTGGGTGCGAATATCCATGCGTTCGGCTTCTACTTCAACTTCTTCTTCCAACTGAAGGTTGAGTCGATCGAATGTCTCCTCGGTAAAATCCGGATGGATAACCATTTCGGCTAATAGCCCTAAAGCATCCACCAGATGCCGCCTCGACACCTCCCCAGACAAGTAAATCGCGTCCCACTTCACATTGAAATCCAGGTGAATATCGAGTCGGCTCATCTCCTCTTGGATTTTCATTCCATTACGACTTTGTAATTCCTCAAGTATCATCCAGGTAGTAATATGACTCAGCCCCTCCTTGTCTACCGGATCGAAGGCGGCGCCATTTTTAATCATCAAAACAAAAGGGACCCGTTCCTCGCCACCTGGAAGCAAGAGAATCTGCATCCCATTTAGAAGAGATTGATTATAAAATTCAGGAACAGGGATGAGATCATAGTTTGCAGCCCCGGTTGTGTTTGTCGATATAATCGACATGGCAAGAAATAAAAATACCAAGAATGAAATCCGTAATGACATTTGCGGTCATTCTAGTGTAAGGAACGAGAGCCATCAAATATGGAGCCTATAAATTTTCATATTAGCCCCATTGAACGACATCGACTCACAAATGGCCTGACCGTGCTCCTACGAGAGGATCACTCTGTCCCGATGGTCTCATCCATGTTGTGGTATCGAGTTGGATCACGCTTTGAAAAGCCTGGGATCACAGGAGTTTCTCACTTTATAGAACATATGATGTTCAAGGGCACAGCCCAATATAGAAAAGGTGAAATTGATCGCATCACAGCCTGCCAGGGAGGCAGCAACAATGCTTTCACTTCATATGACTACACGGCTTACCATTTTACCTTTGCTTCGGATCGCTGGGAGGCTGCCCTAGCAATTGAGTCAGATAGGATGATCAATGCACAATTTGATCCAAAAGAGTTGGAGCTAGAAAGGCGTGTAATCATCGAAGAACTAAAAACGGATCTTGACACTCCTTGGGGGGCCTTGCACCACAAAGTAGAAGGGGAATCCTTCACAAAGCATCCCTACAAATTTCCCATCATTGGCAACTATCAGGATCTAGTCTCTATTAGTCGAGACCAGATAGTCGATTATTATCGTCAATTCTACAGCCCAAACAACGCCATCCTAGTTCTAGTTGGAGACCTTAAAGCAAGGCAAACTCTGGATCAGGTAGAGAAATTATTCTCCACTCTGCCCTCCTCTGTTCCTCCAGCGAACAATCCCGTACGAGAACCACGGCAAAAGCGGCAAATTCGTGTTGAGATAACCATGCCAACACAAACCCCCAGAATACTCCTGGCGTTTCCAGCCCCTTCAGTTCACCAAAATGAGCACTGCGTCCTTAGACTACTCGACGCCCTTCTATCAGGCGGAAAACTCTCCCGACTCTATCGCCGATTGGTAGAAAAGGAGCGCATCGCTTCTGTTGTAAGCACCCAATATGCGGAAACATTCGATCCCTATCTTTTTTTTATCTCTGCAGAGCTCCATAGGGAAACAGATCTAGAAAAAGCGGAATTAATAATCTTTGAAGAATTATCCCAACTCACTCAAAGCCCTATTTCTGAGATTGAGCTTAGCAGAGCTAAAAACCAGTGCTTCGTCCAATTCTTTTCTGATTTTGAAACGACGCTAGATCAAGCTGTTCAGATAGGGCTGCTGGAAACCTTGGATTGCTCGGAATATTGGGACGATTTTGTCCAGCAGATTGCGACCCTGAAACCTGAAGAGATTCAAAATGTGGTGTCTAATTTTTGCTCTCCCGAGCGGGTAACTATCGGAACTTTATGCAATGGACCCCGTGAAACAATTTAGTCGCTACCGCTTTGACAATGATCTCACTCTTTTGGTATCCGAAAACCCCAATCTGCCACTGGTCTCTATCAACGCCTTCACCCTGGCCGGCACCAATCGAAATCCTCTCCAACAACCCGGCTTAGCTATGTTGACCTCACGTCTACTGGATGAAGGTACTGAAAACTATCATGCCAACGAAATTTCAGAAATGGTTGAAAATACAGGCGGAAGCCTTTCTACCTTTTGCGAGCGGGAAGTGAGCGGAATTTCAGAGCTGATAGGCTCGTCCCATTTGACTCTTGGGCTAGATCTGTTGCAAGAAGTGCTGCTTTCTCCCATCTTTCCTGAAGAGCGCTTCGAAATAGAAAGGCAAAAAGTGTTGAGCCACCTTCAAGCTATGAGCGATGATCCTCTGCTCGTTGCTAACAACTGGCTTAATAGTTGGATATATAATGGAAGCCCATTGCAGTATCCTATCCTCGGAACCAAAAAGAGCGTGGGTAATCTGAAAACCTCAGAACTCCGGGATTTTCATCGAGAAAACTTTGCTCCCCAAAATACCATTCTTATAGTGGTGGGAGACGTCGAAAGCGATCATATTCTGTCTTTGTGCGAGGAACGATTTGCCGACTGGGCTAATTCTGAATACCGTCCCGTTGGCCCTCTTTCGATCGAGAAGCAAAAAAACCCAGTACTACATGAACACACTATGGAAACGGAACAAATCACCATTTTTCTTGGACATCTAGGGATACGCCGGGTTAATCCCGACTACTACGCTCTTCAAGTCATGGATACCATCTTGGGAAGTGGGCCTGGCTTCACCAGTAGGATTCCCAGAAGACTAAGAGACGAACAAGGCCTTGCCTACAATACCTACGCGGGAATCTCGCCTTCCAGTGGTCTCGATCCAGGGCGTTTCGTCGCCTGGATTACAACCTCCCCAGCCAATCGGAAAAAGGCTTTGGATGGCCTCCAACGCGAAGTGAATGACCTAATTCAAAAAGGCATCACCGATCAGGAACTGACTATGGCCCAGGACTATCTTACGGGGAACTTTGTCTTTAAGTTTCAATCTAATATAAGCGTCACACAGTTTCTATTATCTACCGAACTGTATCACTTAGGTCAAAATTATATGCATCAATACCCAAAAATTATTAGAGAAATCACCCAGGAGAAAGTGAGCCAAGTTGCCTGCCAATACTTGGATACGGTAAACTACGCCACGGTTGTTGTTGGACCGTCGTATGACACAAAACCAGACAACCAGTAATAAACAACCTTTTCGCTGCCGAAGTGTCCGCTATCCATGCCTGTTGGCTAGGGTTATAGCTTTTGTGGCACTGCTAGCAATGCTCGCTTGTGGAGGGAGACCACCCCCGCCTGTTCCTCCTGCAACGTCCCCACAACCTCCTGTATCAAAAACGCCTGTAGATGCCCTAGAAACACCAACCGTGGCCCCACCCAAACTCGAGGCGCATATCGAACCCCAGTTGATTCGGGTAGGGGAATCCGCGCTTCTCACCTGGAAAGCCACAAATGCTGACCGGGTCGTTATTAATCACAACATCGGTCCTGTTGAGACTTCCGGAAGAATCCGATTTTTTCCCGAAGTAACAACCCACTATGAAGTGGTGGCAGAAGGTGCAGGTGGAACAGTAACCGCAAATGTTACCGTTGAAGTACTCACAAATGAAATAGTCTCTGAGGAAAATCTTACGGGCCAGCCCTTACGAGAACGATTCGACAACTTTGTGAAACCCGTATTCTTTGAGTATGACAGCGCCAAACTCACGCCAGAGACTATTGCGATGCTAGACGAAACAATCCGCTGGCTCTCACTCCCCAAAAACCGCCAACTTCATTTTCTTATCGAAGGTCATTGCGATCAACGAGGCACAGAGGAATATAATCTCGCGCTGGGGGATAAGCGGGCACAAATTGTGAGGGCCCATATGTTGGCAAGGGGCATCAGCGGAAGTCGGATCAAGACGTTCTCCCTTGGTGAAGAACGGCCCTTTGACCCACGCCAGATGAAACAAGCGTGGGCCCTCAACCGAAGAGCACATTTTACCTTGACCGAAGGACTTTAAACACGCACGCCTTCATGTTCCAAGCACAAACAGCCAAAAGGTCACCCCATTTCTGGAAGTTCGTACTCATCTCAATGGTCATTCTGGGGCTTGCTTTATCGGTTGTCATTTTTCTTATACAACAAGGCGGCTCCGACGAAATCCCATTGACTGGGATCCTTCGTGAGGGAGACCCTGACTACGAATGGTACCAACGATATATCAAACTCAAAAACCCCCAAGTTAAAATGACTAGCAGTTTCTCGGGAGGGCGACTTGTACTCTTTTCCGGCATCATCGAAAACAAGGGGGAAAGAACCGTAGATATAATTGAGGTGCAATTAAGTTTCTTCAACTATGATGATCTTGTTACAACAACCTTGAAAACTCCCATTCGTCCGGGGCCAGCAAGCCGCACGCCGGCTATTGGAACATTTGAGGAGCGTGGATTTACACTCTACTTGGAAGACCTCCCAGAGGAATGGCTAGCCCTTCACGCGGAGATGGCAATTCACGGGATCCGCTTTGTGAAAAGAGACGCGAGGTAGTTTAAGGGCCCTTTATCCGACAAAGATCCACCAGAAGGAAAATCGGCATATTGAGAAAATAACTCAATTACCCCACACCACTAAATTCGGAGTTATTTTACTCTGTGGTTTGAGCTAAAAGTAGGCTTACCCAACCAACTCCAGTCATTTGCGTTGATTGATATTATGCCCACGATTGCGCAGTAGATTCAGACAACGCAATCGATAAGTTGTTCCCCTAACTCTTTTTCTGTTGGGGCATCTTGAAACACCTTTTGCCACACACTGCGACCTTCCATGCAGGCATATACGCGAGTAGCGGGGGACTTTTCTTGAATCCATTCCAGAACTTGCCGATACATGTCCACACGCAAAGGCTTAAAATAGCGCATCTTCCCATCAGGATTAGGCACTAACTCCCCCAAAGGCAAAAAACTGCTAGGGAATCTACGACGAACAATTTCCTTTAGGTGAGAGGTCATCCTCAAGGATCCCACTGAGATCCATGCAATAGACGCAGGAGAAACTGTTTGAAACATTTCTTCAACTAAATCCTTATAGTCGAGCTTCCACCTCGGATAAAAGATTAGTGGATCCAAATGAAATCCTACGGGATATCCTGCTTGAGCACACTCTGCTGCCGCCTCGAACCTCTGGCTAACCGAGGCCGTCTTGTGTTCCTCCCTTTCTTGAACATAGCGGGGGCTGATTGACCAAGAGACTACCGTCTTGCCATCGTGTCTGAGACCTAGGAGATTCTCAATACAATTGGATTTAGTTTTAAGTTCTAAAATAGCGTTAGATTGCTGGGAAAAAAATTCAACTAAAATTTTGCTATACCCAGTCAGCGGATCAAGGGCAAGACTGTCGGCAAGTTCTCCGGTGCCAATCCGGAAAAAATCATGAGGGGAGTTGTCGAAAGCAGCCTTTAATTCAGCTATTAAATCCCCCTCATTAGCATAGATTGTCATATAGGGAAAATTTAGATAAGACTGAAGATAACAGTAACTGCATTCCATGTGGCAATTGCTAGCATAATTGATCACAAAGTAGTTGCAACAGACTCCCTTGAGGCCTGCCTTGGCACGACTCCCTGGACAGGGCTTGAAAAAATTGCCCTTTTGTTGGACTAAAACAAGCGATTTTTTTGACCTAGGAATGGTCACGTTACCTTGCTTGGAATCCTCCAGTAAAAACTCTGCTGAGTCAATATTGTGGGTTGGAACTTCCGGGAACCGACCGAGCACATTTTTCGTAACTTTAGATTCCTTAACCGCACGTTCCACAAAAATTTGTTCGGGTCTGTATAAATGCATAACGCAAATTAGTTTACAGTAAAGCTAATATTTTTCTTAGCTCATCGGTCTTTGCTATGTCTTGCAATTTTGTTGCTGCCTTCAACAATTCGTCTGAATCAGCAAAAGAAAATCCGACATCAATCTTATCGCCCTCGAAATAAGGAGGCGCCTGGAAATTAATCTGTGGAGGAATTTTTAAGGCCGCTTTAAGCTTCTCGTAAATTTTTTCATGCTTCGCTAGGTTAGGCAATCGGAGGCGTCGGAGAGCCTCGAAGGTCCGCCTGTAGTCCTCTGAAATAGACAAGCTCTGAATTCGTCCCGCATCCATGGCCCTACATTCATTCCAGATTTCTTTCAGACTTCTTGTTTCAAAAGAGCTCCCTACATGTTTTTCTAGGGCCAGCAACTCATCGAGAACCGTAAAGAGTTGTTTCTGTTTATTCTTGCCAAGTTGAAATTTAGAGATAATTTGCAAGAAAAAAACTTGTTCTTGCTCTTTCCACTTAGACAACTTCAGGGCAATGTCGGGCTCTAGAGGGTCGAGAAGGCTGCGTTGCAAAATCTCGGGTAACTGAGCTATCCCTAGATATCGATTGAAATGGAAACGATCGGCCCGGATATCTATCAGGGGCATGAATTTCCCCATAATAGTGTCATCGCTCAGCTTGAACTCACTTCTTAGCTTAGACAGAACCTTCGCTTTTTCCAAAAGATGAAGCTCTCGTGTAGCAAGGTTGTCCTCAAGGGCGGCAACAAAAAGAGCCAAGTCATCCTTTTGTTCCCGAATGAAGCAAGGGATATCCTGAATTCCTAGGTTCTGACAGGAAAGATACCTACGAAAACCAATGACTATTCTAAATCTACCATCAAGACTCCTTTGAACGTGAAGGGGTGATAGGATGCCGGTTTTCCCAACGGAATAGTTGAGCTGATCGATGGGAACCCAAGGCAAAGAAACGGCAAATAGCCGATCTGCAGGATTAATTTGATCGAAAGATATGATTTTGAGGCGACCACATGATTTTCTAGGCATGCCGCTAAGTTTACTGCATTACTAACCCCCGAAGCATAAAGAGATTGAATTAATGGACAGTAATGCCCTTGAAGATACCCCTTAAATGGGATATACAAGTTTGTTGAACGCTCTAATAAATTGTGGTAATGTCCTCTGATTCTTTCGGCTGTTTCACGTTACCACAAGCCTGGGCGTGGAATCTGAGGTGTAAACGATAGTTAAGGGAGGTTAGTTACGATAATGAACTCAAGGACAACTTGGAAAACTGTTTTGGGTCTTTCTCTGGTTCTGGGTCACACCCTGGTTCAGGGGCAATACACCACCGAAGAATATGCAATCTATGAGACGGCTGTAAACACAGCTCCTGCAGAAAGACACGATGCCATCATTGGATTTATTGACGCCAATCCACAATCGGCTTTAGTGGAATATGCGGTAGGAAGCTATCTACAGCTTATGCAGGAATATCAAAGCCAAGGACAATCAGGGCAAGTGGTCTCATCTGGGGAAAAACTCTTAGGGATTATACCGGATAATTTGAATGCCCAGTACATGGTAGCCATCGCAGCTTATCAAATAAAAGACTTTGGCAAAGCCACAAACTATGGCGAAAGTATTTATGCAGCTAGACCCGATGCGGGGCTGGCTTTTGTCCTAGCCAACTCTTTTGGACAGCTGAAAAACCAAGATAAACAAATTGAATATGGGGCCAAAGCCTGTTCCGAACTGGCCCCCAAGGACTGCTTTCAGCTTTTAGGCCAGATTAGTAAAATCTACGCTGGGAAAAAAGAGTGGGCCAAGGCAGCAGAATATGCCAAGAGATCCGTTGAGGGACTGGATGCTGCCGGAAAACCCGGCCAAATGTCTGATAGCGAATGGAAGAACTATATTACAGTGGAAAAGGCCACTGCTTATACAGTGCTCGGGCGATCTGCTGCCGAGCGCGAGAACTGGGATACCGCTATTGCTAATTACCAGAAAGTGATCAGCCTTTCCACAGACCCCTCTGCAAAGGCAGAGGCCTACTACTACACCGGGATGGGCCGCTGGGATCAAAGACAGATGGACTCCGCAATGGATGCATTTGCCAAAGGAGCGGTACAAAAAGATGCTCCTCACGCACAACACTGCCGCCAGTACCTGGAAACTCTTTATAAGTCGACTCACAATGGATCGTTGGCAGGGCTTGAGGAGTTCATTATTCGCGTCACTCGTTAAGTTAGCTTATTCTCGACAACAACGCTCTGCCTATCTGTCGAAACCCAGACGGAGCAGCCAAGTCTAGCTGAAATAGTGTGGTTTGCGGTGACCTTTTCTGTGTCTCTGCACATCTACAACAAAAATGTTTTCCATCTTTCCATCAATCGAGTCCCCTCGGGTCCTGCCATAGCCTGTTGAGGACTTCTTTTGCCTGTCGTCCGTTCATGGTAAGGTGAACATTCTAGACGAGGCCACCACAAATACCATGCCAGCGCAGACTTCTGAAAAGGATTACTTATCTAGTCTGAACCAACAACAGAAATCTGCTGTCACTCAAACCCAGGGGCCAATGCTTATTTTGGCTGGAGCAGGGAGTGGAAAAACCCGCACTCTTACCTATAAAATGGTTCATCTCATTGATCAGAAGCTCTGTCATCCTGAGCAAATTCTGGCCGTTACCTTTACCAATAAAGCTGCAGAAGAAATGCGTGGCCGCGTTCAAAGCATTCTTAGCCACGCCAATGAATCACCACTATTGTGCACTTTCCATTCTCTTGGTGTGAGAATCCTGCGTCGACACGCTGACAAAATCGGTTACAGAAGAGATTTTACTATCTGCGACCGGGACGATCAGATACGAATTCTTAAGGCCGTTTACAAGGAACTCGGCTGCATAGACAAGGAATTGCCAGTTAGGCAGACTCTGGGAGTCATCAGTCGGGCTAAAAGCAGGAACTGGGATCCTGAAGAGTACGGTCGGCTCTCTAGAGACTTCTCCAGTGAACAAATCGGCCTTATCTATTCTGCCTACGAGAACTTTCTGAAACAATCTAACGCCGTAGATTTCGATGATCTAATCCTATTAACTGTCCGATTGCTCAAAAAAAACCGCGAGATACGCAATCGGTATGGAGAGCACTATCGTTATATCCTGATCGACGAATACCAAGATACCAATCGGCCCCAGTATGACCTAGTTAAGAATTTAACCCAAATCCATCAAAATCTTACTGCGGTCGGAGATGAAGACCAATCAATCTATGGTTTCCGGGGAGCAGATATCGAGAACATCTTGCGTTTTGAAGCAGATTTTCCAGGAGCTACTATTGTTAAACTCGAGCAAAACTACCGTTCTACACAAACCATCCTGGACGCTGCTACCTGCGTTGTCTCCAACAATCGCAATCGTAAAGACAAAACCCTCTGGACGGATGAAGAAGCGGGGGAGCCCATAGAACTGTTTGCCGCATTGGATGCCAAAAGCGAGGCTACTCACGTTTCTCAGAAAATCTATCAACACATCAGTGAGGGAGCCAAAGGAATAGCAATTTTATACCGTACCAACTTCCAATCGCGTCAGTTTGAAGAAGCTCTCCGGCGTCTTGACATTTCTTACAAGCTTATTGGGGGAGTGAGTTTCTATCATCGGGGAGAGATTAAGGATGCGCTTGCTTATCTCCGAGTGATGATCAACCCAGAAGACAACGTCTCTCTCTTGAGAGTCATTAATCGACCCAGCCGGGGAATTGGAAAAACTACGCTGGATCAACTTCACAAAAAATCTCAGGAAAATCATACGACTCTCTGGAAAGCTTTAATTAAAGGCCTGGGAGATAATACATTCTCTGCCCGAAGCCATGTATCTTTGAACCATTTTTTTGAGCTCATTTCCCAGTGTCGCCCCTTTCTAAAACTACCTCTGCATCTAGCACTTGAAAAAACTCTTGAAGCGAGTGGGTACTTGTCCCATCTGGGTAACAAAGATTCTGAGGAAGCGCATAATAAAATTCTCAATTTAGAAGAATTGATTAATCTGTGCCGTGAAAACAGCGAACAAGGCTACACCCTGCAAGAATTCCTTGACCATGCAGCATTGCGCTCGGAGGTAGACGATTACAACAAGTCAGCTCCGGTTAGCTTGATGACTTTACACAATGCCAAAGGCCTGGAATTCCCGGTTGTTTTTTTAGCGGGATTTGAAGAAGGACTTTTTCCCCACAGTCGATCGGTAGCTGAGAACGATTTAGAAGAAGAACGTCGTCTTTGCTATGTAGGGATAACCCGTGCTAAAAAAACTCTTTACCTTACCTATTCCCTACGCCGCCGTTTTTTTGGACAGGAAGCCGAAGGAATTAGTCGTCCCAGCCGATTCCTACAAGAAATCCCCGAACACCTTTTAAAGCTTCATACTTTCTCTGCTACTTACAAGACGGAATCCTTGGGCAACCAGGCAATACACCGATCCCGCAAAAAAAACACGGGCAATCTCCCTATACGAACCTACAATTCGACAAAAAGCATTAGCGGGTTCTTAGACGAGCTATCGCACAAACCCACCGCCTTAAGCGGAGGGCTGGTATCCGGGGCAAGGATAGTACACAACAAGTTTGGCTACGGCACCGTCCTTCAAGTTCAGAATACAGGCGAAGATTTGACCGTCACGGTAAAATTCCCCGGACTAGGCATTAAAAAACTGCTGCAAAGCTATGCTAAATTAAAGCTGGTCTGACCTTTACTTATGAATGAAACCCTGGATCACATACTCTCCGTAACTGTAGGATACGCTTGGGGAGCTCCATTGCTGATTCTTTTGGTGGGGGGAGGATTTATTCTAACCCTGTACTCACGCTTTCTGCCATTTGTCGGCATGAGGCATGCCTTCGAAATTCTCCGGGGTAAATTCTATCAAGAAGGGGATCCGGGCGATATCAGCCATTTTCAGGCGCTCAGCACCCATCTCGCTGCCACTGTAGGCCTTGGAAATATCGGTGGTGTGGCTATCGCCATCACCCAAGGTGGCCCAGGGGCTGTCTTTTGGATGTGGGTCTCCGCTCTCGTGGGTATGGCCACCAAATTTTTCACGTGCACGCTAGCTGTCATGTATCGTAGCGAAGACAGTCTAGGCCAAATCCAGGGAGGCCCCATGTATTACATCGAAAAGGGGCTAGGGAAAAATTTCAAGTTCATGGCCATTTTTTTTAGTGTCTGTGGCATGCTCGGCTGTCTTGCGATGTTCCAAGCCAACCAGGTTGCTGAGATTCTAGACAAAAATTATGCAATAGAACCGTGGCAAACGGGGTTGGGAATGACTTTTCTGGTGGGTGCAGTGGTCCTGGGGGGCATCAAGAGAATTGCTAAAGTGGCAAGTCAACTGGTGCCCGCCATGTGCTCGATCTACTTGTTGTCTTCAGTGATCGTTGTTATTTCCCACTATTCTCTGGTTCCCCAGATTTTAACCCAGATTTTCCATGACGCATTTACAGGAACAGCGGCAACTGGGGGAATAGCTGGTATCTCATTCACGACTGTTGTCCAAACTGGCATTAAAAGAGCAGCATTTTCAAATGAAGCTGGTATCGGTACGGCTCCTATGGCTCACGGAGCAACTAAAACCACAGAACCGGTTCGTGAAGGCCTAGTGGGTATGATAGGGCCCTTCATCGACACCATCATAGTGTGCACCCTCACAGCATTGGTTATCCTGTCGACTGGGAACTGGAAAATTCAAGGTATTCAGGGGGTTTCTCTGACATCTCAAGCCTTCGGAACAGCCTTGGGTAGTTGGGGAGAATTATCCCTGATGGCCGTTGTTCTGCTGTTTGGGGTCTCCACTATGTTCGGATATTCCTATTATGGGAAAAAGTGTTTTAGTTATCTTTTCGGCGCAGAAAAAAGCTGGATCTATAACTTGTTATACCTGGGCATGCTTTTTATTGGAGCCACATGGAGCGCTAGCATGGTAATCAATCTAGTCGATACTGCCTTCGCCTTAATGGCTTTGCCTAATATGATTGCCACCCTGTTGTTAGCACCAAAAGTAATGGCTGCCACTAAAGACTACCTTGCTCGTTATTGCCCTAATACCAAATTGATCCGAAAAAAGATGATTGAATGAATATTACTTCTTGCCCCAACGCCAGCCATTAGGCATTATGCAACTTCGATGACGCGCCTTTTGCTACATGGAAAGAGTGTCAAGATCAAGCTCTTTGTCGCACTGTACCTGACTCGTAAGCGATTTAAATTGGCCTGCACAGTTAGTCGATTCTTATCCCAGACCTTCCATTGGAGAATTGTTATCGGAACCAAATATGTCAATCACGTGTCTCCTTCATAGTGAGAAATAAAGGTTCCGCTGTGATAAAATCTAAAAGTTGGGAACAATATTTCCGACTCAACGTACTTAAGTTAGGTACAAACGCAGAGAATGTAATCAACTAGACCATCTTGTGGAGGCTTGGTCAATTATGAGACAGTTTTTCATATCTAAAAGAGGCGTCGCCTTCTTGGCTCTTTTCATCACCTTATTGCTGGGTATTACAATTGGCACCATCATTTCTGATGGCACCTTGAGTGCACAGGAAAAGTCTTCGGTAGAACTTCTAAAGGTCCAAGGGAGCGGTTCACCTTTACTATTGGACGAATCCATCAGTTTAACCGAGGGGTTTTCCCGGATTGCTAAAACCGTTGAACCAGCTGTCGTTAACATCAGCACGACCGCAATCATACGCACCAGTGCTCCCCAGGGGGGGGGTGGCCAGGGGGACTTCCAAGAATTTTTTGGGGATGATTTGTGGCAACGCTTTTTCGGGCCCATGCAGCCACAGGAAAGAAAGGCAACTAGCTTAGGTACGGGCGTCATCGTTGATAGCGCGGGATATGTCCTTACGAACCACCACGTCGTTGAAATGCCAAGGTCACAGCAGGGTGTCCAACGGATTGCAGATAAAATTGAGGTGAAACTGCACACTGGAGAGACTTATGTGGCTCGTGTAGTTGGCAGTGACCGTGCATCTGATCTTGGAGTTTTGAAGATCAACGCTTCGAAACCCCTCCCTTTTGCAAAGGTGGGAGATACGTCCAAGATGCAAGTGGGAGACTGGGTGCTAGCCATTGGAAATCCCTTCGGAGTCGGGCAAACTATAACTTCGGGTATTGTCTCAGCAACAGGAAGAGTTGTTCCCCAATCCACCATCTTTGGGGATTACATTCAAACTGATGCGGCGATTAATCCTGGAAACAGCGGTGGCCCGCTGGTGAATATGCGCGGAGAAATTATAGGAATCAATACCTTTATAATGACTCGTAGTGGCGGCTCACAAGGAGTAGGTTTTGCCATACCGTCCTCTGTGTTCATTAATTCCTACAACCAGATCGTAACGAAAGGGAAAATTGAGCGCGGATGGTTGGGTGTCTCAATGAATACTTATCCGCTTAGCAAGACGATGGGAGAGTTTTTTGGCGTTGACGGGAATGATCCTAGTGGAATCCGGGACGGTGACGGCGTCTTGATTACTGAACTCATTGACGAAAAGGGAGAACAGTCTGAAACGGGCCCTGCGTACGTAGCTGGTATGCGCCCTGAAGATATTATTGTGAAATTTGGCGAACGTGAAATCGAAACTATTTATGACTTGCGTTCCACCGTTGCCAACACGCCACCAGATAAACAGATTGTAGTCACCGTGATTCGCAAAGGGGAGGAAGTACCTCTGACAGTCACGCTCGCAGAGAGAACTCTTGAACGTGATGAACGAAGTGAGGGTGAGGGACTCTCCTTCGAAGAGCGCCAAGAAGAAGAACGCGAAAAAAAGATTGGGCTAGAATTTGAAACTCTCTCGCAACGCGACGCCGAACAGTTAAATCTGGACATAGAGGGAGGGGTGCTGATCCGTGAAGTCTCTCCAGGTAGCTTAGCCGATGAGGCAGGACTATCCACGCCTCAAGTAATTACTCACGTGAATGGCAACCCGGTTGCCACAGCTCAAGCGCTGTACGACACTATCAATAGCCTGACTTCAGGTACAGGAATCGTTATACGTGTGGTGTGGAATACTCAACAGAGTCGGCAAATGAGTATTGCTTATACCTCATTTGTGAAACCATAAAATTAGCCAACTGGGTTCTCAGCGCACTGGCTGTGTTTACCCAAAAAGGTGTGATGTGTGAATCGGCTACCACGCTCTTAAGGGGGACTAAATGGGCTGCGGTGACGACTGGCTATATATAGTAGATCCCCCCAAATCAGGCGGCGACAACATGCGCGCTGATCGCACACTTCTAAAGTGGGCGGAAGAGTGCCCCACCAATGTTACGGCGGTTCGTTTCTATCGCTGGACAATTCCCACAATTTCTCTAGGAAGAAACCAAAAAATTCAAGGCGCGATTGATCCATGTTACTGTCGTCAGGAAGCGGTCCCAATAGTGCGAAGGCCAACAGGCGGAAGAGCTGTTTTTCACCATGATGAGGTAACTTATGCACTTGTTTCCAATGACGATTCATTTTTCCCATTAATGAACATCAGTGGCACCTACCGCCTGATTGCTAGCGCTCTGCAAGCAGGGCTTGAACGTCTAGGAATCTTGACTACACTAGCTAAAAAACCATCCGATGACTCCTCCTCAATTAGGGGCAAAAAAAGTCATCCCTGCTTTATCTCACCGTCCCGAAATGAACTCCTCTCAGGGGATCTGAAAATCGTCGGGAGTGCACAAAAACAGTTGCGGCGAAGCTTTCTTCAGCATGGCTCAATTCCACTACGGGTGGACTATACAAGGATGGCCAAAGCCCTGGCGAGCGAAGAAACTGTTTTACACAATCACCTCACCTCATTACTAGAGGTAACCGGACGTGAAATAACCTTTGAAGAAACCTGCAAGGCACTAAAAAAAGGAATTGAGGAAACCTTCTCTGTTCAGCTACAATCTTCTCATCCTGCTCAGTTACCTCGGACTCTGCAAAGTGTGGTAGCTTGCGAGTGATTGTGTCCTACTGGGAGGATATGCTGTAGACTCTTTGGGTCTCCGATTTAAAAGAATATGAGATCTCGCAGATGACCAGGCGGCAAAGCACAACAAAATCTGATAACCGGCCTCGTGAAGTCCTCAAAGCCATCGTGCGGGAATATGTACGCAATGGCAGACCGGTAGGTTCCCGCCACCTGTCCAAAGCCTACAAGGAAGGCCTTAGTCCGGCAACGCTACGTAATGTTATGGCAGGCCTGGAAAAGATGGGTTTGGTAGCCCAACCCCATACTTCGGCCGGGCGGATCCCTACTGCTGCAGGTTACCGCTTTTACGTGGACTCCATAGAATATACCCGGAAACTTCCAAATCGACAGGTAGCTCAGATCAAACGGAGTCTTGAACCTGAGGGGGATCCGCGGGAACTTATGAACAAAACGTCTCAACTTCTTTCCATCCTTTCGGACAACGTAGGATTCGTGTTGCCACCCCCAGTCTCGACTGCCACCATGAAACATATAAAATTTATCCGAAGGTCATGGCAGAAAATTCTGGTCATTCTAGAAACGGGAGCCGGTCGAGTCCAACATCGCCTTATCCAAGTGGATCAGAACTTTGCACAAAATGAGCTAGATCAAGCAGGACGTTATTTAGTCGCACAGTTTGAAGGAAAAACCCTAGTTGAGATTCGCGCAGAACTAGTGCGCCACAGGTTGGAAGATAAACGCCTCTACGATCGCCTGCTGATGAACGCCATACTGCTCGGAACCGCCAGTCTCGTAAAATCGGAAGACACGGAAGCCGAGGAACCCGAAGTCTACCTGGGTGGCACAACTCGTGTCATGCAGAAGCCCGAGTTAGCTGATATTAATCAAATGATTACCCTTTTTCGAACTTTTGAGGAAAAAGGCCACCTCGTTAAAATTATCAATGAGTGCTTGAAGTCCAGTTCTCCTGAACCTTTTGTCCAGATCGGCCTGGGGAAAGACATACCTGGAATGCGCGATTGGGCACTAGTGTCTTCTCCCTATCTCCATAATCAGCAAGTTGTCGGCAGTCTGGGAATTTTAGGTCCTTCTCGAATGGAATATGAGAAGGCTATCAGCTTAGTTCGCTATATGGCACAACTCTTCAGTGAGCTGCTACCGAATAACTAGTGGCCGCCTACGACAAATAACAATTAAGATCAACCATGGGAAAACAAGCCGAAGAACTGGACGAACAAATCCCTTCGGAACCGAAAGCTGATCCAAAGGAAGATTCGCCTTCCGAGGTGGACCCTCTCGATGCTCTGCGCAAAGAACTGGACGAGACCAAAGATCTGCTATTGCGCAAGCAGGCTGAGTTCGAAAACTATCGCAAACGAGTGATAAAAGAGAGAGAAGAGCAACGCCTGAATGCTCAGGCTGAGGTTTTCCAAGAACTCCTGCCCACCCTCGATGCCCTAGAAAAAGGACTTTCAAGTTTGGAAGAAGTTCTCGAAAACTCTGAATTAGAAACCTATCGCCAAGGTTATGAGTTTATTTTACGAGAAGTTAGATCCGTCCTCGATAAATTCGGAGTCACTGAGATACCAGGGCTTGGTAGCTCTTTTGACCCCAATATTCACGAAGCTATCCTACGAGAAGTTACCTCAGATTACACAGACGGAGAAATTTTAGATGAATTCCGTAAAGGCTACAAACTTCAGCATCGACTATTGCGCCCGGTTCAAGTACGCGTCGCAGTCAAACCTGAAAAAACCGCTGACACGGAGGAAAAAAAAGAGGAATAACCCCTCCTAATCTGGCTCCTTGAAAACCACATCGATCGATCTTATGATTACACTCAGGAGTCATGTATGACGAGAAGAGATTACTATGAGGTCCTGGGAATCAGCCGCTCCGCGGCCCCACAGGAAATTAAAAGCGCCTATCGGAAATTGGCCATCCGGTACCATCCCGACAAAAACACGGGAGACAAGGCCTCCGAAGAGAAATTTAAAGAGGCCGCCGAAGCCTACAGCGTTCTGAGTGACACTGAAAAAAGAGCTCGCTACGATCAGTTCGGACATGCTGGATTAGGGTCTGAATCGGGAGGATTTCAAGGATTTGATCCAGACATTTTCTCCGACTTCGGCGATGTTATAGGTGATTTCTTCGGTTTTGGAGGATCTACAGGTCAATCTCGATCCCGTCACGGCGACGATCTGCGGTTTGATTTAACCATCAGCTTTAAAGAAGCGGCCCTCGGCGTGAAAACAAAGATTAAAATTCCACGCCGGGAGACCTGCGCAAATTGCAAGGGAATTGGGGCTGATCCAAAAAGTGGCCTCGTTACTTGTTCGACCTGTGGAGGGCAGGGAAGTGTCCGCCATCAGCAAGGTTTCTTCACTATTGCCCGAACCTGCTCTAACTGCCAGGGATCAGGTCAATTCATTGAGAAAGCCTGCTCTGAATGTCGTGGTAATGGATACTTACAAAATGAAAAAGTGCTAGAAATCAAGATTCCAGCTGGAATAAGTGATGGTGCGTGTTTAAAGGTCTCTAGAGAAGGCCAGGCTGGCCCTCGAAACGGGCCGCGAGGAGACCTTTACGTTATGATCTCAATTGAGGAACATCCTTTTTTCAAGAGAAAGGATCAACACATATTCTGTACCGTACCTATTACCTTCTCAACCGCAGCATTAGGCGGCAAAATCACAGTGCCTACTTTTGAAAACAAGGAACAAATCAAAATACCTGCAGGAACCCAATCAGACACCGTATTTCGTTTAAAAGGTCGAGGAATAGTTAACTTGAACGGACGTGGAAAAGGCGATCAACTCGTTCAAATCATAGTTGTGACTCCCACCAAGCTGACCCAGGAGGAAACAGAACTTTTAAAACGACTGGATGCAATCTCAGAAAAGTCTAAAGAGGCTCACAGTCTATTCAAAAAAGTTAGAGAAATGCTTGATTGACTACTTTCTCTGCCCTGCTTAGTTGAGTCCTGACAAAACAGGAATGTACCGCGCACTCATCAAGATCGAGACCTCAAAACGGGCCCTTCTCCCAGCAGATGAACTTCACCATCTGCTTAGGGTTCGACGAAGCCAGATGGGAGACACTTTCGTAGGGCTCGATGGCATGGGAAAAGTTTATCTGTGTTCCTTGGAACGAGAAAAATCCCAATGGTATGGGAAAATTTTAGAAATGATTGAAAACGTTGAAGCATCTCCTCTGCAATTGACTCTCGGGCAAGCTCTTATCAAAAAGGATAAATTCGAGTGGGTGATCCAAAAAGCAACAGAGCTAGGTGTGTCTCAGATTGTACCCTTGCTAAGCACAAGAACAGAATTGAAGCTCACCCCCGAAAGAGAAGCAAGACGAATGCATCGATGGCGTAAAATTCTCATAGAAGCCGTCAAACAATGCGGATGTCCTCGTATTCCTCAACTGAGGAATCCAACTCCGCTGGAAGAATATTTGTCCGAATCCCAAGATCAAGTTCGGCTTGCTTTAGATGAAAATGGGGGAATGCCTCTCAATCAATTAATTGAAAACAAAAAAGATCAATTATCCTATCTGGTTTTAATTGGGCCTGAAGGGGGATGGGCTGATCAGGATCGAACTCTTTTCGAACAGCACGGTGTAACCCCAGTTTACCTTGGCCCGCGAATACTCCGCACCGAAACAGCGCCCATTGCTGTCCTTTCTATTCTACAATACGAGCTTGGAGATCTGAGTCGACAAGAAACTGCTTAAATTTCTGAGGGGGTAATCGAGAGAATTCGGAAAAATTATGTTGATGCCTTCAATGCGATTTGTGTTTCAACGCCATTTAAATGCCCTTGAGACCCCCAATACCAAACCCGAAGAAGGATCTGACTCGTAAAACCCCACAAATGCAGCCACATCCCAATGCAGCCCCACTGCCTCTATCCTTGATCCAAGCCGCAAAGAAAATTGTTCCTCTGTTCCTATATCTCCAGGTCCCATTCTTCCCATTCCATCGATCAGCAAGTTGATCTGAGGGTGCACCAAATAGGTTAGGGCCGCTCCATAGGTAAAGAGGTCATCCTGTGAACCCGGAACAACAGGATTTCCAAGAATGGACAGCCCTAAATCGATCATCAATTGTAGTTTTCCAAACTGTTTTTGAGCTAGAACACTTCCAAACACGTTAGTTTCATCGTTGCCCAGCCCATTTTCATTGGAGGCATTGGGTAGCTGCAGCCCAAATCGGAATGCCAGAATTGGCCATCCAGGGCCTTCATTCTTAAGACGAACCTTAGTAGCCAGAGTAAAGTCGCCTACATCACTGGTTGAATGGCCGAAAATCTGCAACCTGGAGGTATTGGGAGCAGAATAGCGCTCCTCAATATTGAGTACATTCTGTACGGTGCCTAGAAGCTGTATCTCAGTAGTATCCGCAACTCCGATTCTCATGCCTAACGCACCTGCTCGGATTAAATCGCCTTTCAGTCCTGAAAATGGGAAGTTGGCGCCCTGTAGAAATTCTACGCCTAGATCCACAAGTACATATCCCTGCTCAAGAGTCTTTGCCCGTTCTGTCATCAAGGGTCTTTGCTGGGCCAGGACCAAGGTCGGCTGAAAAAGCAGGAGAAAAGCCAATAAGGACTTCATCGATGGGAAGCGTATTACAAATCACTGACAAGCTTTACAAGCGAACTGCAAGCTTGTCAGTGATTTGTCATTTTAACTGCAGCCTGAGGTGCTACCGCAGATAGTACACACATGGCAGTTCCCGTTTCGCTGCATAAGATTTCCACAGACCAAGCACGTATGGGACTCCCGGCTACTCTCTTGAAGTAATCGCTCGGTAGCACTACTCGACTTCGGGGGGCCGGCCTGCTCTGAAAAGCTTACCTGGACGCCATCTTGCATGCTACCGTTAGGTTTCACCTTATGGATCCCCAGAGCCTCCTGAACCTCTGAGCTCAAATAGCGAGTTGCTAGATAACGGACAATATAATCGGGGACCGAAGTGGCAAAAGGAATTTGTTCGTTATCAGTGAATCCAGCAGGTTCAAAACTCATATGAGAAAACATGCGAACATAATCTTCCAATGGAACACCTCGCTGCAAACCCATAGAAATAGCCACAGCCCAAGCCATAGCCAAACCTTGCAAAGTTGAACCTTGCTTGGTGAAATTGAGAAAAATTTCACCTAAATTATTGTCCTCCGGATACAGTCCCATCGTTAAAAACCCTTTGAATCCTTTTATTTTAAATTCGTGTTGCATGGCTGGATGATCCTTGGGCATATTACGCCGTTGGGGTCCTGTAACGGCTACTGAATGGTCTTTATTGGAAAGAGGTTGAACCATTTTGCATCCATCACGATAAACAGATACAGATTTCATCCCATATTCCCATCCTTGTATGTAGGCGTTCTTGATCTCCTCAACGGTAGCTTCATTAGGAAGATTGATGGTCTTGGAAATTGCTCCAGAAAGAAAAGGTTGGACGGCCCCACACATCTTTATATGGCCCAGCGCCTCAATTGATCGCGTTCCACCAGAAACGCGGTCTGCGCAATCAAAAATAGGCAAATGTTCTTCTTTTAAACGTGGGGCTCCTTCAATCGTATCGCTAGCTTCCACGTGCTTTAGAATGTCGCTGATTTCTTCCTCCTCATATCCAAGAGTCTTGAGAGATTGAGGAATCGCATTGTTGATAATTTTGAGAGTTCCACCACCCACCAACTTTTTGACTTTGTTAAGTGAGAAATCAGGCTCAATGCCCGTTGTATCGCAATCCATCATGAAAGCAATAGTTCCAGTAGGCGCCAAAAGCGTTACTTGAGCATTACGATATCCATGCCGTGAACCTTCAACAATAGCCTCATCCCACACCTCCATTGCCGCGTGCAAAAGATCCATAGGAACCATAGCAGAATCGATTTCAGACAAAGCCTCCCGGTGCTTGTGAATGACACGCATGGTGGAAACCCGGTTTTTCTCAAATCCCTCAAAAGGTCCCATGCGCGAGGCCAACTCAGCACTAGTCAAATAAGCCTGGCCAGTCATTAGGGCCGTAATCACGGCCGCTAGAGAGCGAGCTCGGTCACTGTCGTACGGCATACCGGAAGCCATTAAAAGGGCTCCTAAATTGGCATATCCCAGCCCCAAAGTCCGGTACTTGTGGCTGACCTTTTTAATTTCTGGGGTGGGGTAAGAAGAATTGTCTACAATGATCTCCTGAGCCAGGATCAGAATTCTAACGGCGCACTTAAAGGCTTTGGCATCGAACTGCCCATTCTCTTTGAGAAATTTCATCAAGTTAAGAGAGGCTAAATTACAAGCTGAGTTGTCCAGAAAGACATATTCAGAGCAAGGGTTGCAGGCATTGATGGGACCAGTGTTGGGGCAAGTATGCCAATCGTTAAGAGTTGTATAGAATTGCAATCCAGGATCACCGCACAACCAAGCGGCCTCAGCGATCCAGTCCAGCATCTCCCGAGCTTTGTGGGTCTGTACTACTTCCTCCGTGGTAACCTTGCGCAGATTCCACTCATCATCCTTGATAACGGCCTCCATAAACTCGTCCGTCACACTAACGCTATTGTTGGCATTTTGAAACTGGACGCTCTGATAAGCTTCGCCATCAATGGAATCGTCGTACCCTAACCCGATGAGGCTATGCGCTTTTTTTTCCTCCAGTGCCTTGCACCAAATATATTCCTTAATGTCAGGATGGTCCGCATTCAAAATAACCATTTTGGCAGCTCTTCGGGTGGCACCGCCTGATTTGATAGCCCCGGCAAAACTATCGTAACCCCTCATAAACGAGATCGGGCCCGAAGCAAAACCTCCCACTGCCAAAGTCTCAGATGAAGCACGAATGGCTGACAAATTCACCCCTGAACCTGATCCCCCTTTGAAAATTGTGGCCTCAGTTTTAGCCAATTTCATAATGGAGGCCATGCTATCTTCTACGCTGTTGATAAAGCAGGCAGAGCACTGGGGGTTTTTCTTGATGCCTACGTTAAATTGTACCGGACTATTGAACGCTGCCATCTGATTCAAGAGCAGATAAGTCAGCTCATGGTTGAATGACTGAGCATCCTCCTTGGAAGCAAAATATTTCATCTTGGCACCCCAACCTGTCAGGGTATCCGCAATACGCCCAATAAGTTGTTTTATGCTGTATTCTCGCTGAGGAGTCCCAATGTGCCCCCGAAAATATTTACTGGCAACAATATCCGTTGCTCTCTGGGACCAGAATTGTGGGAATTCCAGATCTTCCTGCTTGAAAGTAACCTTGCCGGCCTTAAAGTCCTTAATTTCTGCGGTGCGGGTCTCCCATTGGACCTCATCAAATGGATGTTTTCCCTCTCGGGTAAAGTACCGCTCCACTCTTAATCCAGAAGCCCCTTCAAATTTCGGCGATACTTTTTTCATAGCCCTTACTTCCTCCTAAAAACAAGTGTTCAGTTAAATCGGGTGCTGCCTAGTCTAGAAGCCCACCCTGACGTTCCTGAAAAATCGCTGATACCATGATACAGGGATCGGCAATCCTGATGCTATACCAAGTATTTTGTCAAAAGACGACTAAGTCCAGCCTCGGAAAGACCCTTAATCATAATGGTCTTCTGGCGGGAGCGCCGCCCCTTTACTAACGCCAATCTGCTCACAGAAAGATTCAGGCTTTGGGCTAGAAATTGAATCAATTGTCGATTTGCCCGTTCTTCTAGAGGGGATGATGTTATACAAATCTTTAAAGCATCATTATGAAGGCCGACAATCTGGTCGGAGGAGGCTCGAGGCTGGACATAAACTGACAATCGGGTGCCTCCAGTAACTTTTTGGGTCAAAATTTTCCCTCTCATAAACGGCTCCCAAAAATGGCGGTTCCGATACGTAACAACGTCGATCCTTCCTCGATAGCTATACGATAATCGTGGCTCATCCCCATAGAGAGTTCTTTCACAGGGCTCTCACGGCAGAGGTTTATTTCATTCAAAATTGCCGCTAACCTTTGAAAGTAGGGACGAGATTCCTCCGCTTCTTCATGGCGCGGAGGAATGGTCATCAACCCCTCCAAACGGAGAGCTGGCATAGTATCAACAAGCTCAATTAGAGCTGGGAGCTCCTTAGTAAGGACCCCGTGTTTTTGCGGCTCATCCCCAATATTTACTTCGACAAAAACCGGCAAGGTTTTTCCCATTTTATGAGCGTAATGGTTGATTTTGCGGGCGATCTTAGGGCGATCCAGAGTTTGGATTACTTGAAATATTTCAACGGCACGCCTTACCTTATTTGACTGCAGTGGGCCAATCAGATGCCAGGATGACTTAGGAGCCTTCACCTGTGGAATTTTCCTCCAGGCCTCCTGAAGGCGATTTTCCCCGAACAAGGCCTGCCCAGCCGCCACAGCCTGCCCCACGATATCGGCAGATACAGTCTTTGTGACAGCCATTAGGCTGACTTCCCGAGGGTCTCGGCCACAATTTAATGCAATAGATTTGATTTCTTGCTTGAGCTGCAGCACGTTTGAGGCGACATCTACCACAGCCACTAGTATAACCGATTCTGTGTGGTACCATTACTTTGAGGTGGGCTCGCTGAAAACAGGTCAATTTATTACTCTAGAAGGCATAGAAGGTTCAGGCAAAAGTCATCAGATAGAGCTTCTGGGGAAGGAGTTGGAACGGCTCGGGCTTCCCTTCGTTGCAACCCAAGAACCTGGAGGCACCGCTTTTGGGGAAGAGGTGAGGCGAGTCCTTTTGTACAAAGGCGGAGCCAAGCGAGAACCCAAGTCGGAACTGCTACTTTATCTTGCGGATCGCTATCAACATTTGAAGGAAGTGATAGAGCCCGCTCTAGATGCAGGCCTACACGTGATCTGTGACCGCTACCATGATGCCACGCTGGCTTATCAAGGGTCAGCACGAGGAATCGGTCTTAGTTTCATTGACAAGTTGGCCAAAATCCTGGAATTAAGGAGCCCCGATCTTACCCTAGTCTTGGATCTTGACGTTGAGTTGGGTCTGAAAAGAGCAATAAAAAGAAACCACAAAAACGAACAAGAAAAATGGGGAAGATTTGAAGCCGAAAATTTATCCTTTCACCAGAATGTCAGAGAAGGTTATCGCCAGCTGGCCCACAGAGAACCTGGACGGGTGATTCTGGTAGACGCATCGGGAAATCCGGAAGACGTTTTTGAAAAAATTATCACCCAAATCCAGGAGCGTAATTTCCTGAAGAAATGAAAATCAAAGATTTTATAGGCAATAAAGCCATCGTCCAGCTTTTGAGTAGGGGCCAGCTTCCCCCTACCAGCCTTTTTACGGGTCTTGATGGCATTGGGAAAAAGACGCTGGCACTTAGTTTAGCTGCATTCGCCAATTGCAAAAATCGCCACCGCGAAGATCTGTGCGGAGAATGCTCTTCGTGTGTCAAATCTACAAGAGGGCAACACCCTGACATCCAGCTTTTGGAACCTCAAAAGGGTTCTTTAAAGATCGAGACTATGCGTGAATTTAGTCATGAGGTTCAATTCCGTCCCTTCGAGGGGCGCTCTCGTTTTTTTATTATTGACCAAGCTGAAACAATGACAGAAGAAGCGGCTCATTCTATCCTTAAAACCATTGAGGAGCCCCCCGCAAGTTCCAAAATTGTCCTCATCAGTGCCTTCCCTTACCAACTCCTAGATACCATAAGGTCCAGATGTCAGATTTTCCGCTTTCGGCCCTTAAGGCAAAGTGAAGTCCAAGGCTATTTGAAGGATAATGGCCCACCTGAAAAACTGGAGATGGCGGCGGCATACTCGGAATGTAGTATAGCCAGAAGCCTAGAGTTGGATCTCGAGACCACCCTACAAGAACGGGATCTAATGTTAAAATTGTTGAGCGCCTGGCGTGCTGACCAATCTTTCACAATCGTCTACCAACAGTGCGAACGCACCCCCTTAAAGGAGGGCCTTAAGAACCGCGAGCAAGTTGAGCGCTATCTGTATCTGCTACAGGTGCTTGGAGAGGACCTATATTTTATGTATGTTAACACCCCCCATCGGGTCATTAACCGTGATCGTATCGAGGAGCTTGAAAAGCTTTCCCGGACCTTTGGGTTGAATTGGATAATGAATTTTCTTTATCATGTAGGACAATCCAAGTGGGAGGTTGGTCATTATGTGAATCCGCTCATGTGCTTTGAGACTCTGTGGATCATGAGCCGATGTGAGATGTCTAATGCTTGAACTTGTCACCGTTCGATTCGAAGCCAACAAAAGTACTGCTGATTTCCTGGCCCACGATGTCCCCTTGCGGGTGGGAGATCGCTGTATCGTTGCCACCAAGCGAGGGGTTGAATTGGGCATGGTAATTGACGGGCAAAAAGCCGAAAATCTAAGTGGAAACCGTTCTAAAATCAACAAAGCCCTCAGAAAGGCAACGGAGAAGGACCTATACCTTCATGAAAAAAAGAAGGACCATGAAGTCCGAGCCCACCACCTCTGCAAAAAGATGATCAGAACCCACAAGCTTGCAATGAAGCTTGCTAAGGTGGAGTACGTCTTCGACGGAAGTCGGGTTATTTTTCACTTCACATCAACATCACGCGTTGATTTCAGAAGTCTAGTCAAGACACTAGCCCGTCGCCTCAGAACCCGCATTGAAATGCGTCAAATCGGTGCACGAGACGAAGCCAAATTAGTAGGAGGCATTGGCTGTTGCGGAACAGGTGAAAACTGCTCGGCTAAGTTCCTAAAAGGTTTAAAATCCGTTAGTATTCGGGCGGCTAAAAAGCAGGGTTTGACAGTCAGTCCGAGTCGACTTTCCGGGATGTGTGGTCGCCTTAAATGTTGCTTGAACTTTGAAGCTGACGGTGTCAGAAATTGTCAGAATTAAGTAGGAGTGCTAACCCTCTGGCTCCCCTACCCTCTCGCGCTCCTCTTGCAATTTCTTGGCGCGTCTTTCAAAGTGATCGACTTGATCCGATAAGCTGTTCCTGAGAACGAATTCCTCACACACTTCGATCGCTTTTGAGAAAGCTTGTTGCTTCTCCAACACCTGAATTAACTTTTTATATCCCTCTGCCCATTTGGGACCATAAAGTATAGCTTCGCGATATCGCTTTGCCGCTGCCTTGTAATTGTCACGTTGGTAGTAAAAATTGCCAATTTCAACGTGTTGCTTTGCCTTCTCAGCATCAGGAACGACAGGGCGTTTTTTTAGTTGCTCCTCTACAGGATCAGGGCGGATCAAAATTGGCTTTCTTTTGGTTGTCGATTCCTGGCTCAAAGAAAATTCCGTAAAGACAACTAAAGCCACAAACATGCCGACGATTCTCCTCGCTCTCATAGCTTCTCAGTCTATTTAAGTCTTTTCTCCTTGTCAAAGTATCCAAAAAATGCTATATCTTCCCGATTATTTTCTGAGTCTTGAGGCTTATCAACCACTTTGCGCAGTACCTAGAAAGCAGCCAAGAAGGTGATTCTTCAATAAGAAGCGTGAGTTTAACTTATGGTTAACCGAAAATTAATCCGTCCGACCCTGCCTAATCTACAAGAACCATTACCAGCCAAATATGTGGCTGGCCAGAAGAAGCGAGTTCCGCCCGAAGTGACCAATGCCGAGCAATATTACTACCTAAAGCAAATGTCCAGCAAGACGCCTATGGTAGTCAAATGTATCGATGGTGAAGAAATCTTCGGAATAATCGAATGGTACGATAAGCATTGCATCAAGGTAAACCGCGATACCGAACCGACTCTATTGATTCCAAAGCAGGTCATTAAATACATCTACAAACAAAATGATGATGCTGATTCAGACAAGCATATTCTGTAGCAGGCTGTAGGGGGAGTGAGCGCCGGTTGAAACAGGAAAAACCGACTGACAGCTTCCCGGTGGTTTTTTCCATGGGAGACCCCCATGGGGTCGGCCCTGAAGTCATCCTTAAAGCGCTCCAGCCATCCCTTTCCTCGCTAAACATACGCCCCATCATATTTGGAGACGCCCAGTATCTAAAAGGATTAGCTGGGGATCTAGGCTTAAACTCACTCTTGTATCACGTGAAAATCATAACTGTGGACTCCTACGAATATCCCCCCTCCTGGGGAACGCTAACCGCTCAAGCTGGACATTTTGCGCTGCGTTGCCTAGAAGATGCAACAGCTTATTGCCGAGAAAATGACCTCCCCCTGCTGGTTACCGGCCCCGTTAATAAGCAGGCCATTCATCTAGCAGGATCTACCAGTCCCGGCCAAACGGAACTGGTGGCGAGCTTTTTCCCGGATAGTGACCCGGCGATGGCTTTCTTTTCCGATCAAATGATGCTTCTTCTGGCTACTACTCATATTCCATTAAAGAACATTCCCTCGACGCTTAACAAGGATGATTTGGTACGCAAAACAGAGATTTTTCTCAAAGCATTGCGCCAGATTGGTATTGCCCATCCTCGGCTTGCCTTGTGTGCTTTAAATCCACACGCTTCCGAGGAAGGATTGTTCGGAACTGAAGAAAGTACTATTCTCGAACCTGCGATAGGGATCCTTTGCAAAAAACACGGGGAAAACACTATTTCGGGACCCTTCCCCTCAGACACTCTCTTTAGAAAAGTTCTGGAAAACCAATTTGATGGAGTCGTTGCTTTATATCACGACCAAGGATTGATACCCCTAAAATTAGTGGCCTTCGAATCTGCCGTTAACGTAACCTTGGGGCTGCCGTTGATCAGAACATCTCCCGACCACGGTACTGCATTTGAAATAGCTGGATCCGGTGTGGCTAACTCCCAAAGTATGGAGGCTGCTATCCGGTGGGGAATTCGGTTAGTTTCCCCGTAGGCGCCCACTACGGACGCTGGAAAAAGTTATAATTCAGGTAAAGTTGCGCCCTAAAGATTTTTCAAAGCATACACGTAAGATCTTTCACAAGCCTGAGCGTTAAAACGTACAAGGTCCTCGGTAGCAAACATCAAGCCACGCTCCAGGGCTTGGGAAAACTCCCCTAAATCCTCAATTCTATAGAGGGGCATTAGGTATCCTTCTCTTAGGAGAATGTGGAGGCAGAAGAGAGAAATAGTTAAATGGGAATGCTCCTGAAAAGGTTGGATTTCACAAAGCCTAATTTGGGAGAGAGTTAGTTGCTCAAATGCATGAATTTCCCCAAAACTGGGGCTCTGAACCCATTCGAAAAATCGTCGCAGGGCGATTAAAATGATAGAGGGATCGAGGGGTTTATGGGCAGGGTTCAGTGGTTGAGCCAAATTTCGTCGATACACCTCTTTGGAATCGGAAATAACACGATGGAGACCGAGGAGATCCTCAAGATTCAGTTTGGGGGAGCCCATCTTAGGCTCCAACAAGATTGCGATCGCACTTTCTATCTGGGAGCGAAGATGCTTAGAATCGGCACTTGCCGGCCTGACCAGAGCCTCCTTGGCCAATTCGTATTCAAGGAGGCTAGAAAGGAGATGCTCCTGGATGGGTGCGTTGAGCTCCTTGTGAGTTTTTCCCAAAAGATGTCGCTGTTGCTCTAGGGACACAAATGGAGTCATGCAGACCCATCAACAATTTCCACCAAAGTTCTCACACCAAATCCAGTGGGCCCTTTAATGCTAGCTTCGCCTTTGAATAAATCCACACCAGCGATATCAATATGGCACCAAGGGGTGTCTCCCACGAATTCCTGGAGAAACTTGGCTGCGGTAATTGCTCCTCCCCAACGACTTCCAACATTCTTGATGTCGGCGATAGAACTCTCTATTTCCTTTCGGTATTCGTCGTCCAGAGGTAGGCGCCACAATTTTTCCCCAGACTGCTCAGAGGCCTTCGATATTCCCTTAAATAACTTCTCATTGTTGCAAAACACTCCCGCCCGGACCTTTCCTAAAGCAACCACAACAGCCCCAGTTAAAGTTGCTATATCAACTATGCATTCGGCATCAAGTTGCCGACCATAAGAGAGTGCATCCGCAAGTATTAACCTGCCCTCTGCATCCGTGTTGATTACTTCAACGGTTTTCCCATCGAAGGTTCGGATCACGTCACCAGGTCGTTGAGCTCGCCCTCCGGGAAGGTTTTCAACCGCGGGAATCAACCCCACAACATTCTTCGTTATGCCCATTTCAGCAATGGCCTGCATGGCCCCCAACACCGCACAAGCGCCAGCTTTGTCGGCTTTCATTTCCTCCATTGACTGAGCGGGTTTTAACGACAGGCCACCACTGTCAAAGGTAACTCCCTTTCCCACCAGCACGATTGGCTTTGCGTTGCCATCGGGAGACCCCAGGTGTCGAAGAATGATAAACCGAGAAGGCTCACTGCTACCTTGTGCCACCGCCAAAATAGCGGCCATTCCTCTATCTTCCATCTCCGTCTCGTCCCACACCTCGATTTCCAAATTATGCTTGGCGGCTATCTCGGTAGCAACTTGGGCCAAGCGAGAAGGGTTAATCTGATTGCCTGGCTCGTTTATCAGTCTCCTAACCATATTTGTGGCATTGGCCAGAATCTCGCCCCGCCCCAGGGAAGTTCTCACTGCAGAACTATCCATATTCTCCTGGCCAACCAAAAGAATCTCTCCAACAAAACTCTTTGATCGATCCTCGGTTTTGTATTCATCCGCTTCATAGGTCGCCAGAATAATCCCTTCCACGGCTCCCTGTGCGCCAAGTTTCGAATTAATCTGACCGCGACAATATATGGCAACTTTTTTGAAATCATAGCCTTTCAGCTTATATGTGACTTTCATCATCAGATTGCGGATCGAGTGGGGATCGCAGTCATCCTGACGACCAGATCCCAAAAGGATGAGTCGTGCCGCCTTGAGTGTCTTAGGGCGATGAATGATTGAAACTTCTCCGGCCTTGGTAGGCCATTCTTTGGTAGATTTTAACTCACCGATCAACCCCTCCAGTTTTCCATCAAGGGCAATCAGAAAATCATCATCTGCATCATCATCTTCAAAAACAGGAATAATCAGAACATCGCACTCAATAGAATTCCAGCTCTCTTGTACTAGCTTAATCTTCATAATCTTCTCCGTTTTAGCGCCGCTTCAACTTCCCGGTCAAGAGTTTTTTTCCGGGCTGCCTCGCGTTTGTCATGGATACGTTTGCCTCTAGCCAAGGCAATTTCTACTTTGATACGACCATCCTTTAGATAAATGGAGAGCGGAACAATCGTGAAGCCACTCTTGAGCGTTTTCCCCATCAGTTTTTGGATTTCTCGGCGATGCAGGAGGAGTTTTCTGGCACGCAATGGATCATGATTGAATGCGCTGCCGTGGGAGTAAGGGCTTATATGACAGTTCTCCAGCCAAGCCTCCTCATCCTTTATTCGAATATAGCTCTCTTTGAGGCTGACCTTGTGCTCTCGAATGGCTTTGACTTCAGTTCCCTGCAAGACAACCCCTGCTTCGAATCGATCCAAAATTTCGTATTGGTAAATTGCTCTTTTATTTTTGCCTACAAGTTGTTTGGACATTCTTCAACAACTCACTTTCTTGCAATTTTGCCCAAAAAAGCTGCCAGGGCAATTTGCCATGGCCTTAACAGTGGCATGCCTTCCGACCGTAACAAGTGGTTGTCCAATACAGAATTATGAGGACGAAGGGCTGGAGTAGCCAAATCCGCACTCTTAATAGACGTGACTTTCCTCTCAAGATTGCATAGAGAAACAATTTCGCTGGCAAACTCATACCAGCTACAATGACCGGAGTTTGTCACGTGGTAAGTTCCACTTTTTTCAGCTTCTACCAAACAGAGCGTCATGTAAGCTAGATCTGTGGTGAAGGTCGGGCTTCCCCGCTGATCACCCACCACTTGCAGGTGCTGTTTTTTTTTGGCGGCGGCAATAATTTTCTCGACGAAGTGGGTCCCTCCCGCCCCGAAGAGCCAGCTTGTACGGATAATCAGGTGCTTCGAGCAAATAGATCTTAAGAAGAATTCCCCGGCCAACTTGGAAGCCCCGTAGACGTTGAGAGGATTAGTTGAATCCCATTCCCGGTACGGTTGCTTCTGAGAACCATCAAATACGTAGTCGGTACTGTAATATGCCAGCCCGCAACCATTTTCATGGGCTACTGTAGCTACATTACGTGCGCCCAGAGCATTAACACGATAAGCCTTTAGAATGTTAGATTCGGCGCCGTCGACCTGAGTATAAGCCGCAGCATGGACAATCCAGTTGGGTTCCAGATCAGTAAGAATCCGCCTGACATTTTCCAGTGAAGTCACATCTAAATCACGAGAGGAGAGGAGTGTAAGAGAGTGCCTAGAGAATGCTTTGTTTAAAGCTTGCCCGAGCATTCCTGTAGCCCCCGTAATTACAACTTTCATACTCTGTATACTTTCGATGCCCGCGCCAACAACGATACAGACACGAGAGCCTATAAGCTATTCATGGTTTCCCCGACCCTCATACATCTGCTGATAATAGCTTGCATAGCTTGCATCGCGCACGCCTTCTACCCAATCCATGTTTTTGGTGTACCACTCGACAGTGTTAATCAGGCCCCTTTCAAATGAAATCTGCGGAGCCCATCCCATACCTTGAAGAAGAGTCGCATCGATTGCATAGCGGCGATCGTGACCTGGACGATCAGCGACAAATTGAACGAGGTCGCGGGGCTTTTTGAGTATCTCTAAAATTTGATAAACGACATCTATGTTCTGCTTTTCCTGATTCGATCCAATATTATAGGTGCTGCCCCAACTGCCTTTAGCCATTATAAAGTCCAGGGCTCGACAATGGTCTTCCACATGAATCCAATCCCTTGTATTTAAACCATCTCCATAGACCGGAAGCATTTTGTCCTCTATCGCATTAAGGATCATCAAAGGAATCAATTTCTCAGGGAATTGGTAAGCACCGTAATTATTGCAACAACGCGTCACAATGACATCCATCCCATGGGTTTTGTGATAGGAGCGGGCCAGTAGATCGCCAGCCGCCTTGCTTGCGGCATAAGGACTATTGGGTGCATACGGGCTTTCCTCGGTGAATTGTCCAGCTTCATCTAAAGACCCATAGACCTCGTCGGTAGACACTTGTATAAATCGCGTGACTCCCTCTTGCCGACATGCTTCCAATAAAACCTGGACGCCCTCCACGTTGGTTCGTACAAAAACCGAACTGTCTAAGATGCTACGATCGACATGAGTCTCAGCCGCAAAGTTAATGACTGCATCAACTCCCTGCCCCAAACAACGCCTTACTTCTTCGTGAGATGTGATGTCGCCCTTGAAAAAAGAATACCGAGTATCAGCCGAGATATCGGAAAGATTTTTTAAATTGCCAGCATAAGTGAGGCAATCGAAATTGATGACATGAATGTCTTCTCTTGCGCCCAGAATGTAGCGAATAAAGTTGGATCCAATGAATCCTGCCCCACCCGTAACCAGCAACCTCATCTTAAGCCTTGTTAATTATCCCCTACGAAACCCCGACTATTCCATTTCGGAAGCCTGGGCTTCTTTCTCTCCATTTGCCACCAGATTATTAGCCAACAGAAGGGACTCTACGGTTCCGGCATCCGTCCACCAACCCTCAAGAACATCGTAGGTCATATCACCCCATTCGATATATCGATTATTGACATCAGTTATTTCTAGCTCGCCGCGATCGGAACGCTCAAGGGTTTTAATGATGTCAAAAACCCTGTGATCATACATATAAACACCAGTGACAGCGTACTCAGACGGGGCGACCTCGGGCTTCTCATATATTTTCGTTACTTTGTCGCCCTCCAACTTAGGCACCCCGAACCGTTTCGGGTCTGGAACTTTTTTCAAAAGAATTTTTGCGCCCTTTTTCTGCTTTTTAAAACTTTCAACATAGGGACGAATCGAGTTCTCCAGAATATTATCTCCTAAAATGACACAGAGGGGATCTTCCCCTGCAAAGAATTTCGCAAGAGACAACGCTTCTGCAATCCCTCCTTCGCCCTCCTGGTAAGCATAGTGAAGATGATGAAGTCCAAATTCCTTCCCATTGCCCAAAAGTCGCAAAAAGTCGCCAGCACTTGATCCGCCTGTGACCACCATGATGTCAGTAACCCCAGCATTAACTAGGGTTTCCAGTGGATAGTAGATCATTGGCTTGTGATAAACATGCAACAAGTGCTTATTTGTCACTTTGGTCAGGGGCTGAAGGCGTGATCCCAAACCACCAGCGAGTATGACTCCTTTCATAGCATTACCCAAAATCCTCTGTTTATTCTATGCTATCGGATGCCAGCAAAGCGAGATAGAGCTGTTCCGTCTGGTCTAGCTTTTTCTTAAGTGGAAATTTGTCCTCTATTCTTTGCCTGCCTTTTTGGCCCATATGCTGCCGCAAAATCTTGGAATCAAGAACCTTGGCTAAAGCGGTTGCCAACAGAGAGACGTTCTCGGATGGAACTAAAATTCCGGTTTCCCCATCAATCACCAATTCAGGAATTCCCCCAACCTGTGTTGCTATCACAGGCAAAGAGCTGGCCATAGCGGCTAGGATGGCCGAACTGAGACCTTCCGACAGTGAAGGGAGGCAAAAAATGTCGCTGCCCTTTATCAGAGCTTCGCTATCGTGTCGGAATCCAGTAAAAATGACATGGTCCTCAATATTCAATTTCCGTGTCTTCTCCTGTAATTGAGTCATCAACGCTCCTTTTCCAACAAAAACAAAAACCGCCTGCGGAAAATTAGGAGAGACTTCAGCAATCGCTTCGAGGAGAATATGGTGTCCTTTCTCAGGGCTCAGATGGGCCACAGTGATCACTTGCGGGCCATTCCCCGCACGCAGGGCTTCAATAGTTTGATGAGAGTCGATCCAGTCCAAATCTACTCCCTCATAGACAACCCTAATTAGTTCTGGCCGAACGCCTCCTTCGATTAAGGTTTGCTGGATACTCACCGACACAGTGACCACCTGGTCATAGAACAAGTTGTACTTCAAATGGCTTAGAGAAGATCTGAGAGGGAAATTTACCCTTCTCGAGCAAATAAGAAGAGGGACGCCAGAAAGCTTTCCCGCCGCACCACCAGAGAAAATAGCGCGCGGGGTGTTTATATGAACAATGTGAAAGTTCCCTTTACGAAACAAATTCCACAATTTGAAAAAAGCAAATGGGCTAAATTCACTCTTCTGTCGAAAGGGGAAAGTCTTGATCCCTTTTTCCTCGGCTATCTTGCTTAAAGGGGAGTTGTGAGGAGCGGCCAGCCAGACTTGATGTTGGCGTTGCTTAATGCCCGCCATTAAGGTGAGGAGTTGCTCTTGGCCACCTCGCCACATCACTTCAGTGTCTATATAGAGAATCCTGAGAGCAGTCTTAGACATTAAAATCGTCGGGGGTTTCCATGGTCATTCCCGACTGAATTTCCCACAATTTTAAATATTTAAATAGGGTTGAGATGGCAGCTAGAAAAGAGACTGCCAATCCGGGCATTCCATCTAAAAACCCTCTGTGGAACAGATAATTCTTGAGAAATACCACAGGAGGATGAGCCAAAAAATGGTGCAGCCGAGCCCGGTTTCCACGGTCAAAATAGTCCTGAGCAACTAGCGAAGAAAACCGATCTAATTGCTCCAAATATTCGGAAAAGGATGCATAGGTATGATGGTAGATTGGCCCCTTAAAACGACCTGTCAACCCAACCACCTCAACCGCCTCATGCACTCGCCCGCCCTTCCAGCAGCCCGACGTTCTTTTAAATAGGCGTAACTGCCAATCGGGATACCAGGTAGTGTGTTCAATCCACCGCCCCATGAAAAATGTTTTGCGGGGGAAATAATAGCCCTTACAAACACTTCCCAGCTTCTTCCACTCAAGTAGCTCCTGAAGCAGTTGGGGGCTGATCATTTCATCTCCATCTAGGCTGAGAATCCAATCATGATTAGCTTGGTCGGCAGCAAATTGCTTCTGCTCTCGATAGCCTTCCCAGGCCCTTAAAAATACGTTGTCCGTATGGTTGCGGCAAATTTCAACCGTCCTATCAGAACTGTGTGAATCGACGACGATGATCTCATCACTGACTGGCTCGAGGCTCCTTAAGGCTCGCTTAATCTTTTCCTCCTCGTTAAAGGTGACTAGCACAGCAGAAATCTTCCTCATACCTAAACTCCCTCAAATTCTGGGTGCTTCTGGATGACCTCCTGCTGATTATAGTAAATCTCAATAGGCGCAGAAGCATAGAAGCGGTTAAGAATTGCGGAAATCTCAGCGTCGGTCCTTTTTGCCTTTTTTCGCTCCAGATCCCTAAGCCTTAAAGCTTTCGGAAGACAACGCAACGCTAATATAAAAGAACGATAGAAGTGTAGATCAAAGGCAAGTATGCGTGTCGCTATCAGCGTAAATAACGTGGCCAGATGCCAGACAAGATAACCTCTAGAATGCAAGTTGATCCAATGGAATAACAATCGGTTGCGGAAGGAGATTTCGTCCACAAACTCCTTTTTGTAGTGAGCATTAATGGTCGTGCTTGCCCGATGATAGGCTATGCTTCGAGGTTCATAGTGAATTTCCCAGCCCCTTTTCCATCCTCGGTAGGAAAGATCTACATCCTCCCAGTGAAAGGGAGAGAGGAGTTCATTAAAGCCCCCTAATTTTTCGAGTTTAACCCGATCATACGTAGTGAACCCCCCGATGGCATATGCGGACAAAAGTCTCCGCTTCTCGATCCACTCCCGGGAAGGAACGGTGCAGGCATCATAATTGAAATAGACACTCCAAAATCCCCTTCGAAACTGTCCATATCTTCCACCCGTTGCAAAAATGGAATTGTCCCCCTCAAAAGCTTTGGCAGTCACCGCAAATACATCAGGATTCTCAAAATGTAGCACCTGATAAATGAAATATTGTTCATCAATGCTCGTGTCATTGTTCAGCAAAGCCACTAAGGGTCCCTGTGCCACTTCAAATCCAGCATTACAAGCTCTGGCAAAGCCCCCATTACGGCGTAATTCTATCAAGTAGACATCGGGAAATTCGACTGGCAAAACCGCGTGCGTGTCATCGTGGCCCCCATCATTCACCACAATGACCTCTGTCGTACATCCGGTTTCCAAGCGGTAGCGCCGTGCAGCTTTCTGAACTGAGGGTAAATTTTCCCGAAGCAAACTCAGGCCATTATAAGTTGGAATGACGATGCTCAGATTAACACTCATGAGTTTCTGGAAAGCAAGGAGCTTCCTGTCATTTCTGAAGGTTTTTCTATTTCCAGATATTGAAGAATTGTGGGAGCTATATCCTCCAAAGCTCCACCGGACCTTAGCTTCTGGTTGAAATGATCGTCCAGCAGAATAAAAGGTACGGGGTTGGATGTATGAGCCGTATGGGGTTCTCCTGTGTCAAAATCAATCATCTGCTCCGCATTGCCATGATCCGACGTAACCATCATTACCCCACCTACTTCCTGGACTTTCTGGTGAATCCGTCCAATGCAGTCGTCTACCACTTCGACGCCTCGGATTGTTGCATCCAAAATTCCCGTGTGGCCTACCATATCGGCGTTAGCAAAGTTCAAAATCACAGTTTCATAACAACCCTGGCCGATCTCATGTAAGAGTTGGTCGGTAATCTCGAAGGCACTCATCTCAGGCTTTAGATCATAGGTGTTTACATGGGGAGATGGGATAAGGACACGATTTTCACAATCAAATAGCTTTTCTTCTCCGGCATTGAAAAAGTAAGTTACATGGGCGTATTTTTCCGTTTCGGCCAAGCGAAGATTGTTAATCTTATACCGATCCATCAACTTAACAAGGCTTCGCTTCAATTTCACAGGTGAGAAAACCATAGGAAATTCAAAATCCTTGTCATATTCAGTCATAGTCAAAAAGTGCTTGGCTACATGGGCAGAGCGCGGAAAATGGGGGAATGCTTCTATGGCCAAAGCGCGCGTTAACTGCCGAGCCCTGTCGGCACGGAAATTAAAAAAGATGGTGGCATCGTCCCTCTGAAGCAAGCCAACTGGATTCCCCTGACCATCCACGACGGTAAAAGGGTTAACAAACTCATCTGTAATGCCCTCCTGGTAAGAACAACGCATTCCTTCCAGTGAATCTGAAAAGCGCTCCTCGCAATCACCTTGCACAATTGCCCGATAGGCTCTTTCAATTCTGTCCCATCGCTCGTCCCGGTCCATTGCAAAATACCGGCCTGAAACGGAGGCAATCCGGCCAACTCCAATGGACTCGCATTCCCGTTCGATTTGTCGTAGGTACTCCACTCCTTTTCGAGGGGAAGTGTCCCGTCCATCCGTAAAGGCATGAATGAAAACTTTGAGGACCCCCTCCTGTTTGGCAAATCGTAGAAGTGCCGATAAGTGACTTATATGACTGTGAACGCCCCCATCAGAAACTAGGCCCATTAGATGGAGGGCGCCTTCCCGCCCAGCCGCAAGTATATTTCTCGTTTTCTCGTAACTAAAAAAGTCGCCAGAGGCGATAGATCCATCGATGCGAGTAATGTCCTGTGGAACAACCCTTCCAGATCCAATATTGAGATGACCAACTTCACTGTTTCCCATTAGGCCGCTAGGAAGGCCCACTCTTGTTCCACTTGCCTCCAGGGGAACCCAGGGGTACTGGGCAAGAAACTTTTCGAACGAAGGCAACTGGGCTTGAGCAATAGCATTACCGTCGGTGAGGTCACTAAGCCCCCAGCCATCCAGAACTGCCAGTACGAGTATCGGTGGTTTTGACACGGTCAAAATTATACAGAAAAACTAACAAAATCTGGCAACCTACAAACTTAGCCATTGCCCTGTTGGCCACTAAATCGGGTATCGGCTGCCTCCTCAAGTCGACGCCACCTGCGTTAGCTGTTAGCTGTCTGCGTTTGAGGTGTTTTGGGCAAGCAACATACTTTCTGTTTATCCAAAATGCTTCAGCTGTGCATAGGTGGCCTCCTCACCCATATCTTCTTCGATGCGAAGCAGTTGATTGTACTTACAAACTCGATCAGTACGACAGACGGAGCCTGTCTTAATCTGACCCGCATTGGTTGCTACAGCCAGGTCGGCTATGAAAGAGTCTTCCGTCTCCCCAGATCGATGGGAAATGACATTGGTGTAGCCATGTGCCCGGGCCAGCTCCACAGTTCGCAAAGTTTCCGTTAAGGTGCCAATTTGATTGAGCTTTATCAGAATGGAGTTAGCCACTCCAGCGTCGACCCCCTGCTGCAATCTCTCTGGGTTAGTTACAAATAGATCATCTCCTACTAATTGTGTGCGCTCTCCCAGAACTTCAGTCAGTTGCGCCCAACCAGCCCAGTCATCCTGAGCTAGTCCATCTTCAATTGAATATACTGGATACTGGTCAAGTAAGCCTTCGTAAAGCCGGATCATCTCCTCAACGTCTTTTTTGCCCCCACCAGATTTAGCGAAATTGTACCGCCCATCCTTTTCGTAGAACTCACTAGCTGCAACATCCAGGGCTAGTAAAATGTCCTCTCCGGGACGATAGCTAGCCTTCTCAATCGCCTCAAGAAGAAGTTCAGCCGCTTCTTCGTTGGACCTGAGATTGGGTGCAAAACCACCCTCATCTCCGACAAAGGTGCGATACCCCCGATCCTTTAAAACCTGCTTCAGATGATGGAACGCCTCGACGCCCATGCGGAGGGCTTGGGAAAAGGACTCAGCTCTAGCCGGGATAATCATAAATTCCTGGAAATCCAAGGTATTATCGGCATGTAATCCTCCATTGAGGATATTGATCATGGGAACTGGAAGATGTGAGCTTTTGGTTCCGCCCAAATATCTATACAGGGGGGTTTTCTCGGATCCAGCTGCAGTTCGCGCACAAGCCAAAGACACAGCTAATATCGCATTGGCCCCCAAATTTTTCTTTGCCTCAGTGCCGTCCAGCTCGATCATAGTCTCGTCAATGAGAATTTGATCGTTGATAGGCAGGCCTTTCAGGGCCGGCGCGATAATATGATGGACATTGTCGAGGGCCTTCGTTACTCCCTTGCCCAGATAGTGCCGCTGGTCTTCATCGCGCAGTTCAAGCGCTTCGTGTTCTCCGGTTGATGCGCCGGAGGGAACTGCCGCTACTCCACAAAATTTCTGATCGGTGGATACCTCCACTTCAACAGTGGGATTTCCCCTCGAATCTAAAATAGCTCGGGCTTGAACCTCTTCAATGAACGACATGCTTCTATCTGTTCAGATCCTGGCCAAATCGCTAGATATCTTCCCCCTATGGGATTTTAATGCGTCCTACTTACTTCTTCTAATTCTTTCTTGAATCCGATCAATGCTCGCTTCAATTGCAGAATTGGGATTAAGATCGCTAGCCTTTTGATAATTTTTGAGAGATGTGAGGTAATCTCCTTTCAGCTCGTAAATATAGCCAAGTCGATCATAAACTTCCCAATTGGTAGCCATCAATCCTGCAGTCCTTAAAAATTCGTCCTCAGCTGCCCGTATATTATCAACAAAAAGCTGAGCTAGCCCTAAATTGAATCTCGCCTCTCCGTCGGTCGGATTTTGACTAACATAGTCACTGAGAAGCTCAACGGCCCTAGGATAATCCTGGGCTTCGATCGCCGCCGCGCCCTCTCGGTATTTAAGTCGCCCAAGATATTCAGGGGCAACTAAATCACTGGGATTCAGAGCCAGTGCTTGTTGCAGAAATTGCTCGGCCTTAGGGTAGTCTCCCACGTGGTAATAAGAAACGCCTAGCTGTAAAATGTTTTGCCAATCGCCCCGCTGAAGAGCTGTTGCTTCTTCAAGGTCAGATACTGCACCTAGAAAATCATGGAGATTGTAGTAGGTGGATCCCCGGGTGCTGTATAACGCATATTGGTTGCGGGGGGATTTAGCATAATCTTCGCTTTCCAGCAGGGCGGAAAGAGCCTCAGTGTATCTTCCAGAGTTATAGTAAGCTAAAGCCAACCCATAGTGGGAAGCAAAATTGTTCTTTTCCAGGCGCAAGGCATTTTTGAAAGCGTCTGCCGCCTGTTCGTAATCCTTGACCTTAAGGTACGAATCACCCAGTATTTTAAAGCCGCTTTCGTAGTCAGGAGTGGCCTCGACGATCTTCTCAAACTCTTCGATCGCCTTCTCGTACTGTTGTTGCTTGTAATAAGAGATTCCCTTTTGGTAATCGCCTTCCTGAGCCCATAGCAAAGCGCCCCTACAGCTGACTAAAAGAGCAATGCTCAGTACTACATTTCCGGTTTTACTCAAAAATTCCAAAAGCTTCCCAACGCTCAACTTCAGTTTTTGTAGGAATGGATATGTTGCGAACTTTCAAATACTTTAATAAATCAAAGACATCGACCATTGCAAAGTAAGGAACTTCCGCTTTAGTCTGAATAATTACAGGCTTTTCAGGATTCTGGGGCAGTTTTGCCCGGATGTAGTTGTTAAGTTCCACATCGGTCATTGGGGACCTGTCGACAACGTAGTCATTCTGCCCAAGTATTTTGATATGAATTGATTCCTCAGGCTGAATGTCAAGTTGCGTAGGGTCATCCTCCGGAAACTGAAATTGGAGGCCTTCCGTTGTTGCAAAAACAGCTGTAAGCATGAAAAAAACGATTAACAAAAAAGCAATGTCTGCCATTGAGGAGGTGGGGACCTCAGCCTGGCTACGAAGGCGCTTATTTAAATTCACTGGGAGTTCCTCGAAGTCTCCTTATCGGTTAGCAGGCCAATGCGTTGGGCGCCATTGAGACGCAATTGCTCGAGAACGGCGTCGATCTGTTCATAACGAACTAGGCGGTCCGCTTTGATCAAGAATTCCTTTTCGGGAATGAATCCAGTAATTTCTTGGGTAAGTAGCCCTACTTCCTGGGCGGCATCCAAAGAAAATGAGGGCCGCTCTCCATCAGTAAACTTTATTTCCCCATCGGCTGTAATAGCAATAATTGCAGCATCCTTGGAAACTTCTGTGCGGATTTCTGACTGGGGAAGTGCCACTGTAGTTCGGTCTAACGAAAAAGAGGTGGTCAACATAAAAAAGATTATTAGCAAAAAGGCAATATCCGCCATGGAGGCGGTAGGGACGGTTGGAGCAATGCTGTGAACCCCATACCTCTTGTTCATGCCATCTTCGGCGGCAAGGACGAAGGCATAGCTTCTGATTCCTCTATCTCACTAAATGTTTCCAGGAGCATCGACGAACTGGTCTCCATATCCAGAGCAAATATAGACACGCGATTGTTGAAATAATTGTAGGCGGCCTGTACGGGCAAGGCAATCATCAGTCCGGTGGCAGTGGTGATCAAGGCTTCGGAAATACCTCCTGCAACAGCCTGAGGGTTTCCGAGACCTACCTCTGCCAGAGCCTCAAAAGACGCTATCATTCCCGTTACTGTTCCCAGAAAGCCAAACAGA
>JAYZCG010000052.1:0-68521 GCA_036338435.1 Acidobacteriota bacterium
TAAACAATGTTACCCGATTGATCCAGAGAGCCCTCTAACTCACCAGGAACGATCCAAATTGATGTGCGACCTAGTCTTTTTGCGCCGGATTTCATGAAGGTTTTGTGATCGCGTCCAAATTCCGGAGCAAATTCACTAAGAGCGACCTGATCGGGTGATTCCGGCCCCCCCATTCCGCTGTCTTGGATTAGGAGGCGATCCTGAGCATTAGACTTAATGTCAGAAATGATGAAGGTTCCTGCATTCCATCCTCGATCCCCTTCCTTAATGGGATTTGGAAACAGTGCTCTCAGGAAAAGGCCAAAATGGGCATGGGCGTGTTGGCCTACGTTCGGATTGTTGATCACGGTATTGCTGCCTAGTATGTCTGCAGGGCCATAGCCAGATTTCCAGAGTAACAGGGGGGTTTGATTGGTTCCTCCGGAAAGTAAAATATTATCGCCATAAATCAGGGTTTCCCTATCTCCCTGACGGCAGACAACACTGGTTGCTTTTCTCCCATCAAAAATTATCTTTTCAACAAAGGTGTCAGGAATAATTTCAACTCCATACTTTTCAGCATCTGGAACGTGGGTAAGCAATGTACTCATCTTGGCATCGTATTTGCACATGTTTGCCGCATTGCAAAAACCACAGCGAATACAATTTTTCTTAGCTCCTTCCAGGGGGCGAACCGGATAACCTAATGAGCGTGCTGTGGCTCGAAACTGTTTCTGTCCCTCACTGAGGGAGTCTTCAGGGTCGGAGTGGACATTAAACACGCGACGCACTTCGGTAGCAGCCTCTTGCAAATTGGCCTTGGTCCAATCTACTCCTGTGGAACTAACCCAGTTGTCATAATCGGCTGGAAATGGTGGAAAAGCTTGGGCGCCATAGTGCATGGAACTGCCCCCTAATATCATGGCACCTCCAGGCATCGAATAGCGATTATTCTCGGAGAACTCGTGCGAGATATTTGTAAAAACACGTCGTCGAGATGGAATGCCGTGACCATGAGAGGGGGCTCCTTTGAAATAAGGACCAGCTTCCAGCAGGGCAATGTTAAGCCTCTCCCTTGTTTTTGGGTGTACTCCATTCTCGGCAATGCGCGCAGCCAAGATACAACCCGCCATGCCACCACCTACGATGATTAGGTCATAATTCTGTCGTTGCACCAATGGGAACTCCTTCGCAAAGTATCCGATTGTGATATGAGCTACTCTTGATTGCTGGCCTTAACCGTATCGGCTAAGAGCTTCCATGGAAGTAGAATGCCATGGCCCGAGACGATTTGACGAGGTTCCCAGCCGGCTTCAACAACGGCTTCATACATAGTCTTCCCATACTCGGGAACACGAGGCGTGTCATTTAAGACTATGTGCCAGCGATCTCCCTGAATCGAAAACATATCGCTTTCGAAAAATAAGCGCTCTTTGGGCAGATAGATGCCCAAATATCCGTCGGCATGGGAGTTAGGAATGTGCATCATCACAATACTCTTATCCCCATCCGTGATTGTGTGAGTGTCCTCTACCAACTCAATTTGAGGTTCTAAAGCTGACTGGGCTAATCTGTCTGGCTCTATCGTATGTGGTCTTGTAAGAATCTCTCGAATTACTTCTTCGTTGTTGGAGTGGGTGACAATAGTGGCCCCTTCCGCTGCGTAAGTACGAATGCCCCCGGTGTGATCCGCATGGTGATGAGTAGTAATGAGATATTTGATTGGTTTGTTGCCAACTGTTGTCCGGATTTGGCGTATTACCTCCTCAGATTGGATTTCATTTTCTGGTCCCTCAATGACTGCGACAAAGTCCTCGAATTCCACCCACATATTGTTCATGTGCATGCTTTCCCCGTAATAGACCCCTTCTGCCAATTCCGAGGGAATCACCTCAATGGTGTCCGCACGTCCAATGTTGTAAGCCCTCTCCTGAAGTTCTTGAGGAATGGTAAAATGTTCTTCATTCAGTTCCCCGTTGATGCTGATTTGACTCCACTCTCGTATCTGGGTTACCTCGCCCATCTCCTCAGTTGTCTCTTTGAAAGGCAACTGAATACCCTCGACATCTCTATAGTCTGAGAAGACCCTTACTTTAGCCACATCGCCGTAAGGATTGCGGTCTTCGGCAAATGCGATCCTGGTGATGAGGTAGGTAGCGCTGTCGATGTAGACTTGGTAAATGGTGTTGTCAACAAATCGCAAGGTGACAACATGATCCTCGCCCATTCCTTCGATGGTACTTTCATTGCCCAGGGCATGAACCAGAAACTTCGCAATATCTCTGTCCCATTCTTTTTTATAACCAGACAGTTGATGAGGCATGAGGGGTCTCAAAGCCATGCCAAAAACATTGCGATAGCCCCCTTTCTGGGAATCCGCCACTGTTGGAACTTCGCGGTCACCAGCAAGACCCACTTCTCGGGGAACTGTGAAATCGATAATCTGCTTGAAGGGACTGGGTTGTCCTTTCAGTAGTCGTTCAGTAGTTACACGTGCCTGTCCGAGAGAAGACCGCTGGGACGTTCCTTGACGGGTAATGTTCTGTATTTCACCGAGTACTTCCAATCCTCCCATTGCTTCAGCCGTTTGTATGAGCGCTTGTCGGCCTTGTTCTGTAGGAGTGGTCTGAGTACAGCTGAATTGAAAGAGGACCAAAAAAGTAAAGGTAAGCACGAACAAACGATGGGAATGTTTAAAGTGTGTTGATTTCATTGATTGGTCCAATCTTTTTTGTATATTTGTGGGGAAACTAGTTTCCGAGGGGGCCACCAATGTGGGTGATTTCATCGTCGGTGAAGCTATAGGGCATTCCTATGGGATCCATGTTGAATTCCTGTGCCAGTGATTGTTGGAGCACTCCAATAGTTCCGTCCAACATCGTCATCAGTGGACGAATTTTGAGGATGTCATCCTCTTCAACTGTTAGGTAGTCCCGGTCGATGATGATCATGTCGGCTAACTTACCTACTTCCAGAGTACCTATCTTGTCGCCTTTCATTACGTAGTCTGATGCCCAGGAAGTCCACATTTTTAATGCCCACACTCGATCGATTCGTTCTTCAGGTTGCCAGATTTCGCCGTCGTACTTGCGGGTGATGGCTTGCCATAGTGCAAAAAATGGAGGCTGTAATCCACCTGCTACACTTCCCTCGGCGCGGCGTCGGAAAGCTCCTCCACCATAGTGTTGTCCCACCACTTTAACACCTGATTCAATCCAGGTTTTCAAAGGCAGAATGAAATCATTAATCTGTGGTCCATAGTCTGTGACCCAGCTAGGAGATTCACTGATTCTGGAAGGACCACAACTAATTGTGATTCCATAATCTTTGAGTCCTTGGATAATATCCGGTTGCTTGCCCACTAGATTACAGTGTTCGCTTGTCATGTTGAGGTTGCGGATATCTTCCATCGACATGTTGTTGTCGGCCCGAGCTCGGTCGATCATTTTGAAATAAGATCGAGCGGCTTCACTGCCACACATGTGTACACCTGCCAGCCGCCATCCCGATTTGAGAGCATTTTCCAGAGTATCCCACATGAGATCACCAGGCTGAGGACACACCTCACGAGCCTTTATATGTGGCGGCGCTTGGGTGTCTGGACCAGTACAGGACTCTGGATAGATGGAATCCCAGCGTTCTGATGCCACACCATCGATCCAAAGAAAATCATTGCCTATACCTTGGAGCACCCCTGTTCTTCGGTACATTTGACGGGTTTGAGCTGGATCAGTGGGCATACGGTGTACCTCGTAGTGGGCAGCTAGGCGAATCGGCATTTGCCCAAGTCCTGCCAGGGTAGAATATCCGCTCATAACTTTTGGGAAAGGAATACGAGTCGATAGGGTGGTAACGCCAATGGAGGCCCACTCTTCGGAGACCAATTTTAAAGCTTGTGCTAGGGTGTTCAAAGGGAGCTGTTCCAGGAACAGTTCCCAGGTGATGACGGCCATCTCCTGGCTACCCACCCAGCCGATCGCTGGAATATCTTCTCCGATACGGTCGCCATGCATTGTTTCCTGAATAGAAGCAGAGTATCCAGGCAGAAAGTCATCCAGTACATTCAAAGCCTTAGTGTTAACATTGCCACGAATACCTGGGCTCATCAGAACTGGATTTTCCGGTGCCCACATATCCAGAGTGTCCCGGTTAGTCAGGCGTCTGGTAGCCGCCCAAAGACGCAAAGCAGAGGGCTCTTCTGGATTAGACCCCATTCTAACTACCACCCATTGGCCCGGATCCACCTCCTTAACAGCATCCTGAACTGTTTTCCGGAGGACACTTTGAGTTTCCTCTAAGGTCTTTTCAGCAGTGGCGGAAACTACAATCCCATTCGGAGGGTATTTGAATCCGAATCGATCTAGGTGCTGGACGGCTTCACCATAGATGTGCATATGGGGTTCGATAATACCGGGGAGTATCATGCGTCCCTTCAGATCCAAAACCTTGGTGTCGGGTCCTGCCAGAGCCCGGATCTCCTGGGTAGTACCGAGTTTCACTATAACATTCCCCTTGACGGCAATTCCCTGGTAGACATTACCCACCTCCGTGGAAGGAGACTTGTCATCCATGCTGATGACTTTGCCATTGATGAAAACGGTATCAGCATATCCGTGCATAGATACCTCGGGGGGTATCTGTGCGAAGGTATTTGTGATTGCGATAGTCATAAATGCGATGAGGAAAACAGGGAAGTATTTACCATTAATCTGATCAGTTCTCATTTAGAGTCCTCCAATTGAAGATTGAAAGCTTTCGACGATTGTTTAGTCTATATGTAACTATGGAAAGGTCAAAGGAAATGTTTTCAATCTTCGGGCACAATGAAGATCTAGGATGGGAATTTTTGGGGCCAAGTGTGGAGAGTTCTCAGCCTATTCGTTTGTGGTGCAAATGTTGCAAGATGTGTCCAGACTAGCTAGTGACAGAGAATACAGTTTTCCACTTGTGCCAGCCGATCAAATTGATGCGATATCGTAGGGACAGGGTTAAATTCACCGTGACACTGTATGCATTGGTCATTGCGTTCCAGGACAATCCCATGGGCCCTTTCAAAGTGCAGGTAACCTGAGCGCTTGGTAGCGATGAGTTTAGGCACAGGATGACAGTCTAAGCACACTTCATTTTTAGTGGAGTTGTTGGTGTACGATGATCGGGCAAGTGCTCTAGTACTTTTTTGGGTAGATCTTTTTCCCTCAGCCTCAAATGACGCCAAGGCTTCTTGGCCCCCAACGCGACCTGTGACAATGGCAGGTCCTAGAAATGTTCCCTCCAAACCGGCCTTACCGTTAATTTGTCCGAACCCAGTTACTTCACCGACACCGTATAGTCCGGGAATCGCTTTGCCCATAGTATCCAGAACGCGGGCGGATGGGTCAATCAGTACTCCACCCATACTTTTACGTGTCACCGCGAAGGTGTGTAGGGCATAGAATGGGGGTTTTTCAATTTTGGCAGGATTGTGATATTGACGAAGCAAGTCTTTGGTTGGGGAAGAACTCGATCCAAAGCGTTCGAAGTCTTTGTCTTCACCTTGATCGACCATGTAGTTATAGCGATCTACCGTTGTTTTCAAGGAGTCTGGTGCAAGTCCAATTATTTGAGCAAGATTCTCGATTGAGGAAGCCGATGGAATGACATGAGGATATTGTTCAAGGAGAGTCTTTTGGGGATCTTTCCACCCAGTAGTTCCTCTCACAGCGAGTTGCTCCAGCCCCACAGCATCAAAAATAGCCCAATAGCTAGAAGTCTTTTGATTAATAACCGCCGGAGTAGTCACTTTGACGCTGTCCGATTCATTAACAAAACGTTTGCCATCCAAATTGACCCAGATGGCAGCGGAGCTACGGGCAAATAGACCACGATCGGTTCCTGGATAACGTGGGTCAGGAATACCTGAGGAATAATTCCACTGATGATCTAGGTAATCCAATTTTGCGCCTACCTTCTGGGCTAATCCCAGCCCTGAACCCATGGCGTCAATGCCTGCACTGAGTAGCAGTCGTTCGGGAAATTTTAAATTTTCTGGCCAGAACTCTCGCACCATGTTGAAATTACTTTGAAAGCCTCCAGTGGCTAGGATAGTAGACGAAGCCCGAATCACCTGTAGTTTCCCGTTGCGTACATTTTGTGTTTCTACACCTACTATGCGGTTATTTTCTCTTACGAGATTTGTGACTTTGTGGTTCCAGACAAAGGTGATGTTTGGATACTTGAGACATTCACGGTAAATAGCGGTCACCAGGGCCAAGCCTGCTCCTTGGGTACGATGAACTCGTGGCACCGTATTGCCTGGGTTTCGACCGATGTCAGTGAACTCAATACCCATATTGGTAAGCCAGTCATGGATCAATTTTTTAGAGTTGTTAACGTAGTAGCGCACCCATTCTGGGTTGGGATCTTCACCCCACGTCATGAAGTCGTTGTAGGCTAGTTCTGGATTGTCGTTGACTCCCCTAGATTCTTGTAACGGGGTTCCTACTATGTTGAGTACCCCCCCGGAAGCAACGCCGTGTCCTCCAAAAATGGACCACATATCAATTACTTGAACCCTAGCGCCTGTCTGACCTGCTTCCCAGGCAGCGGATAATCCCGATATACCTGATCCTACAACTACGATATCGACTGTCGAATCTTCAATGTCTGTCGACTGAGCCAACATTGAGGTTTGGTAATTGCTCCCGACCACTGCAAATAGTGCAGGAACAATGATGACATAAAGTCTTTTGCGAATACTTAGTCTTGTCACAGCATTTTAACCTTCCTTGCGTAGCATACTTTCCCATCTTTAAATGGGGTAAAAGGAATCTCTCTGTGCCTTAGAGAGTAGAATCTTTTACCTAATGGATTGAGGCGCTTTCTGACCATCTGGAATCAGCGTTATGAAATCTAATGGTTCTCGGATTTCCCTAAAGTCTGACTGAACCTTCTCTCGTAGCTCGCTCGACTGGTAGAGATCAATAGCCGACGCAGCCAAAGTTTTAGCGGCGACTCTTAGTCCTTTTTCACCGATGCTAGTTCCCGTACAGGCAACAATTTGCCAACTATGACCCGGAGCTCCAAAGGTATAAGAGGCAACGCGTAGTCTTCCAACAGGCACGAACCAGCTTATGTCTCCGATGTCGGTTGAAGCGCGACCTTGCTCTGGATTTCTGGCAAGTGGCTCGATGATTTCCGAGAGGGCTTGTTTGTAAGTTCCTTCTAACCCAATCTGGGTCTGACGGGCAAAGATTTTTTCTGCATCTGAAAACTGAGGCGCACCAATCAGTTCCAAGTTGCGATAAATCAATTCAGACAGTGTTCGATTAGGCAGGACCTCATGCATATCTGACTCCACCTGGATGGTGGTTAGTTCTGTTTGGGACATGAGCGCAGCTGCCTGAGCAATATCTTTGACCCATTCAAAATATTTTTCCACGTCGGTGTGTTTGTCAGCGCGAATGTAATACCATACCTCTGTCTCAGGGGGTACCACATTTGGTTGTCCACCTCCCTGGGTGATCACGTAGTGGATGCGTGCATCCTCCTTGATATGCTCACGCATATAGTTAACACCAGCACTCATGAGTTCTACTGCATCCAGGGCGCTTCTTCCGCTGTGAGGGGAAGTGGAGGCATGAGCAGGCAGGCCGGAAAATCTAAATTTAACCGAAACTAGGGCTTTACTGTAGGCGTAGTTGGAAGATGTTCGATCTCCTGTATGCCATGAGAGAATGATGTCATCTTCTATAAAGAGACCATCGCGTAACATATAGGTTTTGCCGATTCCAGTTTCTTCCGCGGGCGTCCCGTACAAACGAATAGTGCCCTTTATTGTGCCTGTAGCCATGGCCTGTTTAACGGCCACAGCCGCTCCTGTACTAGCCGTACCGAATACGCTGTGTCCACAACCATGTCCTGACTCGACTCCGATCCTCTTCTGACGTTCAGGGACAGAATCCTGTGATAGTCCGGGTAAGGCATCGTACTCGGCAAGAATGCCAATAATGGGGTGGCCACTTCCGTAAGAAGCGACAAAGGCTGTCGGCATTTCAGCTACCCCTTCCTCAACTGAAAACCCATTAACTTTTAGAAGATTGATCAGTTCTTTGGCGGATTTGAACTCTTGAAGTCCCGTTTCTGCGTAATTCCAAATATTCTTATTGATCCGGTTGAGTGTTTCTGCACTAGCATCGATCCAGTCAATGGCAACTTTTTTTGATTCTCTCTGTCCTTGGCCTATACAAGTAATCGCTGTCAGGACGAGTATCCACAAAACTAGCCGATTAAAAAAATAACTTATCATGGATGTTCCCTTTGGAGATTGTACATGCACTGACTCATAGGTGTCACTGCAAACACTCTTGTAAAGACAGTGTGATTAGGACATGTCCTGGTGTATCTTGGATTTCTTCACTATCGACTAGTTACCTTGCGGGATCTTCTTGTTAATTCTCCAGAGTTCAAGGATTGCAACAGATCCCCAAATTATATTTAGAAAACCGGAGGGATAAGCTCCAAAATAGAAGCCGTTTATCATAAGAAGGATGCTGCCTGTCAAGTTTAACATTTGGTAGGTAAATGAGTTGCTTTTTACCCTTTGCCTTGAGACTAGCACATAACTGATCAGTAGGACTATGGCCCCAATTGAGCCGAGAATATGAATTGGGATGGCGGGATTTACTGCCATGTCAGAGCTCCTTTTGTTGGGTTAAAGAAGTATCCGATCGAGGTGGCTTGGGTCAGAATTCCGTTATCTTACTTAAACCGATAGACCAATCGACCCTTGGTTAGGTCATAGGGAGAGAGCTCAACTGTGACCTTATCCCCTCTTAGAATACGAATATAGTAACGGCGCATTTTGCCAGAAATATGCGCCAAAATAACATGTCCGTTGTCAAGTTCCACTTTGAACTGGGTATTGGGAAGCGCTTCAATGACGGTTCCGTTTACCTCAATAATATTCTCACGGGTTGGTTTACTTTCCTCGGTTGTGGTTTGATCGGCATCGGCTTTGCGCCTTTTCTTCTTACGAAACGGGCGTCGTCGGTTCCTGGGTCGTCTCAATTAAAACTCCTCTGGTTGGGGGTGCCGGAGTTCGGATAGTACACCCTTTTAGGGGCACAGTGCAATGGGAGGATGGGTTTTCATATGAGGTATTTTCAAGTAAACGTCACCACGTCAGGATACACTTCGGTTGGGAATTGAAGCCTCCCATAAATGCACAGGGGCCTGGGGCAGTGGAGCCTTTAGGCCCCTAATTTCTGCCATTAACCCCATACGTGATATAGCATGCGTAGGCTACTCGTTGCTTTTGGAAGTGGTCCTGTCATGTTCTCCAAATGGCGATTTCGCCGGTTGAGATGCGTGCGGGAGTCGCATCTAGACTGGTATCTCTTAAGCAACTCGACTAGAATATAACTGTTCTGGAACTTACATTTGACCTTTGAGGAATTGTAATAGTGAAAAAAATATCAGTCTATTATCCTGTGTCCACGTGGGTAGAGTGGTCTCTTAAGTTCTCTGCAATGGGGAAGAGGTAAAGCTATGCGCGTCCATTTGGTTAATCCTAGTGATGTAGCTTTTGGCATAAGCCTCGTTGCGCCCCGTTGGCTATATGTTATTGCTGCGGCGACTCCATCCTCCTTTGGGGATCCATCCGTGGTAGATGAAGCGCTTGAATCAATCGACGTTGAGGCCATTGGAGAGCGCGATGTAATAGGAATTGGGATCCATACCTCAAACGCATTGCGTGGTTATGAAATTGGGCGGATGGCCCGTGAGCGTGGTGCTTATGTGGTTTTTGGCGGCATTCATTCCACCCTATATCCCGAGGAAGCGTATGAGTTGGGCGGAGCCCATGCAGTCGTCAAAGGTGATGGCGATGTTGTCTGGGAGAAAGTATTAGCAGATTGTACTAACGGGGGTCCCCAGAAACTCTACGAGGGTGGGCAGATCGAAGGAAACCAATTTACTCCAGCACGTTGGGATTTGCTACCGTCAGATCGCTACATGTGGGCTTCTGTTCAGACTGTACGAGGATGCCCAAAGCATTGTTCATTCTGTTCTGTCTGGCGTACTGATGGTCAGCGCCCACGCGAACATGGTGCTGATGCAATAATTCAGGAGATTGTCGAGTTGCGCCGCAAGGGATTTCGATTTGTTGTTCTAGCCGATGACAATTTTTACCCGGTCACACTTCAGGATCTGGAGCAGGCCAAAAGCTTTGATAAACCCGATCGTTTCAATGAGTTGCAGGCGATGCGTGAAGAGCGATTTGAACTTATGGAACGTCTGGCCGAACTACCAGATGACATGGTGTTTTTCACTCAAATCACCATGGAGGTCGCTGACGATCTTAAATTCCTGAAGGCCATGTCTAAGGCCAAGATTAAGGGAGCATTGGTTGGGGTTGAAGCTGTCACGGATGAAGGACTAAAGGACATCTACAAGGATTTTAACTCCTCGGGTAAGAGCTTAGTACGCCAGTTACAAACTTTTAGGGAACACGGCGTTTACGTTCTTGGTTCCTTTATTTTTGGATTGCCCAGTGATCGACCAGAGACTTTTCAGGCAACCACGGTTCTAGCACAAGAAGCACAACTTGCTTTCGCTCAATTCGTTACCCTAACAGCATATCCTGGTACCGTAGATTTCCTGCGTTGGGAGAAAAAGATGGCTGAGGATACAACCAGGATCGCCGGGTTCCCTCTGACACGGTACTGGCTTATGCCACGGGTTATGCGGCCACGACTGGCGATGGGTCATCCCCGAATGTCAGGCGAGGAAATCCGTAGTCAGACTCAGCTGGTCTGGGACCGTTTTTATAGCCTTCCTCTCATTTGGAAGAGATCGAGTTTTCTGCGATCAGTTCGTAATCGTCTTTCTTACGTATTGATGTCGAAACTTTATCGACAGATGTACGGCAATACTGGAATTGCTACCGACAGTGCCAGGATCAACCGGGCAGTGGCTTGGGCTCGCTGGTTGGCAAAGCCTTGTGTGCGGTTGTTTCACGGTCAACCTATGCCAGACTTGCAGATGCCAAATCGATCTCGGTGACAGCGAGTTGATCCCACTAGGATTGATTCGGGCGTTACGGTAGGTGGTACTAACCTAGGGCACCTCCTGTTGAACGTTTTATTTAAGTAACCATTATCGTGCTCTGGGTAAACTTCGGGGCAGGGGTTGCAGTCATGGGACATTACATTAGGATTTCTAGACCCTATCTTATACTAATTACCATTTTCATTTCGGTTCGATTCGTGCTGGAGTTGTTTGGCGTAGGTGAGCGTTTAACCAATGAGATTAGTGTGACAAGATTGCTCTTAGTACTTCCCGTTTTTGTAGCTTTTCGATTTTTCCAGGAGTCGCTGGGAGGCTGGAAGGATTTAGTAATGGTCAACATGGTCTATGTAGTCTGGACTGTTGCGTTGCTTTCACTTTTGAGTGCAGTCGACAAAACGATGGGGCTTGGAACTCACTACGGTGGTGGCGCGCCACTTTATTATCGGCTGGTCTGGGGCCGTCTCTTTGAATGGCATGCCTGGAACCGGTTAATGCAGGCGCGAGGTGGCTTTTGTCCATCATTGCTGACTATGAGTGTTTTGGTCAACGGGATTGGTTTGACCAGTTTCAAAATCAAGAGTTTACTAAAAGCCGATGGAAGGTAAATAAGATGTCTCCAGAAGAACACTACCAAAGAGGCTTGGAATATTTTGGGGAAGATAAACTGGAGCAGGCAATAGAGGAACTTATCCATGCCGTTTCCAAGAATCCAGAATTTGGCGATGCCCTTCACGCGTTAACAATGTGCTATTACCATCAGGGTAGCTTTGATAAAGCGCTCGAATATGGAAGTCAATTTTCCGAGCTGGAGCCTACCAACCCTCTCGCCTACACAAGTCTCTCCATGATTTATAATGCCAAAGGCATGAAGGAAGAAGCGGAAGACATGGGGGCAAAGGCCAAGACGACAGAAAAATCAGACACACTTGATTGACCTTGATAGCCAAGAATTCTCAATCGCTAGTTGGTTACAATAACACTAGCGAAAAGGGGAATCACTATACTTGCAGTAGTTGTCAGTTTCTGAGCCGGCGTAGCTTCAATGGTAGAGCGGCGCATTCGTAATGCGTAGGTTGGAGGTTCGATCCCTCTCGCCGGCTCCAGTCTTTTTAATGGGTAGCTGTATCTGTCTTTGCTCTGGAATAAGCTGTGGCTATCGGCAATAAATTTTCCGCTATCCTTTTCCAATGAGGTTTATACGTACCAGGCTGAAGCGACATTGAAATTAGTTTCCCCAGTTAGGGTAGGCTAACGGCTATGATTTCCTCGGGGATGGCAGCTCCCCCGATTGCGAAGACAATGTATTGTTTTTCATCAGCCATATAGCTGATTGGTGACCCTGTCACATTGGCAGGAAGAGCCATGGCCCAAATGAGTTCCCCGGTTCTTTTGTCAAAGACATCTAAAGTGGGCTCGAATCTTGAAACCTCGTCTTTTTCGTCAGCTGTGAGCTCTCGGCCACTGCTGAGGGCACCAAGATAGGGGAAAAACTTCCCTCTTTGTCCGGCAAAAAGGAGAGTCTTGGTTGCTACAAGAGTGCCATGTAGGGGCCAGCCCAGCCGGGGCAGATTTAGCTCTTGCAGGGCAGGATGATCACGTGGGCCCTTTCCCAAGGGGGACATCCATTCAATCTCACCCGTGTTTAGATTGATAGCTGTGATACGGCCATAAGGGGGTTTGAATAGCGGTAAACCGCGTGGTCCTTGGATACGCACTCCCTTTCCTTGATACCTAAAATCAGAAACCTTCGGATCGGGAGCGACTAGGCTACTGGCTGAGGGCGTCGTTTTGGAAGGGATGTAAAGCATTTTGGTTTCCGGATCGAAAGCGGCTCCATTCCAGTTAGCCCCTCCTCCCGCACTAGGCAAGATAACAAATGGATCCACCGTGGGCGGCATAAAGATAGGCCCGTAGTGAAATTCCTCTAGAATCGCACGTCCTTCCTGATGTAGCTCCGGGGTAAAGTCTATAAGATCATCGACGGTGATGCCCTGGCGGTCAAACGGAGGTGGATGGGTGGGAAAGGGTTGGGTAGGTGATGTTTTTTCTCCCGGTACGGTTGACTGGGGCACCGGACGTTCTTCAATAGGCCAGACAGGTTCACCCGTAACTCGGTCAAAGACAAATGTGAACCCGTGTTTAGTGACCTGGGCAACCGCTTTGATGGATCTCCCGTCCACTTCGATATCCATAAGGTTGGGGGCAGCGGGTAGATCCCAGTCCCACAAGCCATGGTGAATAATCTGAAAATGCCAGACCCTTTCTCCCGTCTTAGCATTTAGGCATACCAAACTTTCTGCAAACAGATTGTCCCCGGGACGATGTCCTCCGTACCAATCATTGGTTGGAGTGCTAAAGGGAAGATAGACGTAACCTAACTCCTCGTCTGCACTCATAAGTGTCCACACATTGGCGTTCCCATTGTGTTTCCATGATTCCTCTTCCCATGTTTCAACCCCGAATTCTCCAACTTCGGGAATGGAGTGGAAGACCCATAATTCTTCTCCCGTTCGGACGTCAAAGCCTCGCACATCACCGGGCGGTTTCTTGTTGTGGGGTCGGGGATCACTGACGGTAGAGCCGACTACCAACACGTCCCCGACTACAACAGGGGGAGAGGTCACGCCGAATTCCTGTGCTATTTGGTTGCGTCGAAGTCCTTCTACCAAATTGACTTTTCCGCCCTGGCCAAAAGCGGAATCCGGTCGACCGTTAGTCGCATCGACTGAGATCAAGAATCCGTCGGCAGTGTTGATATAAAGTCGCTTCTCGATCCCATCACTCCAGTAGGCTAACCCCCTGGAGTGTGATCGAGCCTCATAGGCCTGGGGATCATACGTCCAGATGGTTTGCCCATTCGTGGGATCGATAGCCGCAATTTGGTTAAAGCTGGTGTTGGCATAGAGCACTCCGTTGATCATCAAAGGGGTCGCTTCGTAGATGAAGGTCAGGAAGTCAGGATGTTGCTCTATCGCCTGATCAGCGGGGAACTGCCACCGCCAAGCGATCTGAAGATTTTCTACATTGTCTCTATTGATCTGATTTAAGGGTGAATATTTAGTGCCGGCCTTGTCTCGAGCATAATGGGGCCATTCCGCATCCTCGGTGGTCATGGAAACTTTATGTGGTGTTGTGGTACAGGAAATCAGAACAAGAACCACCAGCGGTAGAAAGAGCCTTTTAGTCAAGACATTTTGCAAGCACATTATTTCTTCCCTTTCAATTGGGCCATGCGCTCCTGCATTTGCCGGGTTAGATGGGGTACGATGCCAAGTAGACGTTGAATGAGCATCATTTGTCCGCGGTGGTGCATCTCGTGCTCCTTGACCGAAAGAATCATCTCAAAGCGGCTCTTGTCAGCCGGTTCTGCACCTGGAGGCATGTTGACGCGCTCTGCTAGGAATTCTTCCGATAGCTCATCAACCCACTGTGCCCATTTATCGGCCCCACTTTTAAGTAGTGCAATAATCTCATCCTTGCTTCTGGGTTTTTCTTGTTCAGCACGCAGTCGCTGCATTAGGGACGGAAAATCCAATCCTTCCAGTGTGGTAAGGACCTCTTCGGCGTGGATGTAATACTGAAAATTAAAGGTCAAGGCGATATGGGACAGTAATTGTGAGACCGTTCTCGTGTCGGGAGTTAGTTGAAAGTTGTATTGATCTTCCGGGATTTCCTCGGCTATGATGAGGGTATTGTTCCGCACCGTTCGGAAACTTCTTGCCAGGGCTTTCGCGCCGTAGTAATTCATAAAATATTCTCCAAAAAAGTTAGTTTAAACAAAAGTCGCTCAATCGTCGTATGGCCCCTATTGTGTCTAACTCTATTACGGATAGGGTGAGTTTGATCTCTCTCCGGTTCCAGGTTAGAGAAGATTTCCTTCAGTGTCGTAAACATGGAGCTCTCCCATCTGGGCAAGTTTACTTTCCACCTTATTTCGGTCCGCCACTACGGTGACCACTAGTTTTTCAGGATCAAAAAAGCGTTGGGCAATTTCCAATGCGGTGTCCTCTCCAATGTCGCGTATTTTCGGGATAAAAGTACTATAAAAATTTTTAGGTAGTCCATGAATTCTCCGGTTGAGTTCAACAGTACCCACCGACGCTGAGGTTTCCATCTGACGTATGAAGCCTCCAATTAATTCTTGTTGACATCGAGCCAGTTCATCCTTTTTTGGGGGAGCCGTATGCAGTTGGTTGATTTCTTTAAGTATTTCCTCAACACATTGCAGGGTAACTTCGGTTTTTACACTGGCACCTGCCAGAAATAGTCCGTCGCTTCGGTAGCTTTTTAGGCGGCTATAGGCTCCATAGGTATATCCTTTGTCTTCTCGTAGATTTAGAAAAAGGCGGGAGTTTGCTCCCCCTCCTAACACTTGGTTGACGACCTTGAGAGCAATATAGTCGGGGTTGTCTTTCGGGAGTGCCCGGCCTGCTACCAGCAGTTGAGACTGTACGGAATGAGGGCGGTGTATCAAGCAGATTAAACGGCTATCGATAGCGGACGGTTTGGGATATTGAATGGGAAGTATCTCTTTATTGCCCCATTCTCCAAGAAAGTGGTTTCCAAGGTTAGTTGCTGTGCCCAAGTCCACAGGTCCGGCAAACAAGAGAAAGGCATCCCTCGGAGAGAAATGAGATCGATAGAAGGTTTCAATTACCTTCTGTGTGACCCCTGTGAGGTGCTCTGAGGTAATACTAATCTTCGAATAGGGGTGATTTGCGTATAAGGTCTTAAAAATACGTTCATTGGCTAGGAAATCGGGCTGTGAGCGCTGTGCAATAAGGTGACTCTGCCATCGAACTCTAATTTTTTCGAGTTCATCCTCTGGGAAAGTTGATTTAAGAACGATATCTGCAAGAAGGGCGACCGCTGACTCCAACTCTTTTTCTAGAAAAGTCATGCCAATGAAGCTGTGTTCCATGGACACGTCACTGTCGTAATTAATTGCTAGGCGATCAATAAAATGTGAGATTTCGTTTGCTGAACGAGATTCAGTTCCACTTCTCATCATTTCAACTGCCAGCGACACCAGGGAAAAATTATCGTCGGGGTTGAAAATTTTCCCCACAGGAAAGACGAGAGATAGGAATGCCCTTGGAAAACGATCGTCCTGGACAGCCAAAACCTGAAGTCCATTTTCAAGCTGACTTTCCTGGATTTCTGGATAGTTAATATTTTTTTCTTTTGCAGGAGCAGGTGATTGCATGTTTTTCGTTCCAGTTCTCAGGAGATGCCGACAAAATGCTTAGGGATTTGTTGTTATAGGTGCTGGTTCTACGATGATAAGAGTCTGATTTTCAGGGCAAAAGACCTGTTGGGCGACTTTTAGTATGTCCTCTTGTGTGACTGCCAGATAACGGTCTAGGTCACTGTTAATCTTGTTGGCATTTTCAAAAAAAAGAGCATAGTGAGCGAGAAGTTCTCCGATATGGGCAATTTTGGTAAGTCGACCCACAAACCGATCAGTCGTCTGGTTTCTTGCTTTCTCCAGCTCCACCTCGGTGATTGGCATTTTCCCGAGGTCACTTAGTTCCTTTTCAATAGCCTGGACAACTCGATCTACGTCAATGCCACTTTGTACTTGTGCCCAGATGTAAAAGAGTTCAGGGCCTTTGTTTTGATTAGGCCCTACAGAAAAGCTTGTGACCCAGTTGTTGTCATGAATAAACTGGCGATAAAATCGGGAAGATTCTCCCTGGGAAAGAATGAGAGCTAGCATAGACAGGGCATAATATTCGGGAGATCCTAACTCCGGCATGTGGTAGCCCATATATATAGCCGGTAGTGTAGCTAGAGGGTCTTGGATGGTTTCACTTTTTTTGGCAACTTGACGGGGTTCTTCTAAGTAGGGATTTTGGCGTTCGGTGTGGTCGCTGATGTCGCTAAAATACTTTCTGACCTTCTCCAATACGTCAATTTCCGACAGATCGCCAGCGAGTACCAGAATTGCATTGCCAGAACCATAAAAGGTGTGATGGAAGTCGACGGCATCTTGCAAAGTGCATTTTTCAAGATCCTTGACCTCTCCAATAATAGAGTGTCCATAGGCCCAATTGGTGTAAGCGAGTTCTTCAAATCTGAGGGTTGCCAGACCGTAAGGGCGATTGTCGTAGGTTTGTTTCTTTTCTTCTATGACCGTTTTTCTTTGGTTTTCAAAATTTTCAGGAGTGATGTTGAGGGACCTCATGCGGTCGGCCTCAAGCCACAGAGCTAACTCAAGATAATGAGATGGGATCGTTTCGTAGTAATTAGTTCGATCTTTGCCGGTACTGGCATTCCACTGACCTCCAGCATTGTCAACATAACGTCCGTGCTCATTTTTCCCCACATTCTCCGATCCTTGAAACATCATGTGCTCAAATAGATGTGCTAATCCAGAGAATCCTGGTTTTTCGTAGCTTGATCCTATACGGTAGTGAACACTAACGTGGGTTAACGGGACATGGTCCTGCTGGTGTATCAGAAGGTGTAGGTTGTTCTCTAAGATGTGCTCCTCGAATACGATTTCAGGTACTTTGATTGGTGATGGCATCTAATTAAAAGAGAGTGATAGTTAGTCTAGTTGTTTTTTACTCTAGAATTGTGATGTTGTGCAGTGGCAGGATATCGTATTTGTCAAAAGAGCTGTATCACCCCGTAATGTCTTCGCCACCATCCACACGGATGACGTTTCCCGTTATCCACTGCGTTTGCGGAAGACTTAACGCAACGATGGCCTTTCCAACATCCTCCGGTAACGTCATGCGCCCACTAGGGTTGCAACGCATTGCTGTAGCAACCATATCCTCATAGCCTGGAATCTTGGTTAACGCGGGGGTTTCTGTTACACCTGCTTGTATAGAGTTGGCAGTGATTCCCAGCGGGGCTAGTTCAAGGGCGATCTGTCGGATGTGGGATTCTAGGGCTGCCTTGGCTGCTGAAACGGTGCCATAGCTATGCCATACATCATGGCCCCCTGAACTGGTCATAGCGAAAATTCGTGACTCTTTGCCTAGCAGTGTGCGTGTTACCAAGCTCTGGACCCAATAGACCAGTGAGTGGGCCATAACGTCCAGAGTCATAGTCATCTGATCTTGGGTAATTGGTTTCTTGGAATCGGTGGGGAAATAGCGCCCTAAACTTCCAAAAGCCAAAGAGTGTAGGAAGACTCGGATATCTGCCGGATGATCCTGTGTTTTAAGGGTGCTTGTCATTTCATCCAGAGCGGCTTCCCGTTTGTCGGAATCAGCTGCGTTCATATTAAAGAAAATACTCAGTTGTCCAGTGGCTTTAATTTGATGACTGAGTTCTTCTACATTGTGAAGGGTGCTGCGCCGATCCATATGTACACCGAAAATGTTCATTCCCGCCCGAGCTAATTCTAGGCAGGTAGCCGCTCCAAACCCGCTGGAAGCACCTAGTATTAGAGCCCAATGATTTTCTAAAGGATTATTCATTGTTGTGACCCTCCTAATATTTGAACTCACACAACATACAATTTGAAGTCCCCGCTTTGCAACAAACTTTGATATTGAGGATCTTTGTTAAATTCCGGGGCTCCCTTTCCTGACTCAACACTTTCCATCTTCACCTTACTTCAACTGGTGTAGTAGATAGCGGCACATGTGCCAACCATCGAGGTATTTGAAAGGAAAGGTGGCTAACGTGTAGTGTCCACAGGGCATGACTATGCGTTGATACTGGATGTTGTGGGTCTTGTACTCTTGAAACATCTTTTCTGTTAGCTCGGGTCTAAAGGTTAGATCATATTTAGCTGTGATCAGAAGGTGATGACGATTATTTTTTTTGAGACGACCGATGTGGAACCATGGGCTGATTGGTGACCAACAATGGCGCAAATCTTCTAGAGAAATATTCCCTTCCATTCCCCAACGAACATAGCGTGTAGATAGGCCTGTCCAAACTACATCGGCAAAAAATGATGAGACATGATTGAAAACTCCGGTACAAATAGACGTGTCATGGACGAAGGCTAAATAGGCAATACATGACCCCATACTGGTTCCCACAACGCCGATCTTTTGGTAGCCCGTTTCTCGGAGCCACCTAGCGATTTGACGGACCTCGAGGACTGCCTGGCGCGTGGCATGTAAGGTTCGACCAATGTTGGGGCTAACCATGTAGTCAGCACGTTGCATCTCTGGAACCAGACGCTGCTCATGATAGGGCATGCAGAGACGCACCGCTGTTATACCTAATCTTCTTAGCATTTGACAAAGGCCAACGTGGCTGTCCTTCTGGGCATTCCACTGGGGAATAACGATGACAGCACTCTTTGTTTTTTGAGTTTTGAAAATACGACAGCGTGCGGTGTTGTTTTCTGGATAGGGACTAGGGGTTGGAGTGGAGAAAGTTAAAGTGTCTTCCTTAAGGACAACATTTTCGAGTAGAGGAGGTTCATAATATTGGGAGCTATTACTTAAAATACCATCTGCTTGATTCTTGAGGCATTCTAGGGGAGAGAATGTTGTGTCGAAATTGTTGTTATTGCCGATCCAGTCCAGCCCCCAATCAAAGGGGAAAATTTTTCGATGAGGATCACGAAGGGTGAGTCGGAGTTCACGGTTGTGAACCCAGCGTTTGTAAAAGCTCATGCCTCGTTGGATTTTGTGAGTTCTTGTTTGAACTCAACTTTATATAGTTCAAGGAAAGTGAGCCCCAGGGCAACAATGATAGGGCCAAAAATTACTCCTTCTATCCCAAAGTAACTAATCCCTCCCACAATGGACATGAACACCAACAGCGTATGCATTTTGGTTTTTCCTTCGATAAATAACGGTCTAAGCACATTGTCAATGAATGCTACCAAGAAGCCCCCAAGTACAAGAACGATTCCTTGAATTGTGGATGTAGTGATCAGCAAGTAGATGGCCCATGGACCCCAGACAATCCCAGTACCTACAAACGGAAGTAGTGAGAATAGTCCCGTCAGGAAACCCCAGAAAATGGCATTAGGAACTCCAACGGTCCAGAAGAGCACCCCTCCTGCGATTCCTTGGGCTAATGCGGTTAGTAAGGTTCCGACAACGGTTGCTTTGGATACTTCCTGGAACTTATTCACTATGGATTCTTTGTGGTATTTAGGAAGGGGAACAATGGTTTTTATTTCCTCCACTAGGCGGGATCCATCCTTAAATAGGAAGAACATAGTTAAAAGCATAATGAAGAAATTTGCGATAACACTGAATGCGCCCTGCACGATGTGTGCACTTTGTCTCAGAAAAGCAAGGCTCATTTGCTCGAATCCGGACGTGAACCTATCCATGATGTCCAGACCTTCTAAATCGACATAGAGATTGATCCAATCTATCAGTGCTCTAACATAGAGTGAACTCTCCAGGTTTAGAACGTCTTGCAAACTACTATTGTCCACCTGCATTTGGATCTGTCTATACATAGAGCCAATCTGGTTGGTCAAGAGTACTAGGAGAATCAAAAGGGGGATGATGATGGCAGTTGTCACCCAAATGCAGGTGAGTAGGGCAGCCAGGTTACGTTTACCTTTAAGCTTATTTGCAGTCCAGTTAAAGACCGGATAACAAAGGGTAACCATAATAATGGCTAGACTCACAGGCAGGAGGAAAATGTGAAAAATTTGAAAAACAAAGTAGAGGATGATGAGTGAAAGCACCAGCAAAGAGATGCGTAAGTAGTTGCGTTCATTCATTAGGAACGATAATACACAGTAAAGCGGAGGTAGCAAACTCGGATTACACACTGTAACCAAATTGTGCTAACACAAAAGGCAAGTAGAACCATATTTGCAAGGTCGTTGTGTTAGAGTGGATTTGTGTGTGCCGGAGGCTCACTCTGTGATGTATTGTCTAATTTGTTCCTCCAGCCAAGGAGAGCTTTTCACCACTGCCTTTGATCGGGTTTTGAATCGACCTGATCAGATATGGAGGATTCATCGTTGCTCGAAATGTGGATTTGGATGGACCGAGCCTACGCTAGATGATCAGCAAATTAAACAATACTATCCACCAACCTACATGGGAGATACACAGAGGACCGTGGATCAGTTTTTGTCGGGCCGACTACAGAAAAGCCGTTCTTGGAGAAAGGAGGTAGAAAAAGTTGATCTCGTCCAAAGTTTTGTGCCCGGGGGGCGTATTTTAGATGTTGGTTGTGGCGATGGTAAATTCTTGTGGGCGATGGATAACAAAAAGTGGGATAAGACGGGAGTTGAATTTTCAGAGACAACCGTTCAAATAGTGAATGAGAGAATTGATGATTTGAAACTGATCGAGGGAGATATTTTTTCAAATGAACTTACAGGGAATTCTTTTGATGTGGTGACTTTTTGGCATGTGCTGGAGCATTTGCCTCGTCCTAATGAGGTTCTGAATAGGGTATGGGAGCTTTTATCTCCGGGTGGATTGGTTTTTATTTCTTTGCCAAATTTAGATAGCCTGCAAGCCAGTTGGTTCAGACGTTACTGGTACGCTTTTGATGATGTTCCCAGGCACATTTACCATTTTGCCCCTGGACCTCTGGAAAGAGTGCTCCAAGAGACGGGTTTTCAGAAACTAGAACATCGTTTTTTCTCTACGATTGTCAACGTTCACTGCCTAAAATACAGCCTGATCAACTGGTCGGAAGATTTTTGCGGCAACCGTTTACCCTACTACGTATTAAAGCCTTTATTGATGACCTTTCCTATGATGGAAAGGCTTACGGGACGGTATGGTATGCTGACGACTGTTGCACGTCGCACTCCTTGATGTTAGCCAGTTGTTGATAATTGTTATGAAACAAATTTTGTTCTAAACGTACTATATTCCAGGAATGGCCAGGACAGATGAGGAGTTGGTGCGTGCAGTTTTAGGAGGTGACTCCCACGCTTTTGAGGAAATTGTCAAACGATATCAAAGGCTGGTGTTCAATGTGATTTATCACTATTGCGGGACTCGCAATGTGGTTGAGGATTTAGCTCAAGAAGTTTTTTTAAAGGTCTTCCGAGCGCTCGCCACTTTTGACATGAGAGGACCTTTGAAGTCCTGGATCGCTAGGATTACGGCGAATACGTGTTTGGATGAACTAAGACGGAATCGGCGGGAGAAAGTTTTTCCCGTTGCGGATTTGCATTCTGGTGATGAGAATAGGATTGAGTCTTTTTTTGAGCAGTTCGAGGAACGAGCTAGTCTAACTGAAAAAGATGTATCAGAACTGTTTGAGTTACTCGAAAAGCTTATGGGACGACTCAATGACAAAGATAGAATGGCCTTTGTATTTCGTGAATTAGAAGGGTTGAGTTATGCTGAGATTTCTCAGGCTATGAAAACGACTGAGGGAGCTATTAGGATTCGGGTTAGTCGATCTAAGAGTAAGATCAGAAGTGATTTAGAGGATATTCTCTTGTCAGGTAGGAGGGCTGTGAGTGACTGATAACTATACTGGATCCCAAGAGCTAGATGCTGATGATACGGGAAATGTTGACCGCAAGGATAGTAGCGAGTTGAGTAAGCATAAAAATTCTATTACTCGCTTTCTAAGATTCCAGTTGCAGAATGTTCCAGAAATGGATATTCCCCCATTCTTTGCAAAGCGGGTCAGTCAACTTGTCCACTCAGATAGGGATTCTTTTGCCATATTATTTCAGCAGGTTTCTAGAAAACTAATTCCCGTTTTCATGATGTTCCCGTTAGTGATGGGTCTGTTAATGTACTTAGTGGCCGACGACGGGGTGGTGGCTACTGAACAATACGCGGACTTGTTTTTTGATCAGCCTGTGCAGGAGGATCTGTCGGTTGCTTACGTTATAGATTCTCTCGTAGAATTTTCTAGCGAGGACACTGTACCTTGACCGATCGTAATAAGGCAATCTTACTAGCGGTGTTCATCTTTGCAAGTGGTGTTGTGTTGGGCGGAGGTCTTACGTTTTTTATGTCAGGGCCTCGTTTTCCAGTTCAGTTGCAAATATCTACCCAACGACCCCAGGTTGAGTCTCTTAATCGACTTTTGAATCAACTAGATTTAGAGGCATCACACCAGGAAGAGCTACAACAGATTCTAAGGGACAGCCAAGAGGGTCTCAACGACAACAACCGAGAGTTTAATCAACGCAATCGAACGATTCGTAACAACACCCATGAGAAGATTCGACAAGTCCTTAGTCCTGAACAGATGGAACAATTTGAAGAGTTTTTGAGGATAGAAAGGCAAAAAATGTTCCGGCGGCGGGGACCAGGACAGGATCGCGGACGCAGGGGCCCTCGCCCGATGCAGGGCAATAGGTGATGTGACCTTGGATTAGAAAGTTCTCTTAACTTTTCCATTTTTAGGTACAACTAATACAATAAGGAACGAAATGGTCAAAAATTGTTTGGGGCTAGTGTTGGTTGTCACATTGCTTGGTATTGAAGTTTTTGCACAGAGAATTCCAGTGCCATTTCTAGCTAAGGATAAGTGGGAATTCTCAGGATTTATAGGATTTGGTGGAGCTGGTGACGATACGTTTGTTACTCCTGTGGAAGAGGGTACTACCAAGAACGTAAAATTGGACATAGATCAGGGGTATGCGCTGGGTATTAGGATTACGGAGAATCGAGGGCGGTTCTTTGGAGCAGAGTTGGAGTATTCTGTAACCAATCATCCGTTGTCGTTTCAGCAATTGAGTACTGCGCTACCGTCGATAACGCTTGATCACAGGATGCACAAGCTAGCCTATAGTTTTTTATTGTACGGGTTGGGCCAGGAAAAGATAATTCGTCCTTTTGGTTCTGTAGGATTGGGAACCTCGTTTTTTCATGTCAGTAGTGATTCACGTGATAAGGCTTTGATGCAAGGTGCGGATCTAAAGAACCGATGGAAACTTGCCGTTAGCTATGGGGGCGGAGTCAAGGTTAAGCTGACGCCTGGATGGGGTCTGCGCGTCGATTTTAGAAATCAGATCACCGGGGTTCCCGATTTTGGGTTCCCTTCCCAAGCGCCGCTATTAGCACTTGGAGGGACGGGTTTGGGTTTTCGTCCTGATGGAGTCCTATATAGTTGGCAGACAATTATAGGATTCATCTACGCCTTCCGTTGATGGTTTTCGTGGAGCACAACATGGTCAGATAGGGATTTACCCGTGACACCTTTGGGTCTTTCTAGTGTGTCATCGCGTAGATGATGTAGTTGATCCCCAACTGAAAGGCGAGAGTAGCGTAGTGTTGAGGATATGCGTCGACCTCAGCCCACTCCCAAGCATCCCCAAGGTCAACGTTGTGATTGATCATAACCATTAGCCGGCCGTTTTGGTCGTGAATACCTCTGTAGTGAGCCTCGTAACCGCCCTTTTCCCACGTTCTTCCACTGTAGGCAAACTGGAGGCCAGGAATTTGGATGAGTTCATGAATGTCGTAGTAACAGTGGAAGACGGGGTGGGACAAGGGGAGATCTATAGGCTCATACTCAGGAAAAACCCTTTTCATTTGTGAGTAGAAGTTCTGCCATTCATACTCTCCGTGAAAATCATCAACCACTAGAAAACCACCGCGTAGTAGGTATTCTCTAAGTTGTTTTACTTCTAAATCTGATAGCCGCATGTTACCCACTTCAACAGCATAGACGAATGGGTAGCGGAAGATATCTGTGTCGAGAATAGTCATCACCCGGTGCTGTGGATTCACAAATCCAAAATCAGTGAGTCTGCCCAGTCCGTGAATGAACTGGATATCTGCTTTAGGATAGTCAACTGTCCAGGATGTTCCCATCCAGTCATTTCCGGAATAGACGAGTCGCAAGAAAGTAAACTCCTCAGAATTAATGATTCTGGAACGGAGTCGATTGTCGTTTCCAACTGCAGTCGAACTGAGTACGAAAACTAGCAAAAAAAAGCATGTGCGTGAGGCATTGCCTATACGGAGGACTGATTGTTTTCGATGTCGCCTGTCTGGATACAACATGCTGTGTCAGGACCAATACAAAAAAAATAAAGTTTGTACATGGAGCATGATTAAAAATCAACTGTGCTGGATGCGTTCAACAGGTAAGCTGCCGAATTAGAATATTGCGTTTGGAGCGAAACGTAGATGCCTGGCGAAGTATTTTGTCCTCGCTTTCCAGATGGTTCAGTTCCAGTGTTTCTCGAATAAAGGAGATGACCCGGGCAAAGTAAAGGGGTTTCAGTGCTTCTACTACATTAAGCTTTCTGGTACGAGTGCTGGAGCAGGAATACTCTTTTAGAAAGCTATATACGATGTCAACCCAAAGAAGGCTAGATAGTCGAAAATTATGTGTCTGAAACATGTATTGTACTTTTCTAGCCGTCTCAGTTGGAAGAATCTGTTCTACCAAGTTGTGGTGAGGGACAAATTCCTCTACAGCCACTCTCTTTAAACGCTTGTAGTCGATGCTCAGGTCCTGGGGTTCGGAAAGCTGATCTGTGTTGCCGTAAATTTTTGGGGTATCTGAGTCAGCTCTAGACTTGATCCACTCATCCTTACAGACCAATAACTTGGAAAATAGGGTGTCGACTACTTGTGTGAACATCTCCCCCAATTTCGGGGCACTCGGTTTGTGGACTTTACTCCCTAAGACCGTCTGGGCCACCCGAAATCCCCCCATCAGTGCTTCAACTGTCATGAAGATATCCACTCCATATTGGCAAATATTTTCTCCCCATTTCCGAGTGATCCAGTGTTCCATCAGTCTACCTGAGAAAGCAAAATCGCCCCCGATTGGCTGACGAACTTTCTTGCCTAGAAGGCCAAACAGAAGGGGATAACAGATATGGTTGGTAATGGTTCCATCGTACTCATTTCGACTGTACATCGGTGTAACAAAGTCACAACCTTCACTTATGGGTTCAGCCAGAGCCTGGGGCCATTCTGGGCTGATACTTTGCAGATCAGCGTCCACCACAACAACTGCTTGTGGTTTATATTTTCGAAGATAGGTAAACATGTTGTGAAAGTTGTGGCCTTTCCCCTTAATGCCAGAGGGGGTGGAAAGATAAACCTTGGATATGCCAAAGCTCTCAGCCGATAAGAACACTTTTTCCGTCCCATCCTCGGAGCAGTTGTCGGCGTTTATAATCACAGTATTACGTTCAGGGTAGTACTGCGTTAACCCTTTGGCCACTTGCTCAACAACAAAAGCTATGTTGTCAGCTTCATTGTACGAAGGGATTCCTACTACCAAGTCGACCGAATGGCCGCTTAGATCATTTCTAACCAGAACAGGTTTCCTCATCTGTGTCGTAGCCATGTCGACTTAATTTTTGAAAGGGACGATCTTCAAGTCACATTAATTAGCCAACCCGTCTGGCACTTATACCAAGATTATCTGACCATTAACCTTAGAAAGATGGTAGCGCACTTTTCTTATCACGCACCTTCTGTACGATAAGGATCTATTGCTTTAATGGGAATTTTATGGCCCAATTCCCACTCACTTTTTCAGAGTGATGGGAACCAATTTTTCACCGTAGTTTTGATGACCTTACCCATTACGTTGCGGGGGAGCTCAGTGACGATTAAGAATTCACACGGAACCTTGTAGGGAGCCAGTCTCTCCTTTCCCCAGTGCCGTAGGTGATCAGGTAAGAGGGAAGAGTTAGAACGAAGTACAACTGCTGCACAGACCTTTTCTCCCCATTCTTTGTCTGTAACCCCTACAACCGCACATTCCTCAATCAAAGGATGAGTGCTGAACACCCCTTCGATTTCCAAAGCGGATACTTTATAGCCACCGGTTTTAATGATGTCGATGGAGCTTCTTCCTAGAATGCGATAGTAGCCATCCTCAAGGAGTGCCTCATCTCCTGTGCAAAACCATCCATCTTGAAAAGCCTTTTTTGTAGTTTCAGGTTGCCCTAAGTATTCTTTGAAAATGCCGGGACTTCTCACTTGTATTTCCCCAGACTGATTTTCTTCCGTCAGTATCTGGCCTGACGTGTTTGTTAGTCTTACCTCTATCTTAGGAAGAGGCAGGCCCACTGAACCTGCCCGGCGTTCACCATGGAGTGGATTTGACAAGGCCATACCAATTTCAGTCATTCCGTATCGTTCAAGTAGCTGGTGGCCACTTATGTGTTTCCATCTTTCGAAAACATCGGTGGGTAGTGCCGCTGATCCGGATACCATTAGCCGGAGTTTGTTACAGGCATTGGACATTCTAAGGCGTTCCTGTTCTGGAGTGCTTTCCCATGCTGAGATAAGCTTGGAATAGATGGTGGGGACCGCCATGAACAGGGTAATGTCATTTCTAATGAACCTGTTCCACACTTCTATAGCTTCAAATTTAGGTAAAATCTCACAGGTTGCTCCAGCCCACAGGGCGCAGAGTAGTGCATTAACAATGCCGTGAGTATGGTGAAGTGGAAGGACGTGTAAGATGTGGTCATTTTGGGTCCACTGCCAAGCTTCGATCAAGGTCGTGATTTGAGCTAAGACACTCTGGTGAGTGAAGACAACTCCTCGGGGCGTACCAGTGGTGCCACTTGTATAAAGAATCATAGCGTGTCGGTGACTATTCACATTTGGTAAGGTCGATTTTTCAGACCGGGGTATTTCCGAAGTCAAATAAAGGGGGAGGGCGTAGGGCGTCGTGATGGGCAAAAGCAAATCTTCAAATTCAGGATGAGTGACGAGAATCTGGGCATTACTGTCCTTTATGATATGTTCTAATTCTTGAGTTGGATGAGAAGTGCCAAGAGGTAACGCTACCCCTCCTGCCTGCCATATCCCCCACTGCACTGCTACATATTCAAAACTTGAGGGAACTAGAAAAGCCACTGGGGCTTCCTTCAGGTCGTTTCGCCCATTCAATAAGTGGGATGCAATGTTTCGGGATGAAGTCAGCAGATCATGGTAGGTGTATTTTCCCTGCTGATCAATGATGGCAGAGAGTTGATCGTGTTTACATGCTCTTTCCAACAGTGGAAGCATATTTAACTACAGCATGCCGCAAAATGGAGTTTGGGCACTAGTCCGATTCTCAGTCCCCTCCACTTTACCGTAATTGAGAATCGAAAGTCATCCTATTCAGGGGAGAAACGATAAAGTAAAATGAGGGAGATGAGTAGCAAACAATTGGTGGGTGTGTGCCTATGTTTTAGTTTGGTCATTGCCCATGTGATCGCTCTACCTTTGGGAACCTCACAATCTTCGTCTCGTATAAAGCAGTCTGTACTTTCATTTTTGACGGGCGGTTGGGGTCCCTGTACCGTTGAAGAAGAAATTGAAATTGCCGGCTATCTCAAGCGGCAGACGGAGTCCTATTTTATAAAACTCGAGGCGTTTACGATAGTTGAGGAGGAGGAACTCGATCCCGAAGCTTTTATGGGAATGCCCTTTGTGGCTGATGAAGAAGCGGCAGAAGCTCTTATGTTGATGGTCGCGAATCTTATGATTTCCTTGGAGGAGATGATCAACACCTTAGGACTTATGGAAAGTCTTTTCGAGCAACGTCCCGTCGATTACGCTCAGACCGCTACTATACTTTGGCTCAACATTGTCAAGGACATTGCACTTGAGAAGGAAAATGCCAAGCAGATCGGACAATTGGGCTTGGTTAATTCCAATTGGGCTGCAATTGCAGAGGTTGTGCTCCCTCGACTATTCTCACGTATTTTAGAACCCCGGCTAGCCGAATCCCTCCGGAATCCATCACGATAGACTGATTCCTCAGTATCCCAAATTCGACACATTATGAGGCGCCATCAAAAATAACCCCATTTGAACGAGACGCCTCCAGACGGATAGTCTTGAGAGGGCCATAGGCCTCTGAGTTGTACCACTGACGTGCCTGCTCTAAGGTGGGAAATTCCAACATCACTATGCGAGTCGGTTGCCAATCTCCTTCCACCACCTCAAAATCACCACCTTTTGCAACATAACGTCCCCCATACTGTTCGATGGTGGCACCAACTTGTTCACGGTACTCTTCCATTTTGTTTCCATCAATTACTTGCGTCATATCGAAGATACAATAGGCTGACATAATTACTTCTCCTTGTGTTCTAAATTTCGTAACATGCACAGTCTGCCATGATTGTAGCTGGGGGTGCCAATTAAATTTTGAGAAAGAGCGCTGTACATATCGTGAGGCATGGCGTTCTCTTTTTGGGCACTGGATTTGGATAGGAAGCTCGCTAGGTGAAAAATTTTGATAGAGTTTCTGGGCAGGAGGCCGCTCTTTTATGAAGTATAAATCTCCCTCCATGACAACAGTCAAATATGCTTTTGGTGCTATCATCTGGCCCCGGAGAAAATCGCTGAGTCTGGGTCTTCTTCTGATTCTAATCAATCGACTGGCCAGTTTAGTGTTGCCAGGGTCTAGTAAGTTCATCATTGACAATGCGATAAACCAGGGTGATCTAGGTTTGTTGAAACAAATTCTTTTAGTGATAGCAATTGCCATTCTTGTTCAGGCTTTGAGCTCTTTTGCTCTCACACGACTATTGAGCGTTGAGGCGCAACATCTCATCTCCCTGTTAAGGGCCAAGGTTCAACAGCATGTTGTCTATCTCCCTACAGGGTACTTTGATAATACGAAATCAGGTGAGTTAGTGGCCCGAATTATGACCGATGTGGAGGGTGTCCGTAATCTAGTTGGAACCGGCTTGGTCCAACTAGTTGGGGGAATCCTTACGGCTTTGGTAGCCTTCGTTCTTCTGATCCGCATCGATGCTCCGCTGACTTTTTATGTTTTGATTCCACTAATGGCCTTTGGACTAATTTCCCTGAAGGCTTTTGGTTATATCCGGCCCGTGTTTAGGGAACGAAGAAAAATAAACGCGGAAGTGACCGGACGATTGACAGAATCTCTAAGTGGTATTCGAGTGATAAAAGGATTCAATGCCGAAAAGCATGAAGTGGGAATTTTTGAACAAGGCATTGATCGTCTCTTTCAGAACGTCAAAAAGTCCCTTACTGCTACTAGTCTAGTCACGAGTTCAGCCACGCTTTTGTTGGGATTAGCAGCTGTAGCAATCATGGGTATTGGAGGAATAAAAATCGTAGAAGGTGACATGACTTTGGGTGATTTTTTTGCGTTTACTCTTTATCTGGGTTTTTTGATCGCACCGATAGTTCAGATGAGCAATATTGGGAGTCAGATGACTGATGCTTTTGCTGGTTTAGATCGAACAGAAGAAATCCTGAATATTCAAAGGGAGATCGATGATGTTAAACGCACCGTTGAATTGGAGAACATCCGAGGAGATATCGAGTTCAAAAATGTAACCTTTTCGTACCGGGAAGGGGTCGAGGTGCTCAAGAACGTTAGTTTTCAATCACCATCAGGGACCGTAACTGCTCTGGTGGGTAGTTCAGGGTCGGGAAAGACTACTATTGCTGGACTTGCCGCTTCTTTTTTTAATCCAGAACACGGGATCGTAAAAATCGATGGACACGATCTATCTAAGTGTACACTTGACAGCTATCGGAGCCGATTGGGAGTTGTGTTACAAGATGATTTTCTTTTCGATGGGACCATTTTAGACAACATAAGGTTTGGTTATTCTGCGGCAAATGAACAGGCAGTTGAGGAAGCAGTCCGGGCTGCACATGTGAAAGAGTTTGCAGATCGTTTTGATGATGGCCTCGAAACTATCATTGGAGAACGTGGAGTAAAACTTTCAGGAGGACAACGCCAGCGTGTGACTATTGCTCGAGCCTTGTTGGCAGATCCCGCAATTCTCATCCTAGATGAAGCCACCTCTAGTCTTGATGCCGAGAGTGAAATGTATATTCAAGAGAGTCTTAAGACTCTGATGGAGGGACGCACCACTCTGGTCATCGCTCATAGGCTGAGCACCATCCGTCAGGCCCATCAGATTTTAGTAGTTGAAAATGGACAGGTTATGGAGCGGGGAACACACCAGGAGCTAGTTGAGAAAAAGGGCCGTTATCATCAGCTTTTCACCTACCAGGCAAGAATCTGAAAATACAAGGAAGGACTATGTTGTTCAATCCTTGTATTCCAAATTGACTATTGGGAAAACCCAGGAGGTGCCTGAAAACCACCTACGAAATCCGCCATCTGGCCGGCGATGTCAATTGGTGTAGCATCTTCAAAGTATGGTCCCATGATTTGCATGCCGACTGGCAAGCCTTCTTTAGTTTGGCCAACAGGAGCTGTCGTTGCAGGCAACCCCGTTAATGAAGCAAACGCAATCCAGAACAGCATATCATCGTAAGGTCTTAGCCCTTCTGGGGTAGCTATCGTTCTTTCGGAGCGTTCCCTGTGATCATGACGAAAAGCAGGAGCAAAAGCCGTCGGCATTAGGAAGGCGTCGTGTGTACGGAAATACTTTTGCCACGCAGCACGAGCAGCTATTCTCTCGTTATCTGCAGCTTGAAAGTATTTGTGACGAGCTGTTCTTGCCAGGGCCTCTATTGCCTCTCGGCTACCATCCTGGCGCATTGCTCGCTTACGTAGTTCCTCAACTTGGTCATCGTTAATAGAGGAGGCCCCGGTAGCGAACAGAAGATAGCGATAGGTATCATACTGTTTGACAGGATCAACATCCGGAGGCCATCCTTCCTCTAGGCTTACTCCTGCTCTACGCAGAGTTTCAATTGCCGCGACTAAAATTTCTTTGACATCGGAGGAGACGGGGCAGGATGAACTATCCATAACGAAACCAATGCGACAATCAGTGATACGAGTGCGTCGAGCAGGAGGAAGAACCCACCTGTAGGCAATGGCTTTTTCATTGTCTGGTCCTCCTAATATACTGAGCGCAATCTTCAAATCTGTTGCACTCCGTGCCAGAGGCCCGACAACATTCAAGTTTAGTCGGCCCAGAGGTTTGGGTGGATCTCCTGGCAGAGGAGGGATGTGTCCTTGTGGGGGCACTATACCCAGCGTTGGTTTGTGTCCGTATACGCCAGAGAAGTGTGCTGGAATGCGGATCGAACCGCCAATATCGCTACCAACTGATAGGTAGCTGAGTCCTGCAGCTAAGGCAGCGGCACCGCCGCCAGTCGAACCGCCTGGGGTTCGTTCTAGATCCCAAGGATTGTTGGTTGTTCCATGAATCGTGTTATAGCTTTGCCAATCTCTAAGCATAAATGAGACGTTGGTGTTACCCAAGATGACCGCGCCTGCACTACGTAGACGAGTAACAACTGTTGCGTCTTGATTGGGAATGTTGTCGGACAAAGCAGGTACTCCTGCAGTTGTTCGGACTCCTGCTATCGCCAATGCATTCTTAATTGTGATGGGGACTCCATGTAAGGGTCCCCACCACTGTCCTTTTGCCAGAGCCTCATCAGCAGCGCGGGCCTGGGCCAGTGCTGTATCTTCTAAAAGTGTGACAATTGCATTGAGGGTGGGATTGTACTGTTCGATACGGGCAAGAGTATGTTGTGTGAGTTCTAGTGATGAAATCACTCCACCACGGATCGCACGTGCTGCCTCAGTTAGTGTTCCAAAATCTGTATCAAATGTAATCGGGGCCCCGGATGTGGTTTTCCACTGAGCCGTATAGAGTATTCCTAACGGCACTCCGGTTGTGGCTTTGAGAAACGATCGTCGATTCACTGCAGTCCTCATAGATGCACTCCTAATCTGTAGTTGTTGGTTAGTTCCCTACAGAGTTCTCCAAGTCCAGTAGTCGAGCCGCATTTTCACCTAGTATCTTGTCTAGTTCTTCAGTGGAAAAATCACGTAGTGAAGATATGCCTTCGACAACTTGTTTAAGAGGGGGCACTGAGGGCCAATCTGAGCCAAATATTGTTTTGTGAGACAAGCGGGGCAACGCGGGAAGGTATTCCAGTAGCCGATGTGGTGGAATGCCGGATAGTTCCAGGAAAACATTGGCACGGGTTCGAGCCAACGTGACAGCATGGTCATACCAGGGTCCCCTCCCGCAGTGTGCTAATACAATATTCAGGCGTGGATAATCCACGGCAACGTCGTCTAGAAAGATAGGGTCCCCGTATTTAATCCTGGACGTTGGAAAAATTGAAGAACCGGTATGAATCATCACCGGAAGACCTGCTTCTTGAGCCAGTGCGTAGATATCATTCAGCATTGGATCGTTGGGATAAAACCATTGATAGGTTGGATATAATTTGAGTGCTTTGGCACCTGCTTTGATAAATTCTCCCAATCTTTTAACCGGATTATTCGGTTTTCTGGGATTAGCATCGACCCAGGGAAAAAGTCTTTCCTGCCCCTGGCAGAACTCGAGGACAAATTCATTGGGAATGTCGATACCGATCTGGGTGCTTTCATTGGGCAAAATCAGGCCGTAATCCACGCCAGCACTGTCCATTTCTGACAGGACTCGTTCCGGAGTGAGAGGGAATTGACCATGTTCAGCAAACAGGTCTGGATTGTGCTTAAGGAATAGGCCTCCATACCAGGATACATCGACCATCTGCCGTGTGAGAACGTGAATGTGGAAATCAATTTTCATAAACTTAAATGGCCTTTCAAGACAAAAATCCTCTGTCATTTTCCTTTTTGCTCTGGCTTGTTGCACGATCTATTTCTTGTCGCAGGGCATTACTGAGTTGTTTTGTAATAGGTCCGACAGTGCCTTCGCCAATCGTCTGTCCATCTACGTCCACGACGCCGAGTACTTCTATGGTCGTGCTAGTGAGGAAGATCTCATTAGCTTGTAGCATGGTTTCAATCTGTAGAGGGATTTCATGAACTAGCATGCCCTCTCCCTGGGCACACTGCAGAACGACGTCACGGGTAATGCCACCCAGGATTTTTTCATTTTTGGGAGGTGTATGCATCTCCCCCTCTCGAATCACAAATATGTTAGAAGCGGCCCCTTCGTTGACGACTCCGTCCTTTGTGACCCAAATAGCTTCGAATACACCCTGTTCAGTGGCTTTCTGTTTAGCTAACACATTGGGTAAAAGCGAGATGGATTTAATGTTACATCGATCCCAACGGATCTCTTCAGTGGTTATTATCGAGACCCCTTGTGCGCTTATATTTTCCGGTATCTGTACCAATGGCCTGAACGTGACAACTAAGTTGGATGTTGTTCCAGATGGGAACGCATGAGAACGGGGAGCTGATCCACGGGTCACCTGTACGTAAATTTGTGTTGCCTGTGAATTACTTTGTGCTAACCCCATGCCAATGATTTTCTTTAACTTGTTGTTATTAAGTGGTAGGACGAGGCTGATGGCGTTAGCGCTAGCGCCAAGTCTTGCGAGGTGTTCTTCTAATCTAAAAGCTTCTCCGTTGTATGCGGCAATGACCTCGTAGACTCCATCTCCGAAGACAAAGCCCCGGTCTGTTATCGACACCTTTGCTTCGTTGAGGGGAACAAATCGTCCGTCAATATAGGCTAGTTCGTTCATACTTGTGATTATCTACTCAACGAGTCAATTGAGTCTTATTCTGTGATCACTTGGAGTCTTTAGTAATTTCCCGTTGTCGCCGCTGGTCTTGAAATTCGAAACTACAGCCACGGCAATATACTTGGGTAATTTCAAATTGTTTACCCGTGTCAGGATCGGTAGGTGTCACCGTAGTTTGTTCTTCAATGAACCCCTCGGGGGAATCGTCGCAGTTAGGACACCATAGGTCTTCACTCATTTTGGAATTTCCCATTTACATCCGTCGGCGGCCCCATACGATTAGGGTGCCGGGGGCCAGAATCGAACTGGCGACACGCGGATTTTCAGTCCGCTGCTCTACCGACTGAGCTACCCCGGCAAACTTCAAGAGGGAATTCTAACAGAAATGCTACCGGATTCAGAACATAGAAGAAGGGAGCAGACTTTCAGGAGATGGTAAACCTTCCTTATAGCAGGATTTTCTTATGTCCCCTCTTTTCTGTATTCTTACTTCACAAGGAATTTACAAGGAGTATTGTAATGAAAAAACGAATTGATGGGGACAGTGGGGTGGCACCTCTGGGACCCTATTCACCTGCCGTTCAAGCTGATAGTTTGATTTTTGTCTCGGGTCAGATTCCACTGGATCCCAATTCAGGAGAGGTCATTCAGGGTCCTATCCAAGACCAAGTTCGCCAAGTTTTAGATAATGTCGGGATCCTTTTGGCGGCAGCTGGTTCTTCATTGGATAGAGCACTCAAGTGTACGGTTTATCTAACCAATTTGGAGGAGTTTGATGCAATGAACGAAGTATATGCAAGCTATTTTGAAAGAGCCATTCCCCCAGCCCGCACTACCGTTGAGGTATCCAATCTTCCAAAGGGAGTAAGAGTAGAAATTGATGTCATTGCTGAAGTGTAGGTAAACCTGAGAGAGGGTGGAAGTATTTACTTCCACCCTTGATTTATGCTTTAAGTCCCTGGAATTTACCGGGACAACAAAAAGGGAGGGTTAGCTAACCGAAATGTCAATTTGACGAGGTTTGGCTTCCTCTTTCTTTTGGGCTTTGATGGTTAACACGCCATCTTCCAACTTCGCAGAGATTTTTCCAGGATCTGCCGATTCGGGCATCAGGAAACTGCGATAGAATTTGCCGTACCAGCGTTCAATGCGATGCTTTTTAGTGTCCTTGTCGTCCTCGCATTTTCTCTCAGCTGTTATGGTTAAGTGACCATTATGAATGGCGATGTCAACATCATTCTTCTGAAATCCAGGTAATTCAGTGGTGAACACCAGTTCATTTTTAAACTCCGTCACGTCGGTGACAGGCGTCCACACGTTGTCCGATGGTGTCTTCAATTCAGTGAAACTGTCATTGAGCCAATGATCCATAACCGAATTAATTTCACACCACTGCTCAAAGGGGTTGTATGTTACTAAGTTCATCGTTTTGAACCTCCGTTATATTCTCCACGTAGGTTGTTGCACATGCAGCAGATCCAAAAGTGGAGTTCATTTCATTATGTCAATTCAGTAGCTACTTACTTGAGGATTCTCAAAACCCTCACTAGTTATTTAAGATCGACTCCGAATAGTGTCAAGGTGTGGTGACTGGGAAGAGTGAAAAATATTGACTGAACTGCGTTCAATGTTATGATCACGTCGACGTGCGGCAAGTCTATCTCGATAACAATGCCACGACTTTACTAGATCCGGCCGTATTTGAGGCTATGAGTCCCTACTATACGCAGGACTATGGTAATGCCTCTTCCATACATGCCCCGGGTCAAAAGGCGCGTTCGGCTATCGAAGATGCCCGGGCCCATGTAGCCGATTTGATTGGTGCCAAAACCAGTGAAATTGTTTTTACTAGTGGAGCTACCGAATCCGACAACACTGCACTTCGTGGAGTTGCTATGGCACTCCATCTCAAAGGCCAACACATTATTACGACCGCTATTGAGCATCTTGCTGTGTTGGACACCTGCCGGCAACTGGAAGAAGAAGGGTTTCGAGTAAGCTATTTGCCAGTTGATCAACAGGGACTTCTTTCACTAGATCGTCTTCAGGAGGCAATTGACGAGGATACAATTTTAATTTCGGTCATGCATGCCAACAACGAAATTGGAGTTGTTGAACCTGTCAGAGAAATAGCTGCATTGGCGAAAGAGCGGGGGATATTGTTTCATACGGATGCAGTCCAGACGGTGGGGAAGATTCCTGTTGATGTCAGTGATTTGGGTGTTGATCTACTTTCACTGTCAGCTCATAAGTTCCATGGACCAAAGGGCGTTGGGGCTCTCTATATTCGGGGTGATGTGACGATATCTCCTCTACTTTACGGAGGAGCACAGGAACGTGGTCGTCGGGCAGGCACTTTAAATGTGCCGGGTATTGTAGGTTTAGGAAAGACCTGTGAGATGGCTAAGGGAGCACTAGATGATTTTGGAACGCGCGTGCGACGCATTCGCGACAAATTGGAAAATGGTATTGTCGGTAATGTCTCGAATGTCTTTGTCAATGGCTCTAAAACCGATAGAGTTCCACACCTGAGCAACATCAGTTTTTTAGGAGTAGAGGGAGAGGCTTTGCTCATTGCACTCGATTTACAAGGCATAGCTGTGTCGACTGGCTCTGCTTGTTCCTCTGGAACAGTAGAGTCTTCACATGTGTTGTCAGCTCTTCGTGGAAATCGAGATCTCCATAGGTCTGCGATTCGTTTCAGTTTGAGCCGCATGAATAATGATGAGGACATTGAGTATGTTTTGAGTGTCTTACCAGAAACAATCAAACGCATGCGACAAGTGTCTCCCACCTATCGAAATGGATAGCTTATTTGTGCGGGATCATCTCTAGATCGATCTGATGGCCATGTTCTACCCCTAGAGTATCGGCAGCACGCCTTTCGGATATCGCAATTTCGTAGTAACCACTGCTACCAATTGTGTAAAAAATCTGCTCTGGTGGGGCTTCTGCATAAAATCTATAATGTTGACTGATCTGCTGACCATGCACGGAAAATCTAAGGAGGTCATTATTATCCAGTAATTGCGACACATGTTCCGGGGTGATGTTGGTAATAACATTGCCGAATGTGTCTATGTGAATCACGGTTCCCTCTAGGTGGGCAGATGAAATTTTTTTAACTGAAGGAAGGCCGGCATTTAAATAGTTTTTTATTTCCGTTCCCAACTCTTCAATTGGTGTACCTCGCACTAGCCAGGCGGCAATTGGAGCAAAGACATCGCGTCCGTGAAAAGTTGGAGAAATCGGTTGCCGCGTGTGTTTATCCGACTCAATGGCAATGACCTTCTGGACAGATTCTTGATTGTAGATAAAAGAAAAGATGCCGTTGTCAGGACCTACAAAAAAATACTTCTCAGTCACCACGACAATACCTCGACGATCGGAGCCAACTCCCGGATCAACAACGGCCAAGTGTACTGTCCTAGAAGGGAAATAAGAATAAGCACAGAGCAAACTAAAGGCGCCATCTAAGATGTTGTGAGAAGCGACGTCGTGAGTGATATCAACTATTGAGGTATCGGGACAAATATCAAGGATGACTCCTTTCATAGCCCCTACGTAGTGTCCTCCGCCGAAGTCCGTGGTAAGGGTTATGATCGGCCGGGCTTCCTTTGTCAAATCTCCTCCAATCTAATGATAACAGACACTTACCTGATAACCGATACTGAGACAAAATGCAGGGTGTGGCTATGTGTGCCAGTAGGCAAACAACTACGGGATGTAGTTAATGAATTTGTGATTGGGACAATTGTGTAGACTTGAGTCTTATCGAAGCCAGTCTTCCAGTTGAACTGATTTTTCAGTTTTCCAATCCCGGTACTTAACGATTATAGGAGTATAAACTGAAAGCCCTTGGGACTTGCCATAGTCGGAGGTAATTGGGCGACTACCAGATACTACAACTGCCCCTTCGGGAATTTCCAAGGGCTTACCGTTTTGGGCTGTGAGCACTGTTTTTTGAGTCAGATCGTGTATTGGAGTACCTCGAGTTAAAATGACACCAGCGGCCAATATAGCTCCTTTCCGGACAATCGTGCCTTCATAGATGCCGCAGTTACCTCCCACCAGAACTTCATCTTCCACGATAACTGGAAGGGCACCTACCGGTTCTAGGACGCCTCCGATTTGGGCGGCTGCACTGATGTGAACTCGCTTTCCAATCTGTGCGCAAGATCCTACTAGAGCGTGGGAATCTACCATGGTCCCCTCATCTATATAGGCGCCCACGTTGACGTACATTGGGGGCATACACGTCACACCAGAGGCCACGTAAGCTCCACGACGAATGGAGGACCCACCGGGTACTAGTCGAACGCCAGAGTCGAGATGTAGGGACTTGAGGGGAAAGGTATCTTTGTCAAAGAAACGGAAATGTGTGTCAATGGATTGATCCGCTAGAGCCCCCATTCGAAACCCTACCAGAATTCCCTTTTTGACCCATGTGTTGACTTGCCATTGGTTATCTACCCTTTCGGCAGCCCGAATCTCTCCACTGTCCAATTGATCTAGAAAAGAATCTAGAGACTTGCGATCCTCTGTGTCAAACGTATCCTGGGCGTGGAGGAGTTGAATTGTTTCCTTGATGGACATAGTTTTAGACAAGACCAAGCTTCTCGAGTTCTCGATCGATCGTTCGTTTGTTTTCTTCTTTCATGGAGCACAGGGGCAGACGATAAATTTCTTCAAGTTTGCCCATGCGAGATAGTGCATACTTGACGGGAATTGGACTGGTTTCTATAAAATTAAGCTCCATCAGATTAAGATACCGGTAATGTAGTTCACGGGCTCTTCCAAGATCTCCACGCCGACCGAGATCAACAATCTGGGTCATCTCAGTAGGAATGATGTTACTGGCTACTGAGATAAGACCCTCTGCTCCCATGGCCACCATGGGCAGTGTCATGCTGTCATCGCCTGAGAGGACAAGGAAATTTGAAGGTTTTCCCTCAAGGATCTTCATGATTTGCACTAAGTCACCACTGGCCTCCTTGACCCCTAAGATGTTGTCTATTTGAGCAAGTTGCAAAGTGGTTTCTGCAGTAATGTTAGTAACAGTTCTTCCCGGTACATTATAGACAATAACCGGGATGCTAATGGATCTCGCAATTTCCCCAAAATGAAGTAATAGTCCTTCCTGGGTGGGTTTGTTGTAGTAAGGGGTAACAGCCAACAGGGCATCTGCACCGAGGTTTTCTGCTTTCTGAGCCAAATGGACAGCATGCGTAGTGTTGTTGGTTCCGGCTCCAGCCAGAATAGGAATGGCTCCAGAGGCTACTTCAACACAGGTGCTAATTACGTTGCAGTATTCTTCTTCTGTAAGAGTCACACTTTCTCCCGTGGTGCCCACAGGAACCAAGAAGTCGATACCTGATTCGATTTGCCATTGAATGAACTCGCTGTAGGTTTTTAAATCAGGTTCACCATTGGGCCCAAAAGGAGTGACCAGGGCTGTGCCACAACCAGTTAAATCGATCATTTATCATCTCCAAAAAACACTTTCTCAAAGTCGTAAAAACCCTGTTTCCCCTGGATCCACTCAGCGGCAATGATAGCTCCGCGAGAAAACCCTTCCCTGCTACGAGCACTGTGTTGGAGTGTCAGAGTATCGAAAGGAGAGTCGAATCCCACCACGTGGTTACCAGGAATTGAACCGGCTCGTGTGCTGGAAGTTGGAATTTTGGAGCTGTACGATTCCAGTAGGATGTTTTGAAGACTCAGGGCAGTCCCTGAGGGGGCATCTACTTTTTGATCATGGTGGTCTTCGTGAATGAATGGACGGTAGTCCTCCCATCGAGCAAGTAGCTTTCCTGCCTGTCTGGTCAGGTAGAAAAGGGCTAGTACTCCCATGCTGTAGTTACTGGAGTACACGCATGTGCCATTCCCGGTCTCCACGATCTGGCGAACGACATCGAGCTGACCGGTCCATCCAGTAGTTCCTTCAACAATGGGCAAACCGGCATCAACGGCGTTTTTGATGTTTGAGACAACTGCCTCAGCCACGGAAAAATCAATGACTACATCGGAGTCTTCTACCCACTTTCCAGAAAACCCTGTATCACCCGGGGCATCGTCTATATCAATGGTGTGAATGACTTCATGACCCAGTGTGAGTCCAACTTCCTCAATCATTCTTCCCATTTTACCGTAGCCAATCAGTGTGATGCGCATTGTTGTCTTTCCGTGCCGTTGTTCTTTTGTTTTACCCCTCTAGGAATCCCATTGCCACAGCTAATTCAGCATTCAAAACAGAGGCTCCTGCTGCTCCTCTAATGGTATTATGTCCCAGCACAACATACTTCAAACCAAATAAAGGACATTCTCTAACTCGTCCCACCAAAGCGCTCATTCCATTATATTTTTCAACATCCCGTCTCGGCTGTGGTCGGTTTTTTTCTCGAGTTACAGCTATAGGCTGTCGAGGTGACGAGGGTAGACTTTGGACCTGTTTCGATCCACGGAAGTCCTCCCAGCAATGGATGATCTCTTCAATCGAAGCCTTATTCTTCAAACTAAGTGAAACGCATTCTAGATGGCCTTCCTCTACGGGAACCCTGGTGGCATGGGAACTCACGGTAAATGCGGCCGGCTGAAAGCTCTCTTCCTCCAGGGCACCCAGGATTTTTTGTGTTTCTGTTTCAATTTTGTCTTCTTCGCCTGAAATAAATGGAATCACGTTGCCCAAAATGTCAATTGACGATTCACCGGGATACCCCGCTCCCGAAATGGCCTGGAGGGTCACCACATGGACACGTTCTAGCCCAAACATTTTGTGAAGTGGGCCAATGGAGAGCGCCAGGATGATAGAGGAACAGTTTGCATTGGCGACGATGGCCCCTTCCCAGCCTCGAACTTTCTGTTGCTGGGGGATGATTTTCAGATGTTCTGGATTCAGTTCCGTAACGACGAGTGGAACGTCCAAATCCATACGGTGATTTTTCGCATTGGAAAAAACCCAATACCCCTGCTGAGCAAAAGATTCTTCAACTTCTCCTGCGACTGAAGAGTCCAAACCCGAGAATACGACTTTGCATTGGAGATCAGGCCGGCACTCTTTGACCACGATGTCACGGACCGACTCGGGCATGGAAGCGGGCTGAATCCAATTAACCGCATCCTCATAACGTTTTCCAGAAGACCGCTGGGAAGCTGCTAATTCTCTTATTTCAAACCAAGGATGATTCTTTAGTTGTAGTACGAATTTTTGGCCGACCGTACCTGTGGCACCTAAAATACCCACAGGGATTTTCACCACGATTTTCTACTCCCTTCGTCTAATAATTGTGAGAAAAACTGATAATTCCCAATGACTTAGCACAATAGCACGAAAATGCTCATCAGTGTCAAGGAAACGCCTAGACTGGGTAACTTTGTAGAAAGCGGACCGCGTGCAGAATAAAAAAAGCGTCCCAAGAGATACCCACACTGAGCCGATCCTGCTGGCCTGGGGAGATCTCTCTCCCGACCCCGTTAAGAGCCGGTTTCTACCCCCCCCCAAGTGGACGACTCCGGCGTCCCCCGAGCCCTCGGCCGACCCCCGAAAGAGTCTACCGACGACCCAGAAACCGGACCATCCTTCTCGCCCTGAATTCTCCCTTTCGAGAATCCTTCCAGGACGAAAGTTCCTGGCCTGTGCCCACGCCGGTCTATGCTCCCAACCTCCCGAAGGAAGCTGGTTTTCATCCCGGCCCGTTTCCACCTTGATTCCGCCCTACCGAAGTAGGCCGGCCTCCCGGCTTCCCCCCTTGCTCGCTTCCTCGTTCTCCTGACCGAAGCCCGGGTAACGAATCTTACAAACTCAGGGCCACCGCCTCAGGGTTTCGGCTACTCGCGTTTACCCCTTGGGACGTCTCTAATTCTACACACCTCTGGGGATATTGAAAGGGATAAAAACAGAAAAAATCAATGCACATAACATGTGCAAAGTTAACAATCGAATAAGAACATAGATTTAGAAAAGGTTTGGATGAAATCGCACACACATTATCCACAGATTTTTCCACACTGGTCTCTAACTTTTTTTTTAGATATTTTGTATGCGGGTTTTTCAAAGTGTACTTTGATCGATTTAATCGATTATATTGATTTTTATGGTGGCCTTAAAATTCTAGTTGAAAGGCAGTAGAGAAGTAACTAAAAAGTTGGCGCTGGCTGAACAAAGACGGTAGGCTAGACGTTGGATCAACTAATGGTGCGTTAGGGTAAAAGTTTTTGGTAGGGGTAGCTTATGAAGATTGGGAGTGTTTTATTTTTAGTGGTGCAAGTTGCGGTAGGTCTGTCTGTCTTCATTTTATTAATTGCCTGCGGTCCTTCACCCGGACTTGAATCTTCAACAGGTGAGTCAGGCCCAGTACAACTGCGCTTTGCTACTTTTACAGAAGGGACGGCCTGGTACGCTTATGGAGCAACCATAGCTGAGTTGCTTCGTCCCATCTTACCGGCAGGGTCAAGCCTGGATGTTTTGCCTTTGGCAGGAGGGGTGGCAAATCCTCAGCTGTTGGATGGGGCTAAGGCTGATTTCGCGATCAATTTCGCCATCAACACGCGGTGGGCCCAAGAAGGCCGGCTAATCTATAAGAGTCCTTTGGAAAGCTTACGAGGATTAGTGGGGGGGCTTGATGTGTACCATCTCCTGGCCGTGGCCCGCGAAGATCTGCCGATTCAATCGTTAGCTGAAGTTAGAGAAAAGAAAATGCCTCTCCGGCTTTATACGATTACTGTGGGAGGACAGGGGGAACGAGCAACACAGATGCTTTTGGAAGCCTATGGGCTAAGTTACGAAGACATCAAAGCCTGGGGCGGTGAAATACATCACACTTCTTTTGATGTAATTAAAACGGCTTTTCAAGATGGCCGAGCGGACCTACTTGTTCACGGTACCCCCCCGAGTCACCCATCAGTAACTGAAATTTCCGTCATGAGTTCAGTCAAATTCCTATCGCTGTCTGAAGATATTGTGAGCAGTTTGAGTGAGGACTATGGGATGGATGCAACCGTGCTCCCGACGGGAAGTTTTCGGGGACAGGACAAGGACGTACACACCGTTGGTTGGTCGGTGACTCTAGATGCTACGACTCAAATGTCGGAGGATATGGCTTACTTAATTACTAAGACAATCCTTGAGGGCAAAGATCGATTGGGGGTTGCCCATAAGAGCCTAGAAGCTTTTGATATTTCAAGGGCAGCCAGTACAACAGGAGTTCCTCTCCATTTAGGTGCCGCTCGCTACTATAGAGAAATAGGCCTGTTGGAATAATTGAGGGAGGTTTGATCAGGAATTAGGATTCCTTCCCTCACAATGAATAGTAGCTGATGCTAAAACAATTTTTTCAACTGGCTTCCTTGCTAGGCATTGCATGGTCGTCCTTTCAATTGTACACAGCAGGAGTGGGGTTTTTCCCTGAGATGATCCAGCGCCCCCTGCATGTTGTTTTTGCTCTTTCATTAGCTTTCCTAGTGTATCCTGCTGTGAAAAAATCTCGAAGGACAGAAAGGTCCACGACCTTCTGTGGGGATGTAGCTTGGTACGACCTAGCTTTTAGTGCCCTAGCATTAGCTGGTGGAGTGCATCTAGTTTGGCATTACGAGCGCTTGGTAACTCGTATCTCGTTTGTCGACCCGCTACAAACCATGGACATTGTTGTTGCTTTGATGTTAATGGGGCTGACACTTGAGGCATGTCGGAGAATTGTGGGATGGAGCCTGCCTCTCATAGCCGGAGTCTTTCTTATCTACCAATTTACTGGGCCATGGATGCCCGGGCTCCTTCGACACGGTGGAATATTGCTGAGCGACTTGGCTGAGCAACAGGGTTTGAGTGTACAGGGACTTTTTGGAATCCCTACCGGAGTAATTTCAAACTATGTTTTTTATTTCGTGCTCTTTGCTGCCTTCATGGAAGTTTCTGGAGGAGGGCAGTTGTTCATCGATCTGGCATTTCGTCTAACTGGCAAAAGGCGGGGTGGTCCCGCTAAGGGGGCCATTCTAGGCTCCAGCCTGATGGGAACCATCAGTGGGAGTGCCGTAGCCAATGTCAGTGGCACGGGTGTTTTTACTATTCCTTTGATGAAGAAAGCTGGTTATTCGGCTCCCTTTGCCGGTGCGGTGGAAGCAGTAGCTTCAACAGGAGGTCAGTTAATGCCTCCCATTATGGGGTCTGCTGCCTTTATCATGGCAGAGATGGTGGGTATTCCTTATCTAGAGATTGCCCTGTATGCAGCAGTCCCAGCCATTGTCTACTATGTAGCTCTTTTTCTGATGGTAGATCTAAAGGCCAAAAAGGAGGGTCTAGTCGGTCTAAAGAAGGAGGAGTTGCCGCAGCTCAAAGATCTCCAGGCACGGTTGGTACTGCTTTTGCCCATGGCCGTCCTGCTGTACTACATTTTTGCCCGATACTCGTTACAAAGAGCCGCTTTTGTCGCTACCTTGGCAGTGGTGGCGTCCACTATGTTCAGTCGTACTACCCGTTTATCTTTCGCAGGAATATTAAAAGGTCTGGAGACCGGTGCGCGGCGTGCAATAGGAATTACAATACCGGCTGCTGCTGCTGGCATTGTAGTGGGTGTAGTGTCCTACACAGGCATTGGGTTGAAGTTCTCTAGCCTCATCATTATGACTTCTGGCGGATACCTGGTTCCAGCACTGATTCTGATCATGATCGGTTGTATTATTCTGGGAATGGGAATGCCTACTAGCGGGGCCTATATAATGGGCGCTATTTTGATGGCTCCTGCTTTGCAGAACATAGGTATAGCAGAGGTGCCATCTCATTTATTTGTTCTTTATTTCTGTGCCCTTTCAATGGTAACTCCACCTGTGGCGTTGGCTTCTTATGTGGCTGCTAGCATCAGTGGATCAGGGATTATGGAAACGGGCTGGCGTGCACTTCAGCTAAGTTTTGCAGGGTTTATTATTCCCTATGCTTTTGTTTTCAATCCTGCCATAGTTTTACAGGGAAGTTGGGAGCAGATTGTGTGGACGTCGGTCTCTCTGCTGGTGGGCACTTTTGCGTTGGCTGGGGCAATGATCCAGTATCTATTCCGAGCCAACCAAATATGGGAAACGCTTTTGCTATGGGTGTCTGCTCTACTTCTTATCGCCCCAGAATTCATTACGGATGGGGTAGGGCTTGTGGTTTTGGGAGTCGTGCTGATTAACCAGATTTGGCGGGGGGCGGATTAACCAAGTTGGTGACACTTCATTGAACGGTAAACAGCCACGCATTTATATATTGTTGTTGTGGATTCCAAATTATTTGTTTGGCATGTGTTAAGAAGCTTGCTCTCTTCACAGTGATTCGGTACCGTATAGTTTCTCCAGAAATAGCTGTCCTGAAAGATACTAGAAAATTGAAAGTGAGGCGAAACATCTAATGCCAGGATTAAGACTATGAGTCAAGACTTTCGAGCATGGATTGATGACGTAAAGACTTTGGGTCTTTTGAAAACGGTGGAAGGGGCCGATTGGGACGAGGAGATTGGTGCCCTTACCGACGCTAATGCTAAGAAAAACAAGTACACGTTACTTTTTGACAAGGTTAAGGATCATGCGGATGGATTTCGGTTGCTAACTGGGGCCTTGTTGGACTCACGAAGGGTGGCTCTGACACTAGGGCTTGACCCCACTTTGAGTGATTTGGAACTGGTCACAGTACTTAGGGAGAGAATGCAGTCGGCAGGCGACAAGTTGCAAGAGTACACTCCACGGGAAGTTACGGATGCCCCTCTTTTAGAGAACACTCTTGACCCAGTGGACATGTTGAAGTTTCCTTCTCCTAAGTACTTCGAGGATGACGGGGGGCGTTATATTGGGACGGCCCATGCGGTGATGACCCGTGACCCAGATACGGATTGGGTCAACATGGGTGTTTACCGAATGATGGTTCAGAACCAAAATACCTTGTCTATACTCTTTGAGGCGGTTCGTCACGCCCGTTTCATTGTTAAGAAGCATTGGGACGCTGGGAAACCGTGTCCAGTGGCCGTGTCCTTTGGCCACCATCCTCTGGCACTTATGTTTGCCGGGATTGAGGTTCCAGGAGGCATATCTGAACTGGCCTATGCGGGGGCGGTTGCTGAGCAACCTTATGAAGTTGTCAAAGGCCCTGTAACGGGGCTTCCCATCCCGGCAGATAGTGAAGTGGCCATCGAAGGGTATATTGTTAATGAACCTCTGCCGGAAGGTCCTTTTGGAGAGCTTTTGGGATACTACGCAAGTGGAACCTCTGATGAGTGTCCCACCGTTAATGTAGAAGCAGTCTATCACCGGGACAATCCCATTATGCTGGGGACTTGTGCTGGTCGTCCTCCTCACGATTATACTTACTTCAGGTGTCCCGTCAGAGCGGCGCTCATTTGGGACATACTAGAAAAAGCTGGTATTCAAGGTGTAAGGGGTGTGTGGTGCCATGAGGTGGGCTATTCTAGAGCCTTTACGGTAGTTTCCATTAAACAGATGTTTGCGGGTCACGATAAAATGGCTGGACACGTAGTCGCTCAATGTAGGCCTGGTGCCGTAGCTGGACGATACGTCGTGGTTGTCGATGACGACATCGATCCTACGAATCTTGAGGACGTAGTCTGGGCCATGTGCACTCGAAGCGATCCTGGTACTGGCATCGATATTATTGCAGGAACAATCGGTACTATACTGGACCCGATAGCCCCTAACGATCCAGATGACGACGTACTAGAGTACACAAGCAGTAGAGGCATCATCTACGCTACAAAGCCATTCCGAAAAGTGCTGCACAATACCTTTCCAAAGGTTGTTGAGCCTGGTCAAGCAGTCAAAGAAAAGGTTGAAAGGGATTGGTCCGAACTCTTCTCGGACTGAGAAAGGAACTAAAAACATGGCCGTAGATAAGGAACACAAAGAATTTTACGCTCCAAACCTAGAGGAGGGATGGGAAGTTCCTCCTGGCTATCCTGATGGTATTGAGCAAAAAATCCTGGCCGGAAGGTTGGATGAAGAAAATAAACGTGGCAGTCGTACCCGCCTATTGCGCTTTCATCCCGGTGTTTACACCACCGCGCCGTTTGTTCATGAGTATTGGGAGGAGGTTATGCTCTTGGAGGGAGACTTGATTGTAGGCAATGACGAAAATGGAGAGGGAGGAGAAAGCTTTGCTCCTAAGACCTATGCTTGTCGACCACCGGGAGCTCCACACGGGCCTTTCAAATCAGTTAACGGGTGTCTTTTATACGAGACGCATTACTTCGATCCCGCCTAGCAATGGGTTATATTCCAGAACAAATCTGCGGACACTTGTGGAGTGAAGGTGTGTGATTGTCTGTTTTGGGTATGTTGCAAAAGCTGAAAGCCTAAATCCCGGGCGCAGGGAGTTGCTCTCACTACCCCAAAATAGGCAGGGTTTTTATATTGTATCCATGCGTGATCTTTCGGTTGAGAACGGGGTCTTCTAACTCCAATTCAAACCGATCGGCAGGCGTTACCTCTTCCAATGTTGCGAGTGTGCCCCCAAACATGAGGGTCCCATTGGACAGTCCCGTTTTCGAATAACGAGTGATCAACTCCTCCGGTGGTAGCATTGTTGCAATGGTCCCTTCCTGGTACAACGTTCTCTTACCGTCAGTGGTTACATAAGAGCGCAAGATAAGTTGATCCCAGTGTTGTTCTAGTTCGGAGTGAAGCCACAAGGTAGGGGCTATGGGTTTGTCGCAAACCTGTTTGGATACGGTGATTCCATAAGTTTCCACCTTCCGATCAGTGTGATCAGAACCTAGCCCAACCCACAGAGTTCCGTCGTGCTGGACATATACTGCTTCGACTTCTCCACTTGAATCGTTTCCCACTACTTGAATCTCTCCAGCAATAGTTAGTCGAGAGGCAGATGCTCTGTAGAAGATCGGGGTTGAGGTTGGACGAGGTACACCCAGCTTTTCAAGTTCCAAGATGTGTTTTTCCACTGCATCCTTGTTTCGACCAGTCCAACCAGCAATAACAGTAGTAGTGATTGACAAGGTAGTGGGCTGTGCTCCTCCCACTGACACTAGCTCAACGGGTAAGTCAATGGCATGAGTTCCTGAGTGCATAGCGGGGCATTATACAGCATCTATATCTAAATGCCTTGTCCCATTGCATTGAAACGTACCGACTCTTAGAATATCTTTGTCGTCTTTAAACAAAAGTTAGTAGTGTGCAACGAATTGAATAGTAGAGAACTAGTTTTAAAATATTGCCACCGGGCCAGCGATGAGAAAAGAAATTTTCTTATGGAAAATGAAGCGGCTCAGGTTTGTAGAAGCTATATGGTGCCATTGCCGGCAAGTGGCTATGCTCGGGACAAAGATCAAGCCATTACCATTGCTGAGGCAGTGGGTTACCCGGTGGTTATGAAGGTGGTTTCCCCCCATGTGATCCACAAGTCGGATGCCGGGGGTGTTCGAGTCGGCATCCAGGCAGAAGAGGAACTTCTAGGAGCCTGGGATGCTATTTCTGCTAGCGTCATGAGTTATAACTCCAACGCTGAAATTCGGGGTCAGTTTATCGCAGAAATGGCTGGGGAGGGAGTGGAGACAATTGTGGGATTCAAACGTGATGAAACATTTGGGCCTGTCGTTATGTTTGGTCTTGGCGGCATTTTTGTTGAGCTCTACAAGGATGTAAGTTTCCGATTGTGCCCGTTAGCAGATGCAGATGTCGAAGCCATGATCAATGAAGTTAAAGGGCACAAACTGTTACAGGGATTTCGGGGGATGCCCACAGTCGATGTAGAAGCACTCAAGCAGATAATTTTGACAGTTTCCTCGATGGGAATGGATAACCCGGAGATAAGCTCCATTGACCTCAACCCGGTAAGAGTGAACAAAGAAGGCGCACTGGCCTTGGATACAAGGATTATCCTAACCTAGAAGCTAGCGTAGGGAATTGGCGCCAGGATATCCTCTCGTCATGAATCTTGCGGTTACTGAGGGTAAAAGTGCGAAATTCAGAAAATCTCAAAATGTGAAATTATGCCCTTTCTAAAGCGGAAGGCATTTTGAGTACAGCTTTTTTCATTCTATCCATTGCTTCTTCAATGTCGCTCGGTTTGGCAGCATAGGAAAGCCTAATAAAGCCCTCATAGTCGAAGCCACTTCCGTTAGTTAGTACCACTCCTGCTTCTTTGACAAGATACTGGGCAAACTCAAGTGAAGGAATGCCAAGCTCTCGGATATCAGCAAAGGCAAAAAATGTTCCCATGGGGGTTTTGCAGTGGATGCCAGGGATGTCATTCAAGCGTTCTATGAGTATATCCCGCCTTTCTAAATAAGCTTGTCTCATTTCCTCAATGCAGTCTTGAGGTCCCTCTAGCGCGGTGATACAAGCTCTTTGGGAGGGGACATTAGCGCTAATGTTAACAGTATGATGATACTTGAGAAACTGTAGTACCTTGTCGCTTGAGGCCGCTAGATAGCCAACTCTCAATCCTGTCATGGCGTAGGTTTTGGAGAAGCTGTTAACTTGTATGACGTGGTTCTTTGCTTCGGGAAGTGAAACCAAACTCTTGTGCTCGGCGCCTTCAAAGACCAACGTTTCATACACTTCATCGGAAATCAAAACTATATTGTGTTTTCTAGCAAGATCTAAAATGCCCTGTAGGGTTTCCTCAGGATAAACGCTACCGGTGGGGTTGTTAGGCGTTAGAATAATGATGATTTTCGTTTTTTCAGTAATGGCTTTTTCAATGGCAGCCGGATCGGGAACAAATCCATCTTGACTCTTTAACTTCACGTAAACGGCCTTGGCTCCTGCTAGTTGGGCATTAACAACATAAGGAGGGTAGTGAGGTAGCAAAATGATAATTTCATCACCCGGATTAGCCATAGACATAATGGCGACATGCAAGGCCGATTGGCCTCCAGCAGTTACTAAAATTTCATCTTCCCAGCGGTAGTTGGCATCAAGCTGATTCTGGAGTTTCTCAGCAATTAACTGGCGAAGTTCGGGGGCCCCCCGATCGGGACCGTAGTGAGTATGACCTTCATCCAAAGCTTTTTTGGCGGCTTCCGCAATGTGTTTTGGGGTAACAAAGTCTGGTTCTCCCAACTGTAGGTAAATGCAGTCGTCTCGGTCTGCGGCCAACTCCATAATGCTATAGAAGGGGGATCTTTCAACCGATAGAATTCTGTCTGCCAGCATGGATAAATCTCCTATTTGTCTCGTGCACTGTATTTATTGTCGCTCTATCTTAGCTAAAATCGTTGGTAGGCCACAACTGTTGATCTGGACCTAACCCGTTGTAGTCCTAAATTGTGGGAGTACTTGTTGCGGTACTGCTCGTTTTTGTCTAAGCTAGCCCATCATGGTCATCAATGGCAGGTTTAGATTTATTGAATTTTCAATTACTTTGGTAACTCTTTTTCTCGCTCTAACCTTTCTAGCAAAGGCTCAGGGCAGCACACCGAAAAAAGGTGTTGCCGTTTCGGTTGAGGAAGCTCCTATTGTAGATGGCGTCCTAGATGATGCGGTATGGGGGGTTGCACCTCCACTTGTGGACTTTAGGCAGAAGGAGCCTAATGAAGGAGCACTGAGCAGCGAGTCCACCACGGTGCGCGTGATCTACACAGAGGAGGCTATCTACTTTGGATTTCGATGCGATGACTCCCAGCCTGAAGCTGTTGTTGCGACGGAACGACGGCGCGATGAGGATCTGACCAAGGATGATAGTGTGGCAATCCTTCTGGACACTTTCTATGATCGCCGCAACGCTTTCCTTTTCCGCACCAATTCACTAGGTGTCCAGTATGACGCATTACTTACGGACGAGGGGCTCGATATCAACGTCTCCTGGGATGAAAAATGGGAGTCTGAAGCTACCCGGCATGACAGCGGATGGACGGTTGAAATCATGATCCCTTTCAAATCTTTGCGTATGGGCCAGGAAAAAGAAATGGTGTGGGGATTAGAATTAGAACGACGTATCCTACGGAAGAATGAGTCGTCTTACTGGAATACTTACAACCGTAATTTTAAGTTCGAAGATGTTTCACAAGCTGGTGTTCTTGGAGGCTTGAAAAATATTGCACAGGGTCTACGTTGGAGAATCAAGCCCTATGGTTTAGCTGGTTTCGAACAAAAACCCAGTCTGACGACAAAGGGTACGACCACTAACAACGCTTCCAATATTGGGCTAGAGTTAGTTAAGTACCGCCCTACTGCCAGTTTGACACTAGATATGACGGCCAATACTGATTTTGCACAGACTGAAGTGGATGACCTCGTTACTAACATCACCCGTTTTCCTCTATTTTTTCCAGAAAAAAGGGAGTTCTTTCTTGAAGGTGCTGGCATTTTTGAATTTGGAACTGGAATAGGTCTTCGCCAAAGTCGAGATTTTAAGCTTTTCTTCAGTCGTCGTATCGGCTTGTCCCCCAGGGGAGAAGTACTTCCTATCATTGCGGGAGCTAAGCTCACCGGGCGTATTGGTTCTTACACGGTGGGCGCTCTCAATATGCAAACCGGGGAAGAATTTGGAATTGAGGGTAGGAACTATGGAGTTATCCGAGTCAAACGAGACGTGTTAGAACGATCCTACATAGGTGCGATGTTCACGAATCAGCACTCTTCAGTTGAAGGTAATTACAATCGGGTTTTTGGTGTCGATAGTCACTTTGTTTTTGCTGATCATCTCAACATGCAAGGGTTTCTAGCCAAGACGGAGACCCCTAATTTACCCGGGGATGATTGGTCAGCTTTTGGTCGGGTTATGTGGGACAGTGACCGTGTATTTGCAGGCGCTGAATACCTTCTGGTTGAAAAGAATTTTGATCCAGCGATTGGATTTGTTCCACGACGTAATCAGAGAAAGACTGTGCTTCAGCTAGGAGTCCGCCCTCGCCCCGATAGTGAGCTCATTCGTCAGTGGATCCTTCGTACACGCATGGATTACACGCAAAATCAAGAAGGTAAGCAGGAATCTATGCAGTACCATTTCATAACTTCTGAAACTATTTTCGAAACCGGCGATCGGTTTATGATTGACTTTCATCGTCGATTTGAAAGGCTTTTCAAGCCCTTTACCATTCGGCCTGGGGTCACTGTGCCCCCAGGAAGTTATCCCGGTTGGGATGTATTAATGATCGTTGATGGTGGACCCAATCGCCGTATTGGAGGGAGTGAGATTGCTCGTTTCAACTACGAATGGGGATTCTATGGTGGTAATCGCACTGAGTTCGTTCTGAGCCCACAGGTTAAGTTAAGTGATGCTTTTTCCATCGATCTCATTTATTCGTTGAACTCGGTAGATCTGCCGTACGGGGAATTTTCCTCTCACGTTATCAACACGCGTGCCAACTATGCCTTCTCCAATAAGTGGCTTACCAGCGCGACTGTCCAGTACAGTAACCTCGACAGCTTTGTGAACTTTCGGTTTCGTCTCAATTACATTTATCGTCCAGGCGATGATGTTTTTCTAATCTACAATGAAGGAAGAAACACAAATGAATTAGACCCTGATGCTTTAGTTGGTAGGTCCCTTATGATCAAATGGACCTACTCCTTTGATTTCTGATATTTCGCTGGTCCCTCTCCTTCCTCTCAGAACCCCGCACTACACAAGACCGAGAATCAAAAGCCAATATTTAGGCTTAAATATTATAATTAATCCTAAATTATCACTTTTTAAGTCAATTTATAAGGTTTTAAGTCCTATTTATTTGCATGGAGATGCTGGACCCTTACGCCGTGAGCTGCTGCTTTTCTACGTGAGCTGTGGTTAGCGGCCTTGCATTTTAAAGCGAATGCCCCCTTGGATAAGCAGGGGAGTGCCAATGCTGTTGGGGTTGGTACGGACGGGATACACGTTGTCAAATAGATTCTCAACGGCAAGAAAGATTTCGATATTGTCGTCTACCCGTCGGGAAATCGTAGCGTCAACAACAAAGTAGTCTTCCAAGGGAAGCTGATTGAGATCATCGTCAAATTGTTCACCTAGATACATTCCATGGACTGCAAAGCTAAAGGCATTTGGATTGTCATAGGAAAATCCTAGAGTGAGACGATTCCTGGGGACCTGAGCCAAGTGATTACCTTCGATGATGGGATTGGCAGTGAAGTTTTTTACAGTTGCATCATTGAACAAATAGGAGGCGTCGAATATCCAGTTAGGAGTGGGATGATATTGCACGGTACTCTGAATTCCCCAGACACGCGTTTCACCGAGGTTCTGTCTTTTTCGTGTTATGAGGTTTGGCGTAACCGTCAGGGTCACATTTGAAACAGGATCTTTGATCCGATTCCAGAAGCCCGTCACACGCCAGAATATTTTGTTGTTCGGGACAAGGTTAAGCCCTCCCTCAAATCCAATGAGGCGTTCAGGTCCAAGATCTGGGTTATTCCGTGTAGTGACACTTCCTACCCGAAACTGGCGATAGAGCTCATTGAGTGTAGGGGCTCGAAATCCTGAACCAATTGCTCCCCACAAGGAAACTCTCTCATTTAAGTGGTGAAGCAATCCGATTCTTCCACTTACAAGGGCATTATCTTTTTCGCTTAGTTGTAGTTGAGTTTTCTTGCCGGTAAAAACTGCCAGTTCTCTGCGGGTCCCATTGTGGTTTTTCCAATGGTCAAAGCGGGCGCTCAGTGAAATTTGGAGATCCGGAGCCAAGGTAAAGGAGTCTTGCAGGAAAAATCCTAACATCCGTTGGCGGCCACCCACGTCACGAAAGCGAACTGGTCGTGGAGGCGTTCGGATGAAAACGATTTCCTGACTTTCTCCATCTATCCATCTCCAGTCAAGGCCTGCGGTCAAAACATGAGAACTGGACACTGGTTTGGTCCACTGAGCAAGTCCCCCATAGCCGAAGGTGGGCACTTCCTGGCTTAGGGCCAGACGTTCGGAGTTCCGATCGGAGGTAACCGCAGAAAAGTTGCTACCGAAGTTTTGAAAGTGGGAAAAAAGGGAAACTTGCCATTCACTGTTATCTGCAGTACGAAAGCGAAGCCCTCCTCCCAGAAATCTCCACTGAGTGTTGTTTTGCTGAATGGAGGTCCCATTGCTTCGATCCTCGTCGAAGTAGCTTCCTTTGACAAATATGTTGAAATCACTCGAAGGGTTGTACTCTAGTTTCAAGTTAAAGTTTTCATGTTCTGTGTTGGCATTGATGTCTACTTGTCCTCGCTTATTTGGCGCAATGATCTTGTAGCCATCGGTATGAAACATGGTGCCATCCAGGGATAGTCCTATCGGACCCCACACATCACTGGCAAAAAAATCAAGTTTGGCCGTTTTCCGGTTGCCGAACCTTGCTTCTGCTGCTACGGTTCGCCTTTGAGGTGGTTGGGTCAGGATATGAATCACACCTCCCATGGCGAAGTTCCCATAGATGTTAGAACTAGGTCCTTCTACTATTTCAATGCGCTCGATACTGGATATTGGCACCCGACTCCAATAGACCCAACCTCCGAAAGGATCGTTGAAGGGGAAATTGTCCAGCAAGACCAGTGTACGGCTGACACCACTGGGACCGATACCACGCAGTGAAACGCCCTGAGATGTGGGATGGGCTGCCAAGCTACTGGTGCGACGGAAAAGACTGAAACTGGGAATCTGACGGAGGATATTATCCAGAGCAACGGCGGGTGAACGCTGTATATCTTGGCTATTTAGTACGTTGACCGATTTCGCTAGATCTCCCAATTTTTGTTCTCTTCGGGAGGGGGTTACCGTAACGGTCTCGGAGAATGTGGAGATCCTCAGGGAAATCATCATCTTCCAGGTAGAGTCGTCTCTCAACTCTACGGTTTGAATATGTTCGGCGAGCCCTTTGGCCAGAATCCTTATCTCGTAAGACCCTGGGAGTAGTCCGGCAATCTCAAATCGACCATCTTGTCCGGATCGAACTGCCCGAATGCGGTCGTTCGTAAGTTCCACTAGGATGACCTGTGCACCACCGACAGGCAGACCAGTTGGATCCACAATGTGACCTGATAGCATGTTGATCTGTGGACTTAGTGGAGTTGCCAACGGCGAGACCATTAGGCCCATCAACAGAAGACTCAGAGAAATATATCTAATGGTAAGAATATGAATAGGCACTACCAGACCTCCCAAGAAACAGCTAACCACCTGACCAGTTCAATAGAATGATACACCAGGGATAACAATAACATTTTCCGGCTGTAAAAATTGATTGAAAAGTGGGGGTGAGATAGGAAGCCCCGTGTTATCCAATCCGGCGTCTGTGAGAACCCCGTAGTTCCCGAGTAGAAGGAACAGGTGATTTGAAATGATGTTAGATCGGTGTGCTGTTTCTGGTAAGTGCTGCAAGAGCTATTGTGTGTAGATGACCATTGGAAGCTAGCACCCCGTGATTATGGACCAGCCGTTTCCCGGCAGAAAAATCTAGCGTTTTTCCAGTTAGATCAGTGATTTGTCCACCTGCTTCTTCTAGCACAAGTGATCCGGCCGCATGGTCCCAGATATTTTCCGTATATTCGGGAGTCTGGGGTGATACCAGACGAAATAACAAATCTCCATTACCCTCAGCCAATAGTACATATTTTGCTTGGCTGTCCATCTTCACCGGCTCTGTCTTTACTCCCAGGGTTGCTGTCAGGCCATCCAGCTGAGTGACATTGGTATGGCTTGACTCAAAGGAACATGCTATTTGGGCCTGGTGTGGATCACTGCATTCGGAAACCTGAAGCTGGTGAAAGGTTTGGGGATCGCTCAATGTAGCTTTCCAACATCCCTGTTTGCGTGCTGCGACTACCAGAACACCTCCATCTAAATTTGGACATCCTAATATGCCGATTTGCACTTTTCCGTTAACCAGTAGGGCTAGGGCGATGGCGTATTGGCCTCCTCGTAAAAAGCCCTTTGTTCCATCAATGGGGTCTAGAGTCCAAAACCTTTCACTGGGCGATTGACCGCCATGATCGATCCAATTGCAGACATCGTCTCCAGTGACTCCAGGCACGATCGGGCCTAGTGATTGGGTTACAAGTTTCAAGATAGATTTGCCTTCTTTGTCGCTAAGGAATTTCGAGTTTTCTTCGGCCACCATAGGATCTTCTGGAAAAGCCTTTGATAGCGAGTACCCCAGAAAAGCTTGCACGGCAAAATCGGCTACAGTAACTGGAGAATGATCTTCTTTTGTCAGTGTTGTCACGACCATTTCATTCTGGATTCGTTTAGACAAAAGAGAGGCCTGATGGACTATTCTAGCAGCAATCCCAATCTCTGTGTGGGTCAGATCAATCATAATCCTAACGTCTTGTAGAACCGCCAATCCCATCAGCTTACAGCTAACAGGAGGGAAAACTTCATCTTAACAGAATCAAGATCACAAAACGGAATCCGAATAGAGCAAATCAGAGATAGTTTAATTGGCACCTGTTAGTTGTCAGCCTGCCCTGCGAGCTACTACAATAGCTCCGTTACCATGTGGTGGGCGTAGCTCAGTTGGTAGAGCTCCAGGTTGTGGTCCTGGTGGCCGCGGGTTCGAGCCCCGTCGCCCACCCCACTTCCATTAGGTTCGTAGATAAGTATAGTAGTGGGACATTCGCAGAAGACAAGTCTGTAGTCATCTGCTGTGTCGCATACGCCGCTTTTCTTCTATAGCGTTTTGTGTGCCTTGGATAGACCTTAGGGCTCTTTTAATCCCGGGATAACTAGACGGATAATAGGAGATCAGCTTTGGAGTTATACGGGAAGTCAATGATGGGCCTTATCTTCAACGATCAAAAACAATTTTTTAGAATCCTGTTCGGCGCCATGGTGCTGAGTCTGTTAACAGCCTCAGCAGTGCATGCTCGAACAGTTGTGCAGTTCAAGATTGGACAGGGTAGCCAGACTAGAACCTTCTACGTCGAACTATTCGACGAGATAGCTCCCATAACCGTGGCTAATTTCCTGGATATTGTAAACCGGGGAGATTACAACAACACTTTTTTCCATCGTCTTGCGCCGGGATTCGTTCTTCAGGGAGGGGGATTCAAGACCCCTTTCAGCAGCACTGCTACGGTACCTGTTCCAACTGTGGAACCAATCATCAACGAGTTCAGTGTGTCTAACACCCGTGGCACCATTGCTATGGCAAGGCTAGGGGGTGATCCGAACAGTGCAACCACCCAGTGGTTCTTTAATCTTGCCAATTCAAATACTTTTCTGGACGACGTGGACGGTGGCTTTACCGTCTTTGGCCGTCTTGTGGGAACGGGCTTGGACATAATTGATTTACTGGTACGAGACCATCCATCCACAGATCTGGGTGGGGTGTTCAGTGAGCTCCCAGCATCGTACACAACTGAGCTCACCCCTGGAGAAAAAACAGTTCCCAACGATGGTCTGCTGATTATCAAGAGTATTACGATTTCCCAAAAACCGTCTGAGGCAAAGGCAAACAGCCTCTACTTCCCAATCTTGCCGCAATCTTCTGATGGCTTTAATGGATTGGCATTATCGAATCGTTCTGCCAAAACTGCCAAGGTGACACTGACCACATTTTCTGATGGCTCATCCACTACGGGAACCCTGGAGATCCCGGCAGGTGCTCAGGTTGCTAAATTGGTGACCGAGGTGTTTGGGGATAACACACCTACCCCAGGTTGGATTCGATTGGATAGTGAGCTATTGGATAGTGACCCCAAACCGCCCACCTTCGCCATCCTGGATAAGCATCCGACGATAGATTGTCTCAATACGGTTTTCGATGTGTTCGTAGAGGTTTTTGGGATGTACGTGGTGTCGTTTGCAGATGCTCCTCGGAGTTACGTACTCCACAGTGCAAATGTACTGGCCGAATACATCGACAACGACTTCGATGGCGTGCCGGATGACCCCGCTGTACTAAATTACCTCGTTGAAAATAAGTATGTCGTTCCAGTGTGGAGCACGGAACTGTTCCAAACACTTTGGATAGATCCAGAGATGACAGCTGGATTCACGGGAGATTGTCTGCACGACAACATGAATTTTGGTGCCAGCATGTACTACAAGGGGGAGGAGACTGATACATGGGCACTAGGCGGCATCAAGCAGGCGGGCATATGGGACGGCAACCTAGAAGAAATATGGCACGTGCTAACGCGGGGATGGTCTGCCGTCTACCCGGAAGCTTTTGGCAACGATCCAGAGGACATCAACCAAACCTCCCTCATGAGAGCGGCCATGGATAAGGCTCGTGGAGGGAAGTTTGAAACCGTCCCTGAGAAGTATCCAGAAGATGCCTGGTACAAGTATGACGACGCTGGGTGCCTGTATGCTTGCCAGTACGCTGAATACTTTTACTGGGCATTGATGTCGAACATCGGAGCTCTCGAAAGTCTTACCAACAAGTGTGCGGAAGAGGCTCATCAATGGGCCATTTGCACTCGATCAGACCTGGAAAAGACGGACCCCGCAGTGTACAGTCTGCTCAACGACCCCAAGTTTCAGCTGCCGAAGAATATCCCTCAGGGCAAATATCCAGGTTCACTGGCCAGTTTCTTTCAATTTGGGAAAAGTGATTTGTCCCAATTGGATGGAGGAGTGGCAGTTCCAGAACAGTCCAAAAAATTCTACTTTACCCGGGTATTCGATGGGCCAACGTCCTTTCGGGGTCAATCAGCCACCACGACCTTAAGTATCTTGAACCCAAATGCTACCTCCGTCATACTGCGTTTAACCTATGTCTCGCCGGATAAAACCGAGATTTTTGTGCTGCCAATCAGTGCCAGCAGTGCTGTTTTTAAATCGGCCTCAGACCTCTTCGGGAACAACCTCTCCGGTGGCTACATTAAAGCGGATGTCATCCAAGGAGCCGGTGCGATTGGGTTTGAAATCATTGAGCTTCAGAACACCTCGACGGTTTTGGGTTTAAATGCGGTCCTAGAAAATATTGGGAACCAGGGATTTTCAGCCCAACTGGCCATTAGCGACAGTCTTTTCACTAATTTAAATATCGTCAATACTACGTCGAAGGCCCGTAGTGTAACCCTTACGGCCATTGATTCTGACGGTATTACTCTGGGCAATCCGGTCGAGATTAACGTGGCTTCAGGAGGCCAGTTAAGTCAGGATGCCCGAACGTTGTTTGCTGATCCTCCACAGGGATTTACCGGGTCACTTAAGGTTGTAGCTGACGGCCCTGGAGTAGTGGGTGACGTTATTTTTGGAGACTCATTAAAACTAGATTACTCCGCCCTATTGCTTTTACAAATGGAGACTTTCGAAGAAGCGATTTTCCCCCAACTGGCCAACGGTTCGGGGTTTTTCACCGGTGTGGCTCTGTTTAACCCCGGAGCAGTGGATGCGACCCTCACTTTCAAAGTGGTCTCTTCTCTGGGAGCTGTTATTGGACAGGTTGAAGAGACGCTAGGAGCAGGTAAAAGGGTATCCAAGCTGGTAGATCAATTCGTCACGAGTTCCGCGGGTCAGGTGGGTGGATTTGTCTCCATCGTCTCCAACCAGCCGCTGGTTGGACAGATGCTGTTCGGAGTCGTCGGGGCCAATGGCATTACTCTATTCTCTGCTGTTCCACCCACAATCGTTCGGTAGGTAGGCTTCCATGAAAAAACCAAATCTACTCGCGACACTAACATTGTTACTTATGTTCTCAGTCCCCAGTTTTGCCGAGTGGGATAGGGTGGCTAACAACGAGATCGGAACCTCCTTCTATATTGATGTCGATAGTATAAAAAAAGGTGGTCTTGGATATATTTATTTTTGGAACTTGGATGATTATCTGAAACCGGTATATGGGAATTTGTCTGTCAAAGCTTATGTCGAAGCTGACTGCGGTGTCCCTCGGAAAGTGAGAACGCTTAGGCTCTTGTATTATAAACAATCAATGGGTGAGGGAATGCCGATTGAGACTGATAATCGTACGGGAGAGTGGGTGTATCCTTCCCCAGAATCTGGGGGTGAAATCGCACTAGAAAGAGTCTGTTCTTTTGTCAAGGATCTTCCATAAAGAAGCATCTTGCCCAAAAATGTCTATTTTGGATCGTGTTTTGGAAAAAAGTCCCACATAAATCCACACACAAATCGAAGATGATATACTGAAACCCTTGATGCGCCCGTAGCTCAGTGGATAGAGCGCCGGACTTCGAATCCGTAGGTCGCAGGTTCGAATCCTGCCGGGCGTGCCATTCTTTTCGACGACTTACACGATGAGATAGGCCCGAACAACAAATGGGAGGTTTTGGCCTCCCATTTGTTGTTCCTTCTGAATCTTGGGTGCTAGTTTGCGGCGTCTAATACATCCTGTCCATGGACAATCTGGCCGTTGAGACCAGTGGCCACAACTTTTACGTCCAGAATCTCATCAACGGGAATGGTGAAGAAATCTCGATCCAACACCACAAAATCAGCATACTTGCCCGACTCCAGGCTACCAAGGGTGTCTTCTGCCATAACGTATTCGGCAGCCCAGTTGGTAGTCATTTTTAGGGCAGTTACTCGATCCACTCCCTGTTCGGGGAGCAGTACTACGATCTCCGGAGGTTCACCTTCTGGCCGACGGACTCCAAAGTCACCTCTGATGACTTCCCGGGTAATCAGGGTGTGGATGGGTCGCCAATTACCACCGCCTTCAAATGTCACACGGATTCCCTCATCAATCCAGGTCTTTACGGGCATGGCAAATTTCCTCAGCTCTTCACCATACAGTTCGATGCTGCTGGGTACGCCTCCCAGCATTCCCATATTGACATTGATGATAATTCCAAACTTTTTGATTCCCGCGATTACGTCCGGTTGGGCACCCATCAAGATATTGTGCTCTAGGGTGGTTCTGAGGCCACGCATGTACTCTAACGAAAAATTGCCTTCTTCCATGGCTTGTTCCAGCATCTGAATGTAGAGCCGGGCGCCATGGCTGGAGGTGCCGTGGGCCTGGGCCGGTCGCCATCCATGCACAATGGCTTGACGGTAACTCTCCCAGGGCTTAGTTCCAGGGCTTGGGCATCGCTCCCGAGCCTTAGTTTCCGGCGGCGCACTCGGCATGTCTGGACCCAAGCACACCTCGCCAGCAACGGAATCCCATATTTCATTACACATCCCGTTCAACCACAGCATTTCTCCACCACCGGAGTGGGTGGTCCAGGGAGCTCCGTAACCCTTATAGAATTCGCGGATGGTTTTGAGATTCCAAAAGTGTCCTCTCTGCGATTCAATGTAGTAGGCCAACCGGTGGGGCATTTGTCCTGTTCTGTTAAGAAGGTTGTATGCGGCCACGACAGACGGATACACGATGCGTGTTCCTACGGTCGTGACACCTCTTTGGATTTGATCATCTCCGAATTTGCGCAAGCTTTCTGCCAATTTCTCTGTATATTGTGGTTTGTCCTTCCACCAGTATTCGAAGGTCAAGCCTCCGATCTCTGGAACAGCAGCATATCCGTCTCTCCCGGCCCCAGGACGGTTTTCCAGATCCGTACTTTCCTCCCAATCGGCAAAGACTCCTTTGATCGACTCAACAGCAGCGCTGTTGAAAACTCCTTGGACTCCCATGGAAATAAGTACCGGATTGCTTTCGGTTCCAGCATCAATCTGCCTTCGGTTGAGCTTGCCCAGATAAAGCCAACTGCGTGCCGTATTCGGAGCATTATCTTTGCTATCGTTAAGACGGACCGTAATCCATTGTCCATTTGGGATATTCTGCACTCGGATGGCGTTGATTATGGTGTCATGGATCTTCTTAGCGGTACCTTCTGCTGTCGTTTCTGCGACCACGTCCAGCTTTATGCTGGGGTCAGTAAGACCCACTTCCGGTCCGTATCTTCTGGTCGCCCCTCCATAAGTGTGGAAGTGGGGATTAATCAGGCCTGGAATCACGGTTCGATTCCCTACATCCACAAAACGAGTATTGGGGCCAGCCAGTTGACTCATGGATGCATTGGTTCCCAGAGCCATGATGCGTTTTCCGTTAATGGCCATGGCCTGATAGATATTTCCCGGCGAGTTGGGAACAGTACCCCAATCGTCCATGGATACGATCTTTCCATTGACCAGAACCAAGTCAGCATAACCTTGCTGCGCTACCAGAGGGGGTAGTTCCTGTCCTATTCCCAGGCCCGGAATAAGTAAAACTAGAAGACAGCTGAGCCAATATTTTTTCACGATGTTTCCCTTCCTTTTATTTGAGGATTCACAAACGATCCGTACGGGTCTAGAAATTGTACGTCCGGGGGAAGGCCCAGTCAATTCGGGAAGGATTGAAGAGTATTGCTCTAGGGGAAAATGCCTAGCTCTCGCAGAGCGGTGGCGACCTTTTTAATGGCCACGATATAGGCAGCCGTACGCAGATCGGGGATGTTGCGTCGGCGCTTGTATACACCTCGGATTTCCTCATAGGCCGTGGTCATCGTACCTTCCAATCCAGAATTTACTAGATCGGCCTCTTGGGCACCCTTCGTAAAGACATTACGAATAGGGCCTGAAAGGCTCTGCCCACCTGTTTTCTCCAAATAATTAACCAGGTGTTCTCCTCGGTACTCTTCCAAACGACGTCCCATTCGTCCGTATCGAATGTGAGCTAAATTCTTGCTCCATTCGAAGTAGGAAACTGTCACACCTCCGGCATTCAGATAAATATCGGGGACAATAAGCACACCGTTTTTGCGTAATTTTTTTTCCGCTTGGGGCGTTACTGGTCCGTTGGCTGCTTCGGCCAGGATTTTAGTTCGAATACGATCCACGTTGTTCAGTGTGATCTGATTCTCTAATGCGGCGGGGATCAAGATATCGCACTCGATCTCAAGCACGGCTCGGGGGTTAGTAATACTGCGAGCTTCTGGAAAATTCAGAATAGTTCCACATTTTTTTCGGTGCCGAAGGAGTTGGGCAATGTTCAGTCCTTTGGGATTGAAAACCGCTCCATCGTGTTCACCTATAGCAATGATCTTACAGTCGTCTTGCTCGGACAGGAACCGGGCAGCGTAATAGCCGACGTTACCAAATCCCTGCAAAACCACCCTTTTCCCCGCCAGTCCGGGATCCATTCCCAATTCCTTAATTTCCTTGTGATGTTCAAAAACCTGTCGAATACCGAATTGAACACCCCGGCCCGTTGCTTCCTTTCGACCTCGGATGCCGCCCTGTGTCACTGGTTTTCCGGTGACACAGGCCATATTGTCGATTTCTCCCGTATGGAAGGTGTCGTAAGTATCGAAAATCCAAGCCATTTCCCGTTCCCCAGTTCCCATATCGGGTGCGGGAACATTTTCTCCAGGTCCGATGAAGTTTTTGCGGAGTAGTTCGACAGTGAATCGTCGAGTGAGTTGCTCCAGATGCCGAACTTCAAGCTCACGGGGATTGACGGAAACACCTCCTTTGGATCCCCCGAAAGGAACGTCTACCAGGGCACATTTATAAGTCATAAGAGCGGCAAGAGCCATGATTTCATCTTGAGTAACCAGGGGGCTGAAACGTAGTCCTCCTTTTAGAGGTTTGCGATGGTGTGAATGTTCTGCCCGCCATCCGATAAAGTGCTTGATTTTGTTTCGGATCTTGACCGGGAAGGTGACTTGAAAGACGTTGTCGCATTTCTTGATTTTTTCTAGGAGGCCCTGAGGTTCTCTCATCAAAGCTGCCGCTTGGTCAAATTGCTGAGAAACGATATGGTTCAAATTAAGATCTTCTTTGATCTTGCGGCGTTTTCTTGGCATAAGTGCATTGTACTAAAAAGATACGTTTAAGCTAGTATCATGCAGAGATTGTCGCTATGGAGCAATAGCGTAAGCGTCCCCGTCCTAGGAGATCAACTTGTATTATTTGATACTTTACGCAAAGGGTTACGACTGAAGACACGGCTTTGGTCAACTTGATAGTGGACGTGAAATAGATCGTTTATACTTCAATATAGACACATTGAAATTAAAGGAGATCTATGTGGGGTTACGATGAGACTGATGCTGACGCTGTTGCCGAAATGGAAGGTGAAATTCGTGATTTGAAGCACCGTATCGTTAGTCTTGAGAGACACTTGGAAGGGTCTCAGAAAAAAATGTTTCCCAAACCTGTTTATTATTATGCGCTGTGGTTTGTCCTTCCATTTTTATTGGGTGTTGTTCTGACTCCTTACTTAAGTGCCATTTTAGCTCCTTACATGATGGCTGCAGATCTTTATGCACAAGGTGCATATTTTTGGTTAGTTTATGGACTCATATTTGGCCTAGCTAGTTGTGTGCAGGGATTTTTGATATGTATTTTTCAACATTTTTTTCGGGAGAATAAAAGATCGTAACATCAGTTTTTGGGGGATGAAATGGCACAATTAATCTTGGTTAGTTACTTTCTCTTTTCACTCTGGACAACCATCGGTTTTTCCCAGGCAATTCCTGACTTGGTTGCCCAACAGGGTTATGCCGACAGCGTTGTCGTTAATGGCAAGATCGTGTCGATGGATGACCGGAGTATTATTCCCGATACCCCAGGAGGTATCTATCAGGCTATGGCCATCAAGGGAAAGAGGGTCATGGGCCTAGGGACAAATGATGAGATGGTGAAGTTGACGGGCCCCAGGACCCGAAAGGTGGATGTTGGAGGGAGAACTGTTATTCCTGGCTTGGTCCAGACCCACTATCACATCTTTTCTCCGGCTGCTGCCCGCTACGGTCCTCAGGTGGGTCTTACTGACCCGAGTGTAAATATCAGCGTGGTCGCGGAAGCAACTGCCGAAGCCACGGCGAAGAAAGTGCGGGAATCTATTCTCAATGCAATTCGCGTGCAACAGATTCCAAAAGGGAAGTGGATTTCCGTGAATCTGGAAGCAGGAGCTAATAACCGGAGTGGAACCGTTCGCACTTGGCTCTATACGGGAAAGATCAATCGGAGACAGTTCGATAGTGCCATTCAGGAGCATCCGATCATGATTCGTTCTCGGGTGGCCGGGATTTTCAATCAAACCGCCATCACGGAATTTAAAAAGGTGTTTCCCGACTGGGAGGAAAGTACTAATCTGGAGAATGGTCCTGGATCAGCCAGTAATGGGTATGCTCCCGTTCCCGAACTGCAGGGTCTGACCTTTGAATTCTGGTGGAAGGATGAGCCCGTAGAAAAAATTGCCAGGGCCATGCGTCTCCAAGGACTCGAACTCCAAAAGTTAGGGATTACGACCGTCTCCACTCGCATTCTTTTTCCCCGGGTTATTGCTGCCTTTCACCATCTCAATAGAGAAGGACAAATGCCCCACAGACTCGCCTATTATGTGGAGTCACAACGTGGAAACTTTTTCAATCTCAAATCTATGCGTGAGTTTTATAAAGGGTACGGAGCGCCTTGGACCACACATCGAGGTGGTGGAGAAATGCTTTGGTTGGGTGGGATGGCAAACGAAATCTGGGATGCTTCTGACAACGAGGTGTGTATGGGGCCCGATGTATTGGCTCCCCCTGAGATTAAGTCCCGTGAGAGATGTCCCAAACCGGGAAGTAAGCCGTGGGAGTCTTACAAAACAGCAATCGTTCATGGATGGAGGCCCGTTCAGGCTCATTCTACTTCTAGCCATGGGATGCGGCTCTACATCCAGATGCTGGAAGAAGCCATGCGGGAAGGGAATTACTCGGTGGACTACATGAGGGACTTGCGAACGGCCGTCGAGCACAATCAATTGCTGGGAACGCCTCCAGACGTGATGGAGGGGATCAAGAAGTTTGGAATACATCTCAATGTTGTGACTTTCCGTCTTCTAGATATTCCTTCGTCTCTGAAGGACTATGGGGAGCAGCTAAGACCCTTTATCATGCCGGTTAAATCATGGATTAATCAGGGGATCCGTGTGACCTTCGAGGCGGACGGCACTAACTTTTGGCGGCCCATCTATCGGCTAGTCACTCGTGAGATCACTTTGCCTAGTTCCTCTGAGAAAATGGTCCTGCAACCCAAAGAGGCTATCGACCGTGTGACTGCTTTGAAGATGGCAACTACCTGGGCCTCCGAGTACATGCTAGCCGAGGATACGATCGGTACACTGGAAGCGGGCAAATATGCAGATTTTGCCGTGCTTAATAGGGATTTTTTCACCATCCCTATCGAGGAGGTTCCTGATATCAGGGTGGTGATGACAGGCCTCAACGGAGAATTAGTGTGGGATGGTGATCAACTGTCCGGTTCTCAATAGACCAAGATTGTTGCATCGGCAGCAAAGGATCAAAGCACATCCGTGTTTGTTGTCTGCGTCTTCTTCACGTATAGTCCGAGCCAATGAAGTATCTCCTCAAATGGCCACTTATTGTGACCCTTGCCGTGATCGTGGTGAGGATTGTTCTAGAAGAATTGGGCGCACCTCAGGCCGTGAACACCTTACTTGGTGTGGTCTGGTTACAATTACTGATGCCTGTCTATTTTGGTGTCGTTTTAGCCAACAACAAGAATTTGTCTCCATTTGTGACTCTTTCCAAGGCAGTCATTCTCTATTCTCTTTGTACTCGGTTAATGGTTTTGATGAGCTATTCCATGGCTTATGTTTTTCAGTGGAGTGCGCAACGTTTTAGCATCGAAGGAGGCGGCGTGGTCGGGGAAGGAGTTGCTCCCCTTCAAGGTTTACTTCTGACTCCTGCTTATAACCAAGTTTTTTGGGTGATTGGCGGCGTGGTCGCCGGCTTGCTCCTAGGATCTACAACTCTGGCTATCGGACTCTATTTTGGGCGCACACGATCCGAAATACCCCCAGAAGAGCCCGAGACTTCAGACTGAGGGATGCTTCCGTAACGAGTGACATCGAGAGAGACTTGTCCCGGTAAGAAAGATTGCTCGTGATGAGATTACTAGGGTTGTTTATTCATTTAAGAGGCGGTGTGCTTGTTGGCAAACGACGGTGTTGTGTAGCCTGCTCATAGGCGTAAGCTAATCCAATCAACCGAGCCTCACTCCAGGCTCTGCCCAGTAATTCCAGTCCCACAGGTAAATTATCATCCGTGAAGCCAGCGGGCACTGTGATGGCCGGGAGCCCTGAGTTGGCGCTCAAGCAACCATTGCTTCCCTCCTGGTTGTCACCGATAAGAGAAGCCACTTGGCGGATGGTTGGATAGGCAAGTGCATCCAGGTCGTGCTCAGCCATGGCCAGCAGAACAGCTTGCCTGAGTGCGGTTCGCTTCAGAAGTTGTTCCATATATTCTTGGGTATCCGCAGTGGAAATGTCTTGGCGGCGACGTAGACGTGACTCTATTGCGGGATGATAGTGCCCTGAGTCCAGTATCTCTTTCAGGGATTGCACGGGTGCACTGGGGTGTTGAGCAAGATAGGCGTTCAGATCTTCTCGGGTTTCGTATTCTGCAACCAAAAGTGGATTAGCTAGGAGTTTGTCCAATTCTGGAATAGTGATCTCAACTACTTCTGCGCCCTGTTGCGCCATTTCATTCATTGCTTTGCGCACCACTTGGGCAACCTTCTCATCTTCTTGGACGGTAGACAGAAGGCTAGTCAGCAGCCCGATCCTGGAGTCATTCAGTCCTTCGTCTCGAAGGAAGGGTATATAGCTTTTGGGAATGTTTCCTATACTCTCAACTGTCGGTGGATCTGCCGGGTCATAGCCTACTATTGCATCCATCACGATAGCCACATCGCTGACGCTCCGGCCCATTGGTCCTCCGATATCCTGGGTATGAGACAGTGGTATAATTCCGGTCCGACTTACCAGACCTTGTGTTCCTCTCAAGCCCACTAGGTTGTTGTGTGCGGACGGGACACGGATCGAACTGCAGGTATCAGTTCCCAGCCCCACTGTCGCAAAGTTTGCAGCTATGGCAACACCCGTTCCACCACTTGAACCCCCGGGGTTGCGGTCAAGAGCATACGGATTTCGGGTTTGTCCAAACAGCGAACCCACTGTGGTAATTCCCATTGCAAACTCGTGCAAGGTTGCTTTCGCTAGGATTATGGCCCCACCTTCGCGCAAACGTTTCACCAGGAATGAGTCGTGCGGTGGAATCCAGTTGGCTAAGGAAAGAGATCCTGCCGCTGTCTGCATGTCCTTAGTTTCGTAATTGTCCTTGACGATCACAGGAATACCGTGCAAGGGGCCACGCGGACCGGTTGCTGTTCGTTCGACATCAAGCACTTTTGCTTCAGCTAGGGCATTGGGGTTGATGGCGCTGATTGAGTTCAAAACAGGGCCCTGCTGGTCGTAGGCGGCAATGCGTGCTAGGTATATTTTAACTATATCTTGGGAGGTAATGGTCTCAGAGGATAGGGCCGTTTGTATCTGCGGTATTGTGGCCGCCAGTAGAGAGAAAATCTATTGATGTTACTTACCTTTATGACAGGAAAAGAAGATTAATAGCACAACGGAGATTTCTATACA